>CALISH010000080.1 GCA_938041275.1 uncultured Solobacterium sp.
GCCCATAAGAAAACTTATATTTTTCTTGCCTTAATACAGTAGCAATAAACAAGCCTATTTGTTCATTAAACCCCTCATATTTTGAATATAATACATTAACATCATCTGTTGCCCAATAAGGGTCTTTTTGATAAAATGCTTCTCCCACGGAACCATTATAACTGAGTGATATGGTATTGCCTTTGTGTATTGGAGCTTGAGCTATATGATTAGCTATACCGTTATTTGAATCTATTGCACCAATATAATTATTGCCTCCATCTTCTTGCTCTGCCGAAGTCAAACGTTTTCCCTTTTTTATAACAAATAATCTTCCTAAAACAAATTCTTTCCAATTCGTCGTATTAAGATTCATAGATTTTACCCTCCTTCATTAAATAAGCAAGGTAATTGTTAAGTGTTTGTTGAAAATCGCTCTCGGAGAGTTTACTATAATCTGTTTTCATATAAGCTTCACATAGCCATTCTGATTTGCCATCGACAACGGATGTGGATGATTTACCATCAACTGCTTTTTTATTATTGAACAAGTAAAGCCATTCATCCTCAATGACTTTCCATTTAGAATTATTATTCTCGTCAAATTGTTCTATTCTGCCAAGATTCTTTTTCTTTTTAAATCCGTCATCTTTGCAGTAGCCAAAGAATGTTTCATTAACTGTGTCATCTGATTTTTTGTGTGGCTTACCCAATGTAAATAACATACAGCAAGCTGAAACGGATGCCCCAGGATAAAAAATTTCATTAGGAAGCGTAAACACTGCTTCAAGCGTGTTACTTCTTAGCATTTCAATTTTTTCATTTTCGATAATTTTACTTGTCCCAATAGCGGTGGATACTGGAAGCAGAACTGCAAGTTTTACAGTTTTTCTTTGCTCGTCATTGTTTTCTCTTTCTTTATTGATTTCTGCAATGACATCAGAAAGATAATGAATAAACACTAACCCCTTTGTTGGATCTTCCTTGCCATCTTTTGCTTTACCCCAATTCTTTTTGTATCTTTCAGGAATACCGATAGGTTTGGCATTATAAGGTGGATTCATTAAAACAATGTCAGGGTTAGCAGCTTTAATAAACGCCTTACAATCAAAACAGCTTCCGAACTTAATGTTAGAATTTCCGTCACCATGAATAAGCATGTTGGTTGTTGATAGACCGTAAGCTTTTTCTTCAACTTCTATACCATATATATGCTCTTTTTTTACAATGTCCTGTAATGCTTTTGCTTCATCTTCGGTTTTATCACGACTGCAATCAGCTAATTCTTTAACCATAGCTTGCACTAAAAAAGAACCACTACCGCAAGTTATATCAAGCACACGTTTTGTTCTATCCACTTCGGTTAATCTGCACATAAATTCTGTTATATGATCAGGGGTAAATGCTTGATTTTTGTCGGCCTTGCCAGTGTATTTATTAAATGCAATGAAAAACAAATTCAAAATATCTTGCCCCTCAGAACTGTTTGTATCAATATACTGATAAATGTCCATAAGGATTGTATCTAAAATTTTAATCCAATGGGTTATTGTCAGCTTTTTAACTTTTTGATCGTTTAGAACATTCTTTTGGAGCAATTCGATTTTCTTTGCTTTATTATCAGAGCCGTCAAGCAAACTATCCAAAGTTGATTCTATTGCTGCACGAAGTTGTTTGCCGTCCATTACAGACCAATGTGTATCAAGCGTTCTCTTTAATTCTTCATCAATTTTCTTTCCACCAAATTTTTCAACTAACTTTTTGAGATATAGAAGTGTTGTTCCGACAAACTGACTGCGAAGCCTTTCGTCAATATCCATTTTATGAAGAAGTTCATTCAAATCATAAGTGTTCTTCAACACCTTTTCTCTGTCATTTTGTTTGCTTGCATCAAACAAACCAACATAATGTTCCATTTTATCAAGAACAGTTTCGTTAGTTAAAATGTGTTCATCATCGACAGCAGATTTCCAAACCTTGATTTCCTCATTATTTGTATTCGCAAGAATAGCAATAATTTTCTTTCCGTAATGTAAAGCACGCTCTTGTTGAAGATATTCATTAAGTTGTGCTTCATCGGATTTTTTGAACAATTGCTTTGTTTCAACAAGAACAACTATATCGTCTTTTTCAAAGCGTATATCAAGTTTGAAGTGGGATATACTGCGTCCCAAAGCATTTTCAAGATTTGCCCTTGAACCCGCCTCCTGAATATAGCTATACTCGCCACCTTCAATATTTGATGTCATATATGTATTTCCAATGCGTTCAATCATATCGTGCCTTGTCATTGGGTTTTACCTCCGGCTTCCTTTTCTTTCAAATATTTCTCTGCTGCTTCATTAAACAAGTCAGCCATACTATGCATATCTTTGTCATAAACAATGGTTGCTTTTAATTTGTTAAATATTTCAGGGTCCATTCGGAATTGAACTTGTCTTGTTCGATTAGCTTTATTCTCTTTAACCATATATAGCACCTCCATAATGATATCATTAAATCTTGATATAATGATATCATTATTATCCTTAAAAGTCAAGGCACAGCTTTTGGGAAAATTCGTCAGGGCAAGAAGAAAAAATCACCGCTCTGTATTGCCGTTTATCTCAAGACGACAATTTAGAGGGTGAGAGTAATTCAATATCAAATTAAAAAGAAATACTGATGACCTATGCAAAGAAAAACGGATATTTACATCCGCAATTCTTTGTCGATGATGGTATCAGCGGAACAACATTTAACCGTCTCGGTTTTCAGGAAATGGAAAGCCTTATTGAAGCAGGTAAGGTGTCAACCGTAATTGTAAAAGACTTATCCCGTTTTGGCAGAGAGCATTTGTTTTGCGGTCACTACACAGAAATTGTCTATCCGACCTTAGGAGTCAACTTCATAGCCATACAGGAAAATGTTGATACCACGAAAGGTATGGGAACGGAAATGATGCCGTTTCATAACATTTTTAACGAGTGGTATGCTGCACAAACCTCGAAGAAAATCCGTGCCGTTAATGAGATGAAAGCTTCAAAGGGTATGAGGATTTCTTCATCAGTGCCTTACGGTTACAAGAAAATCGAAGGTGACAAGGAACAATGGTACATAGATGAACCTGCGGCTGAAATTGTAAGAAAGATATTTAACCTTTGCATTTCAGGTAAAGGTCCGTCGCAAATTACAAGACAACTTGAAGCCGAAAAAGTGCTTACACCGACAGCATATTTCATCTCTGTAGGCAAAAAAACAAGTAATCCTATGCCGCTTAATATTTTATGGCTGGAGTTCCAAAAGTGTTGTTCACATTCTTGAAAACCGACAGTATACCAGCTGTACCATAAACGGCAAAAGCACAACGGTCAGTTACAAAGTGCATAAGAAAATTGAGAAATCACAAGAGGATTATCAGATTATTCCAAATACGCAAGAAGCAATCATCAGTGAAAATATTTGGCTGAGAGTGCAAGGACTCAGAAAGAACAAAAGACGAAATACTGCAACAGGAAGAAGGAGTTTGTTTTCCGGTTTAATATATTGCGCCGATTGCGGTTCTAAACTTCACTTTTGTGCTTCTAAAAGCTTAAAGAAAAATCAAGAATTTTGGAGATGCTCTTCATATAAAGACGTTCGAGGTACTTGCTCAATTCACTTTATCCGAGACGTTGTGCTTGAAGTAATCGTTAAAGAAGCCATATCCGAACTTGCGGACTTTGTCCGTTGTTACAACAATGCATTCCTTTATCTTATCTCCGAAAAGAAAGGTGCAGAATCCGTAAACCGAGAGAAATCTTTGCGAGTTAAAACCGAAAGTGTAAAGCAAAGAATATCCGATTTGGGCAAGTTATTTTCAAGAATTTATGAGGATAATATTCTCGGCAAATTATCCGATGAGCGTTATTCCCGTATGGCAAATGAATATGAAACTGAACAGAAACAACTTATGCAAGAGGTCAAAGAAAATGAAAAACGCTTGTTGAACTTCAGAAACAGACGGTTGATATGAAGATGCTCTATCAGGGGCTTATGGAATTTACAGAAATGAAAGAAATTACTCCAACTATTGTAAACAAACTTATTGAGCATATAGAAATACACAACAATGAAAAGAAACATTCTCACAACAATGTTAAAGTGGATATTTACTTTACGGCAGTCGGATTGTTTGACATTCCGACAGAGCAGAAGCTTATTGATACAATGGAAAGAATAAAACAGAAAAAGCGGAAAAATCCGCTTAAATAAAGGAAAAGGTGTAACCCTTTTATCGGGATTACACCATAATTCCTTAAATACTGCCTTAATAGCCCACGGCTTAAGTTTAGCACTTTTTTCTATATACATGCATGCACGTTTGTATGTATAAAATAGTTGGATATGCAAGTAATTTTTTGAAAGAAATTTTCATATATTATGCATGCATGTTTTAACATAATAAATATTGTGTTAATTTTGTGTGAAAATTGTGTATTTTATGCGCTAAATTTGACGTTTTAAATAATTTTCGTGTATCATTTTCATATGAAACATAGATTAAAAATGACGACAAAGAAATTTCTTGCGTTTGGTTTGGCTGCTTGCATGGTAGGTGGTACTGCACTTAGTTATGTGCTCGCAAGAAGAGACTATATGAATAAGCAGATGTTATTATCACAGGCTAAGTTATATGATTCATTAAGACTTAACATGAGTGGTATTACGACAGCTGAGTATGGAAGTACATTTGATGTACATACACTCGTTGCGGAACATACTGGTGATTTAAAGATTGATGGACAGATTGATGCTAGTGCAATTGGATCCTATCCAGTTAAACTGATTTTATCTGGTAAAGAGTCTAAGTTTGGTTTAACAAATTCCAAGACATTTACAGCAAGTGTAAATGTTGTGGACACAAAACCAGCAGAGATTACTTTAGCTGCTAGCAGCGTTGATATTAAGGCTGGAAGCTCCTATGACCTTTTCTCAAATATTGTCTCAGTCATTGATCCGATTGATGGTAGCTTAACTGCTTCAACGGAAAACGGAAAGGGGAACTATACAGTTGCGGTCGATGGTGATATCTCAAAAGCAGGAACATATACAGCGACAGTAACTGCGACGGATAAGAACGGTAATGTTTCTACTGCCTCTTATACAATTAATGTCACAAGAGCGTATGTATCCTCTGGTCCAGTAGATACTTCTGGCAACTATCAGACAATTTACTCTTACTTAACAGGTACACTTGGATTGTCTAAGGCTGCAGCTTGTGGTGTTCTTGCGAACATGTGGCAAGAATCCAAGTTTAATCCAACTGCTGGTTCATCCTATTACGGTTTATGCCAATGGGGTGGCGGTAGATATACAAACTTAGTTAACTATTGTGCAAATAATGGCCTCGACTATACAACGGTTGAAGGACAGTTAGCTTTCTTAACACATGAGTTAACAGGTGCGTATAACAGTACTCTTGTTGGATTACAGAATGTTGCGGATTCAGCAGAAGGCGCTGCTGAGGCAGCTACAATCTTCGTAACAAGATATGAAGGTGCTTCACATACAGCTGGACGTGCTGATAAGGCATATGCATATTATCTAGAAGGATAGTAGTTAAAAATCGAGTAGATTGGTATTTCCTCCATCTCGAAGAATTATTTCGAAAAGATGGAGGTTTTTGTTTGTGAATTTTACAATATAGATTTGGATTGGGTTTCTATGTGTAATAGGGGTATATACGATAATAAGAATTGTGCTATAGTAGAAAAACATAGAGCAGAGGAACAGCCTACATTAGCTCTGCACATTTCTATGTCAATTCGTATGAAGATGATAGGGCTTCCATATGGGGGATAGTTTTATCATGGAAGAAAAAGGAGAAATTAAAAGTATGAAACAAATGGAGAGAATTGCTGGCTTTATATTGTTGGCAATTGTAATCTTATTCGGCATGTTTGGATTAAGTTCATCAATGCTGTATTTCAGATTAATGATGGGTGCAATTTTAGGTTACGCTTTAGCGAGAGGCTTTATGGGCTTTGCGGGAAGTGTAAACCGTGCCTATAAGGGTGGTTCTACAAAGCTCATGAGAGCCTTGATGTTTATGTTTTTCGTTTCGGCTGCAGTTAGTACAGCAGTCCTATATAATGCGGATGTTTCCCAGTTTGATCTTTGGGTAAACCCAATTAACTTAGGCTTGATCTTAGGAGGTCTTCTCTTCGGATTTGGTATGGCGTTTGCGTCATGTTGTGCATCAGGTGTACTAACAGACTTAGTTGCGGCATTTCCTAGAGGTATTGTTACCTTACTATTCTTCTGTATTGGTGTATTTGTAGGCTTCCCAATCCAGAATACAGCAAGCTGGGTACAGGATTCTTTAATCAAGTTTGGTGATAAGAATGGTGTATACTTCCCAGACTTATTTGCGTTTGATGGTTTACAGGGTTACTTAGGTGCGTTAATTTTAACTGGTATTCTTTGCTTGATCGTAGTGAAGTTAAGTTATCTCTATGAAAAGAAGAGAAAGGAAGCAGGAACTTACTTTGGCATTGGTAGTGAAACGGTACAGTTAGCTGCTGAAAAGAAGTCTCTTGATGAAACAGAAGCTGTTTGTCCATGCAGTGAAGAAGGTTATGTGAAGATCTTCGCACGTCCTTGGAGTTTAAGAACGGCTGTTCTTGTCATCTCTGCAGTATTCGTATTACTCATGGGTGTTACAAAAGCAGGTTGGGGTGCAAGTACTCCTTACGGATTCTGGTTTGGTAAGTTACTCATGTTGTTTGGTGTTAAGGTAGAAACAATTGTTGAATTTACAAAGGGAGCAGCAGGTCCTTACCAAATGCCTTTCTTTGAACACCCAATCAATGTACAGAACGGAGGTATCGTATTAGGTACATTTGTATACATGCTTACATCAAATAACTTCATCTCCTTCTGCAAGTCAAGTTGGAAGATGAATCCAAAGCAGGCATTATTCTATGCAATTGGCGGCTTTGCGATGGGATTTGGTACAAGACTTTCTAACGGATGTAACGTAGGAGCTTTATATACTCCAATCGCAAACTTCTCACTATCCGGATGGATCTTCCTTGTAGTCTTAGTAATCGGTGGTGTTGTAGGAAATATCATTGCTAAAAAAGTTCGCTTAGATGGATAAAAAATTAAGATATATCGATGTTCTTGGATTAGTAATTGGAGCCATTATAGGCTGGGGTTCCTTTACACTTCCAGGTACAAAGTTTTTAAAAGAAGCAGGTGTAATCAATACCTTTATCGGGCTTTTGATTGGTGGTGTCTTTATCATGGTGATACAAAATGGCTATCACATCATGCTCGAGAATCATAGAGAAGATGGTGGAGAGTTTACCTATGCTTTAAATCATTTAGGCAAGGTACATGGCTTTGTAGTGGGCTGGTCCCTAAGTCTTTGTTATTTAAGCATGGTTCCACTTAATGCAGGCGCATTTGTTCTTCTGTTACGTGAGATATTTGGTGCGAAGATGGATTTCTTCTATCTATATTCCATTTCGGGATATCCAATCTATCTAACGGATGTACTTGTGATGTCTGCTGTCATTATTTTGTTTGGTTACATCAATATTCAAGGGTTAAAAATTAGCACGAAGGTGCAAAATATCATGAGCATTCTTTTGGCTGTCATTGTATCAGGGCTTCTATGCTTGATGTTTATGAGAAGTGATTTGCAGGCCTTTCATCAAAACTATGTGGAAAACTACCGCTTTTCGTTCAGTGAGATTTCAAAGATTATAGCGATAGCTCCCTTCTTATTTGTAGGGTTTGATGTAGTACCACAGGTTTCGGAAGAACTTGGCTTTAAACCTGAAAAATCTACGTTACTCGTAGGGATTTCGGTATTGATCGGTATATTCATTTATGGAGCATTAAATACTATAGCTGGATTAGGCTTTTCACCTGAAGTAGCTATGAAGACGCATTGGGCTGTCGCGGATGCGGTGATTCAACACTTAGGTAAAGCTGGATTCTATATCATGTTAATTGCTTTGGCAGCTGCTGTGATTGGTGGAATCAATGGTTTTATGATTGCGTCGAGTAAACTGATTGCAAGTCTATCCCAAAGAAAACATCTTGGAGAAAGATACAGCATCAAGAATGAAAAAGGTGTACAACCATATGCTATTCTCTTTGTCTGTGCGATTAGTTTGATTGGAGCCTTTGTTGGTAGACGTGTAATTATCTACATTGTAGATATGGCAAGTGTGCTTGCGGCAGTAGCGTATATGTATGTAAGTTTCATCAGTATATCCCTTGCAAAATCTAAGATGGAAAAAGTACTGTGCGTGTTAGGTTCACTAATTTCAGCTAGTTTCATTGTGCTGTTAATGTTTCCAGGATCTCCCGCACAACTTTCAAAGGAAGCTTTCATTAGTCTAATTTTATGGACGGTTTGTGGTATTTTGGTATATCAATTTAGAAAAAGAAAGAATGTTTCGTGAAGAAAAGGAGAAAGTATGAAGATTGTAGTTATAGGTGGTGTAGCTGGTGGTGCCAGTGTTGCCGCAAGAGCTAGAAGAATCGATGAAACAGCAGAAGTTATTATGTTTGAAAGAGGAGAGAATGTATCCTTCTCTAACTGCTGCCTACCTTTCGCTTTAAGTGGAATCGTTGATAACAGCGATAAGCTAGTTTTGATGAATCCAGAAGAATTCTGGAATAAGTACAGAATCAAGGCTTTGGTAAAGCATGAGGTTACAGAGATTCATCCAGACAAGAAAGAAGTAGTCGTAAAGAATTTAGTTACTGGAGAAAGCTTTACAGAAAGTTATGATAAATTAGCACTTTCACCAGGTGCGAACGCAATCTTGCCGGCTTCAATTAAAGGTATCGACCGTGAAAATGTATTTGTAGTAAAGAATGTTACAGACATTAAAAAGATTGAAGCTTATGTAGCTGCGAAGAATGTAAATAAGGTAACTGTTGTTGGTGGTGGTTTTATTGGTCTAGAAGTGGCTGAGAATTTCCGCGAAGCAGGAAAAGAAGTAAATCTTGTGGAAGGTTTACCACAGGTTATGAAACCTCTTGATGAAGATATGGCACAGATTCTTCACAAGGAAATCATTGATAATGGTATTAACCTTTATTTAGGAAAGACAGTGACAGAAGTCGGTGAAGGTGAAGTAGTTCTCTCTAGTGGAGAACATCTTCCAGCTGAAGCTGTGATTATGGCAATCGGTGTAGCGCCAGAGACAAAGCTTGCGAAGGATTGTGGTATTGAGCTTGGTAAGACAGGGGCAATCTTAGTAAACTATAACTACCAGACAAACTATCCTGATATTTATGCAGTAGGAGACGCAATCGAAGTTACAAATAGACTTACAAATGATAAGACTAGACTTCCACTTGCAGGACCTGCACAAAGACAGGCAAGAGCTGCGGCTGACCATATGTTTGGTGAAACACACAGTAATAGAGGTGTTATTGGCTCAAGCTGTATCCATCTCTTTGGCTTAAATGTAGCAAACACAGGTCTAAATGAAAAAGATTGCCAACAACATGGTTATAACTATGACTTTGCGTATACAATCCCAGGAGACAAGGTTGGCTTAATGCCAGATAGTAACCCACTTTTCTTTAAGCTTATTTTTGAAAAGCCTACGGGAAGAATCTTAGGAGCGCAAGCAGTCGGCAAGGGTAGTGTAGATAAGAGAATCGATGTGATTGCGGCTACGATTAGTATGAACGCAACACTTGAAGACTTAAAGGAATTAGAACTATGCTATTCCCCATACTACTCAACAGCGAAGGATGTTGTGAATCACACAGCTCTTGTAGGACTAAATCTTTTACATGATAAATTCAGACAGGTTCCAGTTTACAAGGTAAGAGAGCTTGTAGAAAATAATGCATGCATTATCGATGTTCGTGAACCAGATGAGTTTGAAAAGGGACATCTGATTAACGCGGTGAATATTCCAATGTCTCAGTTTAGAGAAAGACTCAGTGAAATTCCTACAGATGTTCCTGTATACTTGCACTGTCGTTCTTCACAGCGTAGTTACAATGTCATCTGTGCATTACAGAAGCTTGGCTATACAAATGTTTACAATATTTCTGGTTCGTATCTTGGTATTAGTTTCTATGAATACTATAGAGATAAGGCAGAGGGCAGAAAGCCAATTGTGACAGAATATAACTTTGCATAATAAAGTGAAAATTTTTGAAAAATATTAAAGAATGGGGTTTCCTCATTCTTTTCAATATGCAAAATGATATAATCAAAAGCGCAGAGGTGCTAGCAACATGAAGAAATTTTTATTAAAAATTATAACTGCGATGACAGTACTGACAAGTACGATTTCCACAGTTGTATACGCTGATGAAGAACAGATATCGAATGATAGTTCGACGGTACGTATTCTATTTACGCATGACTTACATGATCATATCGATTCCTATCGTGTGACGAATACAGAGACGGGTGAACCAGAAGTGATTGGTGGATATGCACAACTAGCAGGAACTATTGCGGCAAATCGTAACGATCATACGATACTGGTTGATGCAGGTGATTTTTCAATGGGTACTTTCTATAATGCCTTATTTGAAAAGAGTGCACCCGATTTATCGCTATTAGGAATGATGGGTTATGATGCGACAACACTTGGAAACCATGAGTTTGATTATGGTGTCGCTTCTCTTACAAAGATGATTGAAAGTTCTACCAATACTCCTCCAATTGTTTGTAGTAATCTTACATTTGGTGAGGATGAAGAATCACAGGCGTTAAAGAAAGCCTGGGAAGATCATGGTGGTGCAGAATATAAAATCATTGAACGTGGTGGATATAAGATTGGCTTATTTGGGGTAATGGGTGAAGACAGTGTCTATTACACAGCTGCTGGTAGTAACACTTTCCCTGACCGTATCGAAGTTGCCAAGAAGATGGTTCAGAAACTGAAAGAAGAAGGTGCACAAGTGATTGTTTGCCTTTCTCATAGTGGTACAAATAAAGACTCTAGTAAGTCGGAGGATGAAATCCTTGCACAGAAGGTAGATGGTATCGACGTTATTATCAGTGGTCATACCCATACTGTTTTAACAGAACCGATTCATAAGAATAAAACATGGATTGTATCTGCGGGATGTTTTGGTAAGTATCTTGGTTTGTTAGATATCGACGCAAAGACAAAAGAGAAGATTGATTATCAATTGATTCCTATTACGGCAGAAAGTCCAGTTGATCAAACAATTAGCGCAAAAATTCAAGAATATAAAACGGATGTAAATGAAAATTATCTCAAGCAATATGGATATACAATGGACCAATCGATTGGGTATACAAACTTCCCGCTAACGGATGTGTATGAAGATTATTCTGCCTTTACAGGAAACTCTATGGCAGACCTCATTACGGATGCCTATGTATATGCAAGCAAGTTAACAACCAAAGATACTTCATTTACGATAGGATTGACCGCAAAGGGAATTATTCGCTCTGGACTTGTGAAGGGTGATATCACAGTTGGGGAAGTATACGATGCGGTAAACCTTGGCAAAGGAAATGACGGTTTACTTGGATATCCACTGATTCGTGTATATATGAAGGGCTCTGATTTAATCAAAGTTGCAGAGCTAGATCGTAGTGTGGGTAAAGATATGATGGTGGATGGACAACTATTCTTTAGTGGCATGCAGTATCATTACTCTGATTACCGCTTTATCTTAAATCATGTAGTCGATGCGGAAGTTCGCACGAATGCAGGCTTCTATATACCTGTAGAAAAGGATAAGTTATATCCTGTGGTAACGAACTTGTATATCGCAAATATGTTGCCATCGGTGGGTAAGAAGACATTTAATCAGCTAGACATTCATACATATGATGCCTCAGGTCATGAAATCAAAGATTTTTCAGATATGATTTTGTACAATGCGGATGGAACTGAGTTAAAAGAATGGCAAGCAATCACACGTTATATCTCAGATATGGATAAAGTAAATGGAGTATCTGAGATGAAAGCACAGTACCAAACCGCAAGAGATCAGAAGATCAAGGATAAGCATTTTAGCTTCATACGCTTCTTCCAAAACACTTCAGCTTTTGGCTATCGTATCTATCTAGCAATCATTATCGCAATCGTAGCACTGTTAGGAATCATCAGACTTATCACATATCTGATTCGCAGACAGCGTGAGAAAAAAATGAATATCAATTAAAAAACAACGTGGTATACTAAATCTATATACAACAGAAGGGGAATGACATGAGCGAAAATAATACAAATCAAACACAAACACAGGCACAAGCACAGACACAAACAGAGCCAGAAATCACACTTACGCTAACGCCTGATGAGCTTCAAGAAGAAAATCAAAAACAGTTAGCTGACCTAGAAGCGAAAAAGGCAGCTGAAGAAGATGAGAAACTAAAATCTATTGACCCAATCGAGGCAACAGAATTTAGTGATGCAGAACAAAAGACAATCGATACTTTCTCACAGAAGATTGATATCATGGATTCTAATACAGTTCTCCAGTATGGTTCGGCTGCACAGAAGAAAGTAACGGATTTCTCCAATACAGCATTACAGAATGTACGTACAAAGGACTTAGGTGAGATTGGAAATATCCTCACAGATCTTGTTGTAAATTTAAAGAATACATCTGACTCTGATGAGAAGAAGGGATTCTTTGCAAGCTTATTTGAAAAAGGTAAGTCAAAGGTTGAAGAGTTCAGAGCTCGCTATGACAAGGCAGAAGCTAACGTTGAAAAGATTGCAGGTGTCTTAGAAGATCATCAGATCCAATTGTTAAAGGATATCGCTTTATTAGATGAACTCTATGAACGCAACCAAATAAACATCAAGGAATTAAGCATGTATATCATTGCTGGACGTAAGAAGTTGAAGGAAGTTCGTGCAAGTGAATTACCTGAATTAATCGCAAAGGCAAAGCAGACAGGCTTACCTGAAGATGCACAGAAGGCAAATGATTTAGAACAGGCTTGTGTACGTTTTGAAAAGAAACTCTATGACCTTGAACTAACAAGACAGGTTTCCATCCAGATGGCACCACAGATTCGTTTGGTACAGAACAACGATACTCTTATGACTGAAAAGATTCAGAGTACTCTTGCGAATACAATTCCACTCTGGAAGAACCAGATTGTATTGTCTTTAGGTATCACACACTCCAAGCAAGCAATGGAAGCGCAACGTGAAGTTACAAACATGACGAATGAGCTTCTCAAGAAGAATGCGGAAACATTGCACCAGGCAACAGTTGATACAGCGAAAGAGAGTGAACGTGGTATTGTTGATATTGAAACATTACAGCACACAAATGAACAGTTAATTTCTACATTGGATGAAGTATTGAACATTCAGAAGGAAGGCCGTGACAAGCGTGAAGCTGCACAGCTTGAACTACGTCGTATTGAAAACCAATTAACAAATAAGTTGTTGGAAATCAATGCAGAAAAAGATGTCACAAAGAGATAGCAAAACACTCTAATACATGAGAAGAATAAAGTGAACTCCTAAAAGTCGGACAATGACTAAGGCGGTTCACTTTATTTCTTACTGTATAAGTCGATATAACTGATTTTGTGTTTAAATACTTGAATTAGATAATCCGGAAGTTATTTACACAAATATAGCCAAAAGCGATAGTTTCTGTTTCTTTTCAATGAACAAAATCAGATTATCTTATCAAGTCGTTATTGTGGTTCACTATATAACGGCTTTTATTCTTATTGGCAGAAAAATACCATGCTTGCAGTCAGGTAATGAGTTATCAAAATATATTCATTCGTTTTCATCTATTAGTTCATTTCAATCCTCGTAAACATCTCCAAGCGTTGCACATGCAATGATAAAAAATATCAAGGTATATACAAAGTCTCAGAAAGAGATATCTAGGTCATTATGCGATCCTTCTTCATTGGTGCGAGAAAGATGAGGGAGAATTACAAAAGAAAATAAATGATAGAAGCAGAATACTTATGAGTAAAGAATGTATGATAGAAGACCACTTGTAGGGTAGGGTTAAAAGACGGTACAAGAACTCTATTTTTTAAATATGATTTAAGTACAAAGACTAAGTTAAAGAATAATTTGCATATCTTTCAAAAATGCTTAATATTAATGGGTTTTGAGATTATATTGAGCGGACTATCAAGTTATGCTAAAATAAAAAAATCAAAAAATTAAGTTAGAGATTATTGAGGATAAGTAATTATATGAGTAATGGAATATCTATTGTAAAAGGCATTCTATGGGTGCTTGTTTGGTTTGGTTTTATGATTTTTTATACGGTTCTTGATATTTTAATCTGGAGAAAGATCGCACCTGAACAAAGTAGATTTTTAAACTTAATTACTGTTGCTATATGTATGGCAATATTTCTTAATCTACTAGTGACAAAAACAAATTTTAAACTACGTTTATTTTCAAATATTTCTTTTTTGGGAATAGTATTAGCATTAGGGTGTTCCGTATTGTTTTATTTTCTTTTAGATAAGGGGTTAGATCCCCTGTTTGAAGATTTATTTCCATCAAGTAAAGAAAATTACCAACAAATTATCCGTTTAATACAGATATCACCGATTGTTAGTTTTTTTGATTTTTGTATCCTTGCGCCTATTCTTGAAGAAGTTCTAATGAGAGGTTTTTTGCTTGATGGTCTTTCTATAAACTATGGGAAAATTGTTGCCTTACTTATATCTGCCGCATTTTTCTCAATACTCCATTTTAATATTGCTCAAATAGTACCCTCATTTATATGTGGCATAATTTTGGGTTTACTTTATTTTTATACTGATTCTATATTTTCTTGTATCCTTGCTCATATGGGATATAATGCGATTTCATATATGATGATAATATTATCTAAACTATAGTGGGTTATAAAAAGGAAGTAAGAGCAAATAGTCAATACTTCCTCGTTTCCGTTTTTCCACAGATACTGAATAAGCCTACAGCATTGCTTGAAAATTTCACTTTGAGACTTCAATTCAAATTCATGTTTCATAGGGACATTTATGGCTTACATTTTTAAAATAAATGAACAATATACTCTGTGAAGTGAATCTCTTAAGTTGTTGTCCAACTTTTGAAGTTCACTTCATTTTTCTGCGAGTTCAACTTTCTTTCGTATTTCTAAGATTTTCTTGTATAGGTACATTCCCCTTTTTTAATGTTTCTACTACTGATTTCCATTTAGAACATTAAAAAATCTAAAGAAATAGTCCATTAATCGTAGAAAATAACAACATCAGATAAGAAAAATATATCAAAATGCTAACGGACGATTTACCAGTATTTCATGCCCGCATTGAAATCTTGCAAGAAGAGTTATATGTGATTCTAAGTATCTTTCGTCAGATATATATTGCAGTGGGAACCGGCAGATGTGAAATGAACTAGCATACATTCTAACACGACTACTGTATTTTAGTTACCATGTTAAAACAAAAACCATGCTAGAAGATAGTGGAATCATCTCTGGAACGTTAGAGGAATTACTAAATTACATACGTCGCTAATTGGAATGGTGAATATAGTGTTATAATAAAAACCAATTACGGAGGTGCCAAATGATTTGTAAGAATTGTGGAAAAGAAATATCTGACAAAAGCAAGTTCTGCGGCTATTGCGGCGCAAAGACTGTAGAACAGCTGGTACAATCACAGCCTCAGGCTGTGAAAGAAAGTATATTCTCAAGGTTTCATTTCTGCAAGTCCGATCTTATTACTCTGTGGAAAGTCGTGGAAAATTCTTTTCAAGGTAGTGAGTTATCATTTGCGGCATCAGTTGTCATTGTAGTATTGAATCTGATTGCGAATATTCTAATCTTAAGATGTATTATCTGTGGAATTGGACTAACAATCGTCTTTGTAGGTAGTATTTATACGTATTGTTACCTAAACCGTCGAGAAGGACAAAAACCAGAGGATGTATACTGTGGCGTAGCGAGAATTATATTTGCTCCAACAGTATTTATATTACTCACGGGAATATTTATTTTATTCCAAACGCTTGTAGCACTATGGGTATGGGCAATACTTCTATCGATGTCATTTTGTGTGGGTTCTCTTTTTGCGACAGTCAAAAGAGGGAATCGTTTCTCAACATACGCTTGGAAAGCTCTTCAATCCAGTTTCATTGCTAGGATTTAGACAGATGTGGTAATTGATGAGATACTATCGTAGAAAGAAAAGAGTAAAGAGAACGTGGACCATCGCTGCTGCGGTGGTAATCTGTTTTATATTAATGACGATTCGCAATATTTATATGCAAGCATATCGGGCAAGACAATTCTTGCAAGAGGAACAGCTTGTTGAGACTGATCCAAACATGCATACATATAACTGGAATAACTTGACATGGAGTAATGGGTTTCCAGCCTATGAGGATGATACATATACATCTGTGATTGGTATCGATGTTTCGTCACACCAAAAATCAATTGATTGGGCAGCTGTTAAAAATAGTGGTGTGAAGTTTGCGATGATTCAAGTAGGATATCGTGGATATGAAACAGGTGCTCTCATGGATGATGCATACTTTGAAGAGAATATCCAAGGCGCAATAGAAAATGGAATTGATGTAGGTGTTTATTTCTTCTCCCAAGCGGTTTCCGCGGAAGAAGCGCGTGCAGAGGCAGACTTTGTCTTAGAACGTGTAAAGAAATACAAGCTACAACTACCAATTGTATTTGATTTAGAAGAAGTAAGTAATGCGAAAGACCGTGTAGAAAGTACCACTTCTGAGGAGCGTACACAAGCAGCTGTCACATTTATGAACCATATAAAAAATGCTGGCTACCAAGCAATGGTATACAGCAGTTCTCAATTATTTGAGACAGTATTCGAGATAAACTATCTACATGATTATGATTTCTGGGTAGCGGATTATTCCTCTGCACCAAACTTTAGTTATCATTTCAGTATTTGGCAGTATACGGATGCTGGAACTGTAGATGGTATCTCAACAAACGTTGATATGAATATCATGTTTATAAAGAAATAGTTATTCATTGACAGGTTCTTCATAAAGAGTGGAGCCTGTCTTTTCTGTTTCTGCACTTCCTTTTGTTAGATCAGAGAGGATAGCTTGCAGATTTTCTTCGTTACTTGCAAAGTACGCATGTGCATTGTCATCATAATCAAAACTAGCATCACTTGTATGATTGCGTATCCAGTTTTCTACGCTGCCGATATACTCATATGGATATTTTACATGCCAGGTAGCGATAGACATGTCTATTACTTTATAGGCTTCTTGTAGAACTGCATTGGTTACACCACCATATGCACGAATTAATCCACCGGCTCCAAGTTTTATTCCACCAAAGTAACGCACGACACAGACTGCCGTATCAGATAGCCCTGCTTTGCGAATCGCTTCAAGGATAGGGATACCAGCTGTACCTGCAGGTTCATGATTATCATTGGATTTTTGATATGCATCGTTTTCTCCGACGATGTATGCGGTACATACATGCGTCGCATCACGGAATTCATCACGGATGTAGTTGATGTATGCTTTGGCTTCTTCTTCGGTCTTTGCGACGGTTGCACAGGCGATAAATCGTGATTTTTGGATAACAGTTTCTTTGCGGAATTCATTTTTTAGACGCATGATAACCTCTTTCATAAATCATTATAGTATAATATACGCAGGTAAAAAATATGGGAAAAATTAAACAATTAGATACATTAACAGCGAATATGATAGCGGCTGGTGAAGTCGTAGAAAGACCAATGGGTGTCGTTAAGGAACTTGTGGAGAACGCAATCGATGCAGGTAGTACTCGCATAGAAGTGAATATTACAGAAGGTGGCATCCAACGATTGAGTGTCATTGATAATGGTTGCGGTATGGATGCACAAGATGCACAACTCTGTTTTGGTCGTCATGCGACATCTAAGATTCAATCACAGAATGATTTATGGTCAATTCATACATTGGGCTTTAGAGGTGAAGCACTACCATCAATCTCTTCTGTATCTCGAATGGTATTAAGTACATCAGATGGAAAGGATGCGACAAAAGTTGTTGTTGCCTATGGCAATGTGGAGAGTGTTACGCCATACCCATGTAATCAGGGAACAGAGATTTCAGTAGAAGGTCTATTCTATCAGACACCTGCACGTCTAAAGCATATGCGCTCAGCTGCATATGAAGCATCCCTGATTCAAGATATCGTTTCAAAGTTTGCATTATCACATCCAGAGATTGCGTTTATCTTACGCAGCGATGATAGAGAATCCTTCCGTACAAGCGGACAGGGAAATCTCTTAGAAGTTGTATATCAGGTGTTTGGTAGAATGGCTGCAGAGAATGCGATTCCTGTAGACTTTAATGACTTTGATTATACAGTGAAGGGTTATCTCATTAAGCCAAGCATTACACGTGCTAGCCGTACAGGGATGAATCTATTCTTAAATGGTAGAATGGTAAGAACGTATAAATTATATAAAGCAGTTCAAGATGGATATGAGGACTTCATCGTAAAGGGTAGATATCCAATCTGTGTCTTAGATATTTCAATGGATCCACATCTTTTAGATGTAAACGTACACCCTTCAAAATGGGAGGTACGTTTATCAAAGGAAATTCAATTAGAAACACTCATTAAAAATAATGTTGCAAATATGTTACGTGGTACGATTCTTGCGCCTGCGGCGGAAGTTCGCGAAGCAAGACAAGAATATTATCAACCAATTTCTTTCGATACTGATCGTTTGATTCAAGAGGCGGAGTATCGCAAGGAACAACAGCGTAGACAATCTATTGTTGAACAAGTTGCTGCTACACCACAAGAGGAAAAGGTGGAGAATCAGGAAGTGACATTAGAACAAGAAATTGCGGAAACGGAAGCCGAACTCAAGCGTGTCTCAACACAGTTTGAGGAGGAATATCCAGAATATAAGCCCCAACAGCAAGTTTTCCCACCGATGGAAGTTATCGGTCAGCTTCATGAGAAATTCATTCTCTGTGCAGCGGAGAAGGGGCTTGTCATCATTGACCAGCACGCGGCACAAGAACGTGTACATTACGAAGAGTACAAAGCAAAGTTAAACCAAGATCCTGTGATGATGGATTGTTTAGTGCCAATTACAATTCATGCAGGTAACGATCTTGTAAGACGGGTTGAAGAAATTAATGCGGCAGTGGAAGATATCCATGTGGTATTTGAACCATTTGGGAAAGATACATTGGTTGTACATAGTGTACCAGTATGGATGCAGGATATTGAAGAAATACAATTCTTGAATGATGTGATTGACCTCTTTAAAAATGATCGTGATATTAAGTATGCACGCATGGAAAAGAAGAAGATTGCGACAATGGCTTGTCATCATTCCATTCGCTTTAATCGTAGTCTAACGATGGATGAAATGAAGGAGGTAGTACGTCAATTATCTCTATGTGAAAATCCATATCATTGTCCACATGGTAGACCAACCTTTATCACACTGGATGAAAAGACATTGGTAAAGGAATTTTTACGATGAAAAAAGTAATTGTCATTGTTGGCCCTACTGCAGTAGGAAAGAGTGATTTTGCGATTGAACTTGCGAAAAAGTTAAATGGTGAGATCATCAGTGGAGATTCGATACAGGTTTATGAAGGCTTGGATATTGGCTCTGGTAAGGTGACAATCCAAGAGATGGATGGTGTACCACATCATTTGATTGATATTTATACAACTAAGCAAAGTTATACGGTTGCGGACTTTCAAGCAAAAGCGAGAGACCTAATAGACCATAGTGATAAGCCGATGATTATCTGCGGTGGTACAGGTCTCTATATAAAGGCATGCCTGTATGATTATCAATTCAGTAATGAAAGTGGTGCTGGTATTGATACAGATTTAGAAAACTATACCAATGAAGAACTGTACCAACAATTATTAGAATTAGATCCTACACAAAGTGAGAAGATTCATCCAAATAATCGTCGACGTCTGCTACGGAGCTTGACCATTGCTAGAAGAAGTCCAAAAGTACAGAGTAAGATGATAGCTGAACAAGAACATCGTATGTTATACAATGTACGTATTATCGGCTGTACAATGCCACGTGAAGAACTCTATGCACGCATTAATGTACGTGTAGAAAAGATGTTTCAAGCAGGTTTACAACAAGAAGTAGAAAGTTTATTACAGCAAGGTGTATCCTTTACAGATGCATGTATGAAGGGTATTGGGTATCGTGAGTGGGAAGGCTTCTTCGAAGGAAAGAAATCCCTTGAAGAAGTTAAAGAAGAGATTCAAAAACATTCTCGCCAATTCGCAAAGCGACAGTACACTTGGTTCCATCATCAGATGAATGTAGAATGGTTTGAAAATAACAACCTTATACAACGTCAAGCAATGCTGGAAGACTTGGCACATTGGTATCAAAATTAAAACGAATCTTAAAACATGTAATTTGACTTTAGGTCAAATAGGCATATAATAATATTGTCAGGAGGACTTAACAATGAGTGAATTTGACAGAAACAATGTTTATGGAGCTTATGATGAGCAAGCAGGTCTCAAAGCTTATATAACAAAAGTATTTACACACATGGGAATTGGTTTAACAATCACAGCAGCAGTTGCGTATCTTTTCTACCACTCCCTAGTCACAAGAGGAACATTAGCACGTATCGTATTCTTTAGCGATTTTGCATTATTCATCCAGATTGGTTTATTGATTTCACAGTTTGTATTGGTAATTTCTCTCAATGCGGCAATCACACGTTTATCAAAAGGCGCTTGTAATGCATTGTTCTTAACATACGCAGCTTTAAGTGGTGTTACATTTGGGGTTATTCCACTTGCGTATGGAGTAGGCGTTGTATTCCAAGCATTTGTATTTGCGGCAATCTTATTTATTAGCTGTGCAGTGATTGGTCATGTTACGAATGTTGATTTAACAAAGTATCAAGGAATCTTACTTGGAGGATTATTTGCGTTAATCATCGCAAGTGTCGTATCCATTTTTATTCCAGCATTACGTAATAATCTATTGATTGCATATCTTGGACTATTCATCTTTATGATTTATACAGCATTTGATATTCAACGTATCAAGCAGTTCTACTATATGTCAGCTGATGGAACAGATCAAAGAGATAAACTTGCCATCTATGGTGCATTACAGTTATATCTAGACTTCGTCAATATGTTCCTATACTTACTAAGAATTTTAGGTAGAAGAAGACGTTAATCACAAATCAATGTTAAAATAATGACAGGTCGTAAAGACCTGTCATTTTTCACCAGGAAGGAGGATTGATGGATGAAAGTCGCAGAACTAAATTTTACAGTTATGTATCAGAAGTATATTACGATTGAAGCGGATGATTTAACAGAACTGTTAAAAGACAAGATTGAAGTACATCAGGATGATTGTTATGCGGTATGTTCAGCGTACTGTACAGAAGATGGAATGTTGATGTTTAATGTGCTGTCAATCGGTAATTCATGGGAAACATGTCTTAGAGGAATGGATGACCCAGAGATGCTTGGCTTCTTTACGATGGAACAAGTATTTAACCGTGAAGTTAGAGTTGTTAATGAAACGGTGCAAATGGTAAAGAAGAATGCGTCATGGATTGAAAAGACAGAAACGAAGGATGAAGACTTACGACGCTTGCGAAAAGATGAGCGATTAGACGCATTACGCGATCCATTCTATCCGGATACTGTATTAGCAGGTGTCATGCATGGTTCAATTATCCACGAGATAACAATACGCTTAACAGGTATCCATGGCCCGTTTGTCGTGGGAGAAGTAGATGAAGAACCTAGTCAAGAAATTGGCTTGCACTTTACAGATAAAGTATGGGCAATCCCATATTATACAGATGATGAAGCACATTTGATTATCTTATTCGGTGGTGAAACACTCAGTGAAGAAGAGTCAGAAGTATTAGAAAAAATAGTAAATGAAACAGGGAAGTTAGGAATTGATTTCTCTGGAATTTCTATGAAGAGTTAGGAGAATAATATGAGTCAGAGTCAAGAGATAAGATATACTTGTCCTTATTGCCATAAGGAATTTGATACAACAATTTACACAGCAATCAATGCAGAACAAGACCCAGACTTGAAAGAAGCTTGTATTAGTGGGGATATTTTTAGACATACATGTCCCCATTGTCAACATGCATTCATGATCCAACCACCGCTTGTGTATTCTGATCCATCTAGAAAGTTCTTGATTTGGCTTAGTCAACAAGAACCTGCAGAGTCTTTAAAGCAGCTTGCATTACCGCTTGTAAAGCAAGGATTTAAGTTAAGACGTTGTGCTACAGTACAAGAATTCGCTGAAAAAATACAAATTTTTGAAGATGGTGTAGATGACATCATGGTAGAACTTGCAAAATACGACAGTTTTATTGAGTATATCGACAACAAAAAAGGAACTGCAGAAGATGTGACTGGTATTGAATATCAACATACCGAGAATGATGTAATGAAGATCAATGTCAGAGCAGACGATAAGGGAATGTCATTCCTAATACCAGTTAGTGTTCTTGAAGAAGAGATGAAAGTAGATAAAGATCGCTTCGCGATTGACGAAACAGATTTTCCACGTATCAATCATGATTGGATTATCAGTGCTTATACAGAAGCAGCTGGTAAGGCCTAAACGATTGTATAATACTGGTTATATGAAGTGCATGCATATTTTCGATAAACATGCATGCACTTTTTGGAAATTTTTCATACAGATGTTCAAAAATGTATAAATTAATGAAATTTATTTTGGTTAAACTATGTAAATTATTTTGATAATACTTATAATAGAAATTGTCGGTATGTAGTGACGGTGGTAATATGCCACTCATTCGAATGATAATTAAGAAGGGAAAAAAGGATAAAATGAACAAAAAGGGCCGTGATTTCGTAATTGCAACAAATGCATTCAGTCATTGCATTCAAGCAATTAAGGCGGAAGAAATCAAATCAACAAAGCTTAAGGGTGCAGAAACAATGTTACTATTATATTTAGGCTTTAACCCTGAAGGCTTAACAAACACTGAATTAGTTGAATGTAGTAAGATGGACAAGGCAGCTGTCTCTAGATCGCTTGCCGAGTTAGCAAAAGGAAAATTCATTCGTTTTGAATATCGCAATGGTAAGAGCAGATATGGAGCACATGCTGTACTAACTACAACAGGTAAAGAAGTTACAGAACATATTGTAGAAAAAATCGGTAAGGTTCTTACAAAGGCACTTGGTCATTTAAGCGCTGAAGAGAAGAAGTCTTTTGTGGCAAATATGGCTACTGTTGCATCTGCTATGTTAGAGATAGTAGAATAGTTATGTTGAAATAAGATAGAGTAATCTATCTTTGTTTATATGGAGGAAATATGAAAGACTATACTATTTTAGGAAGAGTCGTAAGTGGATTAGGGATTGCATACGATAAGGATGCTGGTGTAGCTTGTGCTACAGAAATGGGATATACATATGCATTAACAACATTTCAAAATGTATATACAATTATCGCCAAGTTCAGTCTTGTTGACCAAGACAATCGTAAGCCAAATGATTTAAATCTACGTGGACTTGTAAGTGCAGTGAAGAAGGTTGGCAGCGCAAAAGCAAATGGGAATGTTGTGACTGTCACATTCAAAACAGCTTTAACTGCAAATGGAAAAGCAAAAAATGTTATTTCTTCGATTCCTGAAATCATTAACTGGTTCCATATGAATGGTTATTCTAACTGTGCAGAGGAGACATTAGAACCTGCAGATACAAGAGTATTCATCAATCGTGGTGTCATTCACTTCTATACAGAAGAAGTTGCGAATCAGATGTTGATGGAACAGGCAGAAGAACAGGCAACAGCACCTGTTGTAGTTGAAAACTATGCATTGGGTACAGCACTTGCTTTAGGTGGCGTTATTGTTGGCGCAATCCTTATTGTCATTGTTGGACAATTAGGATATATTTCACTACTTGGTGGCGTTGTGATGGGATTTTTGACACTAACTGCATACCAAAAGGGTGCGGGTAAGTTAAGTAAGATTGGTATTGTAATTTGTTTCGTATTAATGTTAATCGGTGTATATTTTGCGAACAAGTTTGACTTTGCCCTAACAGTCACACGAATTTTCCACCAAGAAGGTTATACCAATGTTCGTATGATGGATGCGTTTGGCGTTCTTCCTGAGATGATGGAAAAGGGCATTATCGATAGTGCAGACTATTATGTAATGTTCGCATTCCAGTGTGTAGCTGCTATAGGTGGTGCAATTTCTCCACTCGTAACATTATTACAAAAGAATAAGGCTGCTAGTATTACTAGAATTCTTGGATAGTGCATCACATAATTTTACAAAATCTTGCCATATTTGAATGACAATAAATTTGTACTATATAAGTGCAGATAAGATATCTGCCCTGAATGATTGCTCCCCTTAGCAAGCATCAGTGAAATTCTATCCCCTTATTAAATAAAAACAAGAAAAGACCATGCGGAGGTCTTTTCTTGTTATAGGGGTAGTATCATCCAATATATGCAAAAGGCGTTAGTAATTAGCTAACGCCTTTTGTGTGTAGTACTATAGTTGTTTCTCTAACCAATCAGATAGAGCTTTATAACGATTAGTTAGATTTTCATGATGTCCAAATTCATCAAATACAGAAGTAATGCCATTTAATTGCCTATGAATTAAAGCGTGGATTTCTTCTGCGCACTTTGGAGCAGTATCTAGAATGTTATGGTGATGAGAGCCTTCTGTTTTGCCGTTACATAGATAAACGCTAGCGTTTTGATTGATAACGGGATTCTCTTTACAGAAGTTAACGAACTCTGGATACCAGAAGGATCCACAGATAGAGAATACTGCACTAGGAATGTTTGTTCGATACAAACTATATACAGCGGCTAATCCTCCTAAGGAATAGCCACCATAAATAATTTTGTTTGTATCGATAGAATATCTACTTTGAAGTTCTGGTAGAACGTTATTGAATAGTTCGTTGTGATATTCATCTGCTTGTCCACCAAAGTTTTCTGCGCCTGGTCTGATAGCTTCCGCATGCCATGGCGTATAATCCGTTAATCGATTTTCTGGTAGTAGTCCTACAAGAATTGCTTTTTCTTTAAAAGTAAGTAGATGTTGTAGTTCACCATCATTGCATAGAATTAATGGGTATGCGAAATTTGGATCGTAGTGTTGTGGTAGTGAGACTTTAGTTTGAATCTTCATCTTATTTCTTTAGGAATGCGTTGATTGTTTCAAGTGCATCAATCACAGATGGACCGTAATCCATTAATTCATCATATGAGATTGTTAGGATCTTACCGTTCTTGATTGCAGGAACATCTGCGAGTACTGCGTTATTCTTCATGAGTTCTACGGCGTTAGCATCTAACTTCTGATTGCGATCGCTTGTAACGTAGATGATGAATTCTGGTGCAGATGTTACTAAGTTTTCTAGAGTTAATCCAGAAGTTCCTGTTGCGACATTAGTGTAACCAAATGCATTTAGAACACTTTCTTGTAGTGCTGACTTGTATGCGCCATATGTTTCATTATTGTATGCGCACATGATGAGTGCACTCTTTAATTCCTTTGGTTGGTTTTCATTTGCGGATAGTACAGAATCAACTCTTTCTTGTAGTTTCTTTGCATATGCGTTTGCTTTTTCTTGTACGTTGAAGATGATACCGATGTTGATGATGTCTTCAATAACATTGTTTAAGCTTTGTTCTGTGTTAGAAATAGATGCCTTTTGGGAATAGATGCTGATACCATTTTGATTCCATGTATCTACAGTTCCAAGGGATTTGTCTGAGAACATCATATTTCTACCGATAATTGCGTCTGGGTTGTAGGAGAGTGCTACTTCTTGAGATACTGTCTTCTTATCGCCGATGTGTGGAATCTTTTCGATTGCTTCAGCGTAGCTGTCTGTAACCTTGTTATCTGGGTCAAGCATACCTACAATTTTATCTTGTAGACCTAAATCGATTAGGATCTTTGTGGCAGATAGGTTATTTGTAATAACGTGTTCTGGAGCTTTTTCGAATGTCTGTTGGATTTCTGTACCATCAGCGTTGTAAGTTGTGATTGTTACAGGATACTTTGTTTCTTCTGCTTTTGTTTCAGCTGTGTTTTCTGTTGTGGATGTTGTGCTGTCCTTTTGGGATGTTGCGGATTTGTTGCTGCAACCAATCAATGAGAATGATAATACTGCAGCGAGTGTAGCGTTTAATAATTTTTTCATGAGTTTTCCTTTCATATATACTCTATTAATGCCTGTTGATCAGGGGTCCATGTTAGTTTACAGTTGATGCCATATACATCATGCATCGATTGTTCTGTGATTGTAGTTTGTGGTTTTCCTTCATAGCGGATGGTACCTTGTTTCATCAGATAGATATAATCTGAATAGCGACATGCAAGTTGAATATCATGTAATACCGCAAGAACATTGATATTTAAGTCTTTTACGATTTGTAGGATTTCAATTTGATATCGAATATCTAAGTGATTGGTTGGTTCATCCAATAGAAGTAGGGTTGGTTGTTGTGCGATAGCACGGGCTAAGGCAACACGTTGTTTTTCTCCTCCGGATAAGGAAAGGTAGGAACGGTCTGCTTTATCTAGCATGCCAACTTTCTGGAGAGCATCTTCAACGATTTCGTAGTCTTTATGCGTTTCTGATTGCATAAATGGGATATGTGGTGTTCTGCCAAGAAGAACCATATCTTTGACACTGCAATCGAAATTAATTTCGTTGAACTGTGCTACGACTGCAACTTTCTTCGCGGCTTCTCTTAAATGCAAATCATCAATGTTTTTGCCGTTGAATAAAATCTCACCAGAATCTCTCTTTAGAACACGGTAGATGTTCTTAAGCAGGGTCGTCTTTCCGCAGCCGTTTGGGCCAAGAATGGTAACGAAGCGCTGTTTATCTACATTGATGGAAACGTGGTCTAGAATTTTTTTATCCTTGATGGAATAACATACATCTTTACAAATGAGATCCATACTTAACCACCTTTCTGATTCTTAATGACAATGTAGACAAAGAACGGTGCACCAACTAGTGCTGTAAAGATACCAATTGGTAGTTCTGCATTTGGTAGAAGACAGCGTGCTAGTACGTCTGCCCATATCACAAAGAGACTGCCTAGGATTACCGAGATAGGAATCATCTTTTGGTGACTTGTTCCGACTAGAGCTCTTGCGATGTGCGGTGTAATTAGCCCCACAAAGCCGATAATTCCACAACTTGAAACGAGAATACCAGTGATAAATGCAATGACTATCATGTAAATCATTCTGTATTTCTGTAAAGAAATACCTAATGTGATGGCAACTTCATCTCCCATTAACATTGCATTCATGATGCGGTGTTGCGTCATAAAGAAGAGACAGGCAACTAAGATAATGATGAATGGAAGGAGAATACTTCCCCAAGAGGAACTGGCAAGAGAGCCCATGGTCCAGAATTTAATGGTCATCATGTTATCGGAGTTTGCACCGATGGAGATGATGAAGTTGGAAATGGCACTGAATAGTGCATTGACAACAACGCCAGATAATACAAGGCTTGTGGTTGTAATCTTTTTGCCAGCAGAAGCAATTACCAATACGATAATCGTTGCGATGATTGCGCCAAGGAAGGCACCAAAACCAATCAAGGATTTTAGCCCTAGGATAATCAAGAGCGTTGCACCAAATGTCGCACCTGCGGAGATTCCTAATATATATGGTTCACAGATGGGATTATTAACAGCCGTCTGTATCGTACTGCCACAAAGCGCAAGACCTGCACCAGCGATGAGTCCCATAATGACACGAGGACTACGCATATTCCATACAATCGCAATCGTAGATTTCGCAATATGATCTACATTTCCAATATGAAATAGTTGCTTGATGATAATCTGATATGTATCTACGATAGGAATCTTAACAGCACCTAGAGATACGGCAACCAGTAAAGAGATTCCTAAACAGACGCATAAGAACAGTAATAGATATGGAAATGTAATATCCCGTTTCGATTTCGCTATCATTGAATTGATGTCATACCTTTCAATTAAGTTAGTTAGATAAAACTAACAACCGTATCATTATAGATGGAAAGTCTAATATTTTAAATGTAGAATAGTAGAAAAACATAGATAATTATGTAAAATATTATCCATGTAAGAAAGATTGTATAAAAAAGAGGTGAAAGTATGCAGAAAAAGGACTTTATGATTGCTTGTCAGAAAGAATATACAAGCCGTAAATTATTGATAACGGGAATTTCTTTACAGACAAAAGAAAGTGGGAAAGAGATTTCCTATGATACAACGCATAGTGCCTTTATTTATCCTCTTTCAGGAACTGCTATCATTTCTTTTAATGACCAAACATTTCATGCAAGTCCAAATCATATTATTCATGGTGCGAAAAATCAGAGAGTTACATTTAAAATAAATTCAAAAGAACCGTTTGTTCATTTGAACATCTACTATGACCCAGAGGTTCCGTGGCATGGTAGTAGCGATATTATGAACATGGTATATGAAATTTCTGCGCTTCAAGATAGTAGTTCCATTGAGTTATTGAATCGTTTGAAGAATAGTGTTATGCGTGCAAACTGGGATGACCAGATTCAACGTAACTTAATCGCTCAACAACTGATTCTTAGTTCCTTTGGCTATTCATATATCAATCAGGAGTTATTACAGATTGAAAATGCGATTGAACTGATGGAAACTTCATATCATAAGAATCTAAAGTTAAAGGATTTAGCTAAAGCTGCACAGATGGATGAGGCGCATTTTTCCTATAAGTTCAATAAAGTCTACCATATTCGTCCTATCGACTATCTAATTCGTTTACGATTAAGAAAAGCAGCCGATTTATTACTGAAGGGTTATTCAGTAACCGAGGCTGCTTGGAATGTAGGATATCAAGATCCATTATATTTTAGTCGATTGTATAAGAAGCATTTTGGAATCTCCCCAAGTCATACCTATCGAAATGAAGGAGGGGATATTGCATATCGAAGACAATCGAAAGAGAACTAACCTAAGATATGGAAAGCACTGCGGATATCTTTGTCTTTTCCTAATACTAATAAGGATTCTTCAGAGTTGAGTATATGGGAAGCACCTGGTGTAACAGAGATATCGTCATCTTTCTTAATTGCGATGATATTGATGTTGTAGTGTTTACGTACATCGACCTGACCGATTGTCTTGCCTAACCATTCATTAGGCACAGCAATTTCGAATACTGCAAAGTCTTTACCAATTTGAATGTAGTCAAAGATATTATCACTGCTATAACGCATGGCAGTTAAGTTACCCATTAACTTTTCAGGGTATACAACTGCATCTGCGCCATTACGTAATAAGAACTTCTCTTGTGTATCACGTGCAGCACGAGATACAACTTTCTTTGCGCCTAATTCCTTGAGGTAAGAAGTGATTTCTAAGGAAGCTAAGAAGTTATCACCAACCGCAACGATACATACATCAAAGTTTTTAAGACCTAGTGTCTTTAAGAAATCTTGGTTTGTCGCATCACCAACTTCAGCGTTTGTGACATAAGGCAATACTTCTCTTACCTTATCTTCATCATTATCAATACCTAATACCTGAATATCTAAATCATTTAACTTGCGGGCAATATGACGACCAAAACGCCCCATACCAATAATTAAAATCTGTTTCATACTCTCTCCTATTTAGCCTACGGCTACGTTTTCTTCAATATGTCTACCTAAGCATTGGTTACGGAATGGGAACATACCATAAATCAAGGTGAGTCCTCCAATACGTCCAGCGAACATTAGGAAGATTAAGATCATTCTTGAAATAATCGTTAAATCACGTGTGATACCAAGGGTTAAACCTACGGTAGCGATTGCGGATGCGGTCTCATACATTGCGGTTACCATTGGAACATTCTCAATGACACTGATAATCATTGCGGCTCCTACGCATAATGAGATATATAACATCAAGATTGTGGCAGCGTTACGTACGACTGTCTCTGGGATTGTTCTGCCGAAACTCTCAGTACGAGAACGGTTTCTAAAGATTGCCATACTTGTTGTGACTAATACGAAGAAGGTTGTCATCTTCATACCACCACCAGTAGAACCTGGTGCAGCACCAATCAACATTAATATAATCTGTAAGAAGATACTGGATTCAGTCATCTTTGTAAGGTCTACTGTATTAAATCCAGCAGTACGTGGTGTTACAGATTGGAAGAAGGATGCTAGGATTCTTGAACCTAAAGGCATGCCTGCAAAATCCACAAAGAAGAAGTAGATTGCAGGGAATACGACTAGGATTGCGGTCATCAATAAGATGATCTTAGACTGCATGTGGTAACGGTGTAGATTCAACTTATATTCTTTGATATCTGCCCAAGTGGCGAAGCTCAATCCACCAATCAGAATCAAAGACACAATTGAGATATTAATAATTGGATTGGATACATAAGTTGTTAAGGACGAGAATGGTTCGCGTACACCCATTAAGTCAAAGCCTGCGTTACAGAAAGCTGAGATAGAATGGAAGATACTATACCAAATACCTTTAACGAGTCCAAAATCCGGTATAAATGTAAATGACATGAGTATGGCGAAGAAGCCTTCCACCATAAATGTAATCTTAAAGATGAAGTGTAGTAAGCGGATAATTCCACCAACCGCTGAGATTGAGATGGAGTTTGCCAAAGTGGAACGAGCAAGATATCCAATTCGTTTGCCAGTGATGAGTGCCAAGGATGTGATAACCGTCACAACACCAAGTCCACCAATCTGGATCAGAATAATAATGACAAGCTGTCCAAAGAAACTCCAATAAGTGGCGGTATCATAAACAATCAATCCTGTTACACAAACACATGACGTTGATGTGAATAGTGCGTTGATAAATGGTGTCCATTGACCAGATTGACTTGCAAGTGGTGTTGTTAGTAACAATGCACCGAATAAGATAATCGCCCCAAATCCCAGGATAATCATCTGTGGATATGTTAGATGTAGTTTATTTCTAAGAAAATTCATAATACCCTTTCAGAATGTAGTATATACGTATATGATACTATCATAACGACTAAAATATTATAGTATTCTCGGCGTTTATTACCAACATTATTTGTGAAAAATAAGAGAAAATACAAAGAATTGGGGTACAAAATACATGGAATTAAAATTTTACTTTGTTAGACATGGAAAAACCTTATTTAATCTGAAAGGTCGTATGCAGGGCTGGTGTGATAGTCCACTGTTAGATGAGGGCATTCAACAGGCTGAAAATGTTGCGTCTGCACTTAGAAATGTGCCGTTTAATCGAGCTTATTGTTCTACCTCTGAAAGAGCTTGGGATACGGCGAAAGAAATCTGTAAGTATCATGATATTCCATTAATCCTTACCAAAGGTTTGAAGGAGTTCTCTTTTGGCTCTTTAGATGGTGCACGTAAGGAAGAGGTCTTGGATTCTCCATTCTTTGATGATTGGTCATCCGAAGGTGGTGAAACAAATTCAGGATTTGCGCAGAGAGTTCGTGCAACGATGCAGGGCATCGTTGAGGAATCTAGTGATGGCGATACAATTTTATTGGTTAGTCATGGTGCGTATGCGGTACGTATTTTAGAAATCTTATTTGGGATGAATCTAGATGATTATGTAGAACGCTGTAAGTCACAAGATCGTTGGTTAATGCCGAATACAGGTATGTTGATATTCCATTATAAGGATGGAAAGTTCTTCTTAGACCAAGAGCCGATTAATGTGAATGAGTATCGTCAAATCTATCATCCAAAGACAATTGATATGTATTTGATGCGACATGGGGAAACAAGATTTAATGTCCAAGAACGTATGCAGGGCAGATGTGATAGTCCTTTAACTGAAAAGGGAATTCAAGAAGCACAAGAGGCAGCTGAGAAGTTAAAGGATAGCCCTTTCTCTACCATTTATGTTTCAACGGCGGAAAGAGCGCGCGATACTGCAGAAATCATCGCTCAGTATCACCTAGGAAATATTATCTATACCAAAAAGATTTGTGAAGTGAACTATGGTGACCTTGAAGGCATGACGTTCAAAGAGGCAGATCCTAGTGGCAAACGCTTTATGGATACGCACTATGGAGATGTTGGTGGTGAAGAATATAATGATGTCGTAAAGCGTATAAATTCTATCTTTTATGAAATCTATGATATGCATCAAGACCAAGATAAAGTATTACTGGTTTCTCACGGAGACTTCTATCTTGTATGTCTAGAAGCCTTATTTGGATTAAAGAAGGAGGACATCTTCCAAGAAGCCTCCGAACTGGGTATCAATCCCGTTCCAAACTGTGGAATCGCACACTTTAGAATGACAAGTAATCAGTTTGAACTCATTCAAAAGATGAGTGATTAATAAAGATATAGGACAACATGTGACGTAACATATGTTGTCTTTTTGTAACGAGTTTGAGGTTTGAAACGAAATTGAGAATATTTTTACAAAAAAATGATAATCTTTGTTGACAGAAGGGTTAGCGTTTGCTAACATACAGTTAGCACAGGCTAACTGATGTCTCACTCTTTCCATCACACACTCCTTTATGCATCAGTACCTGCGTGTTCCGGAACCCTTTATTTACAAGTCATGGGCAGACTTGTAAAAAATCTAATTGACATAATGTCCGGAAAAAACCATGCATATCCGTGTCCTCCTCAAATTACACTGGAATATGCGAAATAATAAAGAATATTGCAAGGACGGGGCATCCAAACAATATTCTTTTTATTTCACTTCGAAAAGTGATATGATTAAACTCGTGAACAGGGGTGCATGCATGCTGAGAAAAACCCTTATCACCTGATCTAGGTAAAGCTAGCGTAGGGAGTTCAGTTTTTAATTCCTTGCGCCTTCAAAATGGAGGTGTATTTTTTATGAAAAACGATCAGATTAAAACGATTGCATTCATGGCAATCTACATGGCGTTATATGTAGCGCTAAAAATGGTAGGAAACATGATACCTTTCCTACAGATGCCAAATGGTGGATCCATTGAACTGGAGTTAATTCCACTAATGATTGCATCGTATCATCTTGGTTGGAAGTATGGAGCACTGTGTGGACTAGCTTCATTCTTACTGACAATTGTGTTAGGTTTCCCGATGTATTTTGTGCAACCAATACAGATTCTATTAGACTATGTACTACCAATCAGTATTGTTGGAATGGTTTCACTCTTTAAACCATTTGAACATGCAAGCAAACCTGTGGTATTGAGTGTATTATCTCTTATTGGGCTGTCTGCTTGTGCTGCTATTTATTATTCTTACGGTATGAATCTAATGGCTCTAGTAGGTGGTATCGTACTAGCGGGCTTAGTGATTGCACTAGGTCTATTCCTAACAAGCACAAAAGGTCATTTCGGTATTGTGATTGTAATGATCATCAAGTACTTTTCTACGGTTATTTCCGGTGCTTATTTCTGGGCAGAGGGTACTGCAGCAGGAAGCTTACCAGCGTGGACATTCTCCCTAGGTTATAATCTTTGGTATAACTTAGTGACGATGATTGTCTGCTTATTGATGGTTCCGGTATTAATGAGCAGAATTAAAAAAGCAAATATCCAAGGAATGTAACAGATTGGCACAAGCCAGCCTGTTTTTTTGGCTATAATAGAGACGGAGGATTTGATATATGACAAAATATATATTTCTAGATATTGATGGCACCTTATATAGTCCAACAACCAATGAAACCCCTGAGAGTGCTTTACGTGCAATCCATAAGGCAAGAGATAATGGTCATAAAATATTCTTATGTACAGGAAGAAGTCTAGCAGAGATTGTGACATATCTAGAATATGATATTGATGGTTATATTCTTGCGGCTGGTGCGAAAGTATACGCTGATCGTAAATGTATCTTTGATAGTCCAATCCCAAAAGATGAACTGAAGTATCTAAAAGATATGATTAATCATATGGGACTAGGATATGGATTAGAAGGAAATGCAGGAGCGTATGGGAATGAATTAGGTTATGAATTCTTACTCAAATATTTCTCACTACCGAATGCAAGTCATGAGGAGAAAGTACAGAATGCGATGGCAAACTGTATCTATCCAGAAGAAGCGGCACATGAAGATGATGAAATATACAAAATCTGTGTATACAGCGAAGATGGACATGAATTTGAACATTTAGAAAAAACTCTACACAGTCAATATATCCTCACCCATGTCATCGAAGACCCGATTAAGAAGTTCTATGGGGCAGAGATTACCAATAAAGATATCAATAAGGGAACTGGCATTGAGAAAGTTCTAGAACATTTCTGTGCTGATCGTAGTGATGCGATAGGTATTGGGGATAGTGGAAATGATATTCCGATGTTGTCCTATTGTGGAACTTCCATTGCGATGGGAAATGGGCCAGAGAGTGTTAAGGCGATTGCGGATTATGTTACTAAAGATATTTTGGATGATGGCATTTACCATGCATTCGAGCACTTTGGACTAATCGACTAAAGGGAGAAAAGTCTATGAAGGTGGGTATCGTTGGAAATGGGATGATTGTTCCTATTGCAATAGAAGCGATGTTACGAGCTGAGATTAAAGTAACAGCGTTATGGTGTCGCAATGAAACAAAGGGAAAACCAATTGTTGAGAAATATCAGATACAAAATCAATACACAGATTATCATGCATTTCTAAATGATGATTCATTTGATACTGTCTATATTGGTTTAACGAATACACTACATTACCAATACGCAAGGGACGCAATCCTCGCGGGAAAACATGTTATTGTAGAAAAACCTTTTACTATATCTACTGCAGAAGCTAAGGAACTACATACTTTAGCATTAAAACATGAATGCATGTTATTTGAGGCAATTCTTTCTCGATACAGTAAAAACTACGAACATCTAAAGGATGAGTTACAAAAGATTGGGAAAATTAAACTCATACAAGCTAATTTTAGCAAGTACTCTAGTCGCTATGATGAATTTAAAGAGGGTGTTATTACACCAACCTTTGACAAAGCACATGGTGGTGGAGCCCTTATGGATCTGAATGTATATAATATCCATTTTGTTGTTGGTTTATTTGGTTTGCCAAAAAAGGTACAGTATTATCCAAACCTAGCAGAAAATGGTGTAGATACATCAGGTATATTGATTATGGAGTATCCAGACTTTCAAGCGGTATGTACTGCTGCGAAAGATTCAACATCCGATCCATTTGTGATAATTCAAGCAGAAGATGGTACAATCATTTATCCTGAAAGACCGGGATATGTAAGATATGGAGAGCGACATGATCGTCTAACAAATCTTACGGAAGAAATTGATGTTGTTGTAGAGGAAGATCCAATGAAAAATGAATTCCTATATATGCAGGAAATCATAGATACAAAAAATACAGAACAGATGAATGCGTGGTTAGAAAAATCAACAATGACAGTAGCTGTTTTAGAACAAGCATTACAATCTATTTCAAAGGGTTAGATATTCGTATCTAGCCCTTTGTTAATTTATTAACGCAATTCTTGCAAGAAGAAATGCATGGGCGTATAATTCAGTTAGTTATACTAAACTAACTTTAGAAAGAGGGCAATGTGAGATATCGGATTAATCCACTTGTTTTAATTTTCTACAATATATTGATTCCATGTATTTTAATGTTTGTACATGATAGATGGATTCCTTTGTATTTCTTTATTGTCAGTAGTTTGTTTTTGATTTATATGAAGAAATACAAAAGGCTATGTAAAGTTATCATCATTACAATTTTATTCTACTTGGGACAACAGCTTTTAATGTTCAGTAATGTTGAGGTAGTACAGTTTGTTTCAATGTTATTTATGATGGTTGTTCGATTGATGCCAACGTATATTGTGGCTCTTATATTAATGTATGATTATCAACCATCTGAAGTGATTTCTGCCTTACAGAGTATCCATGTGCCAAGAGCGTTCATTATAGCGTTAAGTATTACGCTACGATATATACCAACATTCTTTCGAGAATTACGATACATCAATGAATCGATGCGTCTGCGCGGGATTCGTTTTGAGATAAAAAACATAGTAAAGAGTTTTGGCTATTTTGTGGTTCCGCAGTTATTTCGTTGTTTGATTTTGGCGGATGAATTAACATCCGCCGGACTGTGTAAAGGAATTGATTGCACAGAAAGAAGAACGTCATATTACAATATTCGCTTTGGAATGAAGGATGCGCTTACTACAATTGCGATTTGTTTAGGACTAGTGGGAGAGATGTTATGGATTCGTATGTTGTAGAGGGTAAGAACATTTCATTCCAATATCAAGATAGTTTGGAAGGAATTCAAAATATCAATTTTGCATTACAACCTGGCGAAATCATCTTGGTGACAGGTAATAGTGGCAGTGGTAAATCTACATTTTTGAAATGTCTGAATGGACTTATACCACGCGTTGTAGAAGGAACGCTACAAGGGGAAATCTTACTCGATGACCAAAATACAAAGGATATGAGTATGGCAGAGATTAGCCGTCATATCAGTTCTGTATTCCAAAACCCACGAAGCCAGTTCTTTACAACGAATACAACCTCTGAACTTGTATTCAGTATGGAGAATTATGGTTGTAAGAATGATGTAATGGAAGCGCAGCTTCAACAAGTTACTACATTGCTTAAAATTCAAACATTATTGAATTGTGACATCTTTCAATTATCCGGAGGAGAGCGTCAAATGGTGGCGATAGCCTCCGCAATGATGTTGGGACAAAAAATCATTTTGTTAGATGAGCCATCTGCTAACCTAGATTATCACAATACGTATGTATTTAGAGGATTGGTTGAGAAATTAAAACAAGAAGGGTATACCGTCTTGATTGCGGATCATCGTTTCTATTATCTAAGTGGCCTGATTAGTCGTGTTTTCCTATTTGATGATGGTAAGATGCAAATCTTCAATAGTGAACAGGCATTTAAAGATTCAAACTATGATACACGAAGCTTTGATTTATTTGCGATGGATATACCATTTCAAACACCTAGTGTAACGAAAGAAAAAGTTCTTTCATTAGTGGATATTTCATACAAGGATATCTTACAAGATATATCGCTGGATTTCTTTACCAACGAAGTCACTGCGATTGTTGGCACAAACGGAGTTGGCAAGACAACACTAGCACGATTACTCTGTAAGAGCATTCCATGCACGCATGGAAAGATAATCGGTGAGATGCCTTTCTATATTATGCAAGATGCGGATTACCAATTATTTGGTACATCTGTACAAGCAGAGCTTGAAATCTCTGATCATAAAATCAATCAGAAGGATATTTTGGATGTGATGGATTATTTACAACTTACAAAATACGCAGATACACATCCGTTCTCTTTGAGCGGTGGACAGAAACAGCGTATACAGGTTGCGCTAGGAATCTTGAGCAATCGTAAAGTTATCATTTTCGATGAACCTACCAGTGGATTAGATCTTTCCTCCATGCGTAGGGTCGCAAAGGAAATTCAAGAATTAAAAAAGAAAGCATGTGTCATCGTCATATCGCATGATTATGAGTTTATTCGTTATATCAGTAATCGTGTTGTGTATTTAAAAGATAAAACAGTGAAGAAAGATATTCCGCTTGTTGCGGAACATCTATCCGAATTCAATCAAATTTTTATAGAAATGAGGGATGAATCATGAATTTGAAGATGAAGGATTTTGTATTACTTGCTTTACTTACAGCGTTATACATCATTGTATATTTTGTGGCAATGATGATAATTTCGCTCATGGGACCGTTTGGACATGCGATTAGTCCGGGTGTTTGTGGACTGTTATCTGGAGCAATTCTAATCTTTATCAGTCGTAAGATTGGCAAGATGTGGCAGTTTACACTAATGGAACTCATTATTATGGGTGTATTCGCACTGATGGGAGCTGGTTATCTACCTTGGTTTATTACATCGATGATCGGTGCGGTTTTAGCAGATTTAATCGCATCCACTTCAAGTAAGCCAAGTGTATTAAAGGTCGCAATAGCGTCAGGTCTTATCCATGTAGGGAATGCATTAGGCGGTATCATTCCTGCATGTTTCTTTGCGGAACAATATATGAATGAATGGATTGCGAGAGGTCAAAAGCCAGATCAAATGTTAGAAATGGTCAAGGCAACACAAGGTGTAATGGGAATACTTGGAACAGTTATTACATTCATATTATCAGTAATAGGTGTATATATTGGCTATTCAATATTAAAGGGACACCTGAAGGAGAACTAAATGGAGATTGAAGAGAAAATAAAAGAAGATGTTAAGCGGTCGATAGAAACAAAGAAAAAGGATGCCATTAATCCAAGCTTAGTCAATAAATGGTTGTTCTCTTTCGCTCCAGAGTTAAAAGGCAAGATGAGATTATCGATTATGCTTGCATGTTTTGGGGAAAGTTTAAAGTTTACATCCTATTTCTTTGCGGCATATGTCGCAACAGCAGTGATTTCAAATCACATAGATTTACAAAAAATCTACTTATATGGTGGATTAACACTGCTAGCTCTTGCACTACAATGTACACTAACGTGTTTATCTAGCGTGAAGAGTCATAGAATTTCATTTGAGATTCTTAGAAGCATTCGTGAAAAATTAAGTGAAAAGTTAGAACGTGTTCCACTTGGCTATGTTACATCAACACCAATAGGATATTATAAAGCGTTAATTGTTGATCGAGTTGGCTCTTTGGAGGATTGGATTGCACATGTTATGCCAGAGTTACCTTCTCGTTTATTACACCCAATTCTAGCAACCATCCTTTTATTCGTGGTGGATTATCGTTTAGGTCTAGCATGTTTTGTGAGTGTTCCTTTTATGATTTTGGGATTTATCATCATGTATCATAACAGTGATGAGCGTATGTATACTTGGCTCAATTCAAATCAAGATTTAAATGCTAGAATCGTTGAATATGTAAATGGAATTCATGTCATTAAGACGTTTGGACAGAGTAGACGTAGTTATCAAAAGTTTACAGATTCTGTTAATTACTACTTCTCCTCTACATTAGATTGGTGGAGACAAAGTTGGATTGCGATGGCTATATTATTTGCGTTTGTAAATTCACCAATACTTGGAACATTGCCAGTTGGCTTATATTTGTACTCACAACAAATCATCAATATGTGGCAGCTAATGTTAGGTTTGATCCTGCCATTATCGATTATTCCAAATGCATTCCAAATCATGATGAGTATGGAAATCTACTCCTCAATTGAAACGGGATTCCGCATGATTCGCAAAGTACTTACAATGCCTGAGCTTGTAAGACCTAATCAGGAAGTAACACTATCAGATCAATGTTATCGATTTGAAAATGTATCTTTCGCGTATGAAAAGGGAATTGAAGTATTACACGATATCAACTTTGAAGTGAAACCAAATTCTGTATTTGCGATTGTTGGAGAAAGCGGAAGTGGAAAGTCTACAATTGCCAAGTTAATGGCTGGGTTCTTTGATGCGGATGATGGAAGAATTTACTTTGGTGACCAAGATGTCAAAAGTATACCAACATCACAACTTATGAAACATGTAGCGTATGTTGCACAAGACAACTTCTTATTTGACACAAGTATCCGTGAGAATCTAAAGATCGCAAAAGCAGACGCAACCGATGAAGAGATTCAAAAGGCCTTGAAAGCGGCGAACTGTTTAGAGCTGATTGAACGATTGCCGGAAGGTTTAAATTCAAATGCTGGGGATTGTGGTAAGTTCCTTTCAGGTGGTGAAAGACAACGCATAACGCTTGCTAGAGCGATGCTAGCAGATGCGCAGTGCATCATTCTTGATGAAGCTACTGCATATGCAGATGTTGAAAATGAAGCGAAGATTCAGGAGGCGTTAAGCCGACTAATGAAAGACAAGACACTGATTGTTGTGGCACATCGACTGAACACAATTGTAGGTGCTGATCAAATTATGGTGTTAGCTCATGGCAAGATTGAAAGCATCGGAACCCACAAAGAACTAATACAGAATTCTTCTGCGTATCAAAAACTATGGCAAAGCTACAGTGGTAAGGAGGTGGTTGAATGAACTACTTTCGTAGATTATTTGAATTAGTTGGAAAAGATAAAGTGAAGTTTATCTTTGGCTTATTCTTTGCGTTCTTTAAGAACTTTAGTTTTATGTTTATATTTGGTGCTTTGTATATTGCGTTCTTAAATATACATGCATTAACAGCTACGGTGATATGGAATTGCCTAATGATTATGATTGGTGGAATCTTGTTCCACTTTGTATTCCGCTATCTTGAAGATATTCTTGTTTCAGCGGAAGGCTATGTCATGTTTAGAAATTTCCGCTTGCAGGTAGGAGATGAGTTAAAGAAAGCTCCGTTAGGATACTTTGATGACGCAAAACTAGGAAATATTCAAGGTGCTATGACGACATCAATAAACGCACTTGAAAACTTTACCATGATGTTAGTCACTGGCGTGATTGCTGGATTTGGAATTTCCATCTTATTAACCATTGCGATGTTAAAGATGAATGTAACGTTAGGGTTATTCATGATTCCAGTGTTAGTGATACTTTCATTTACATTAGGTAAACTTTATAAAATCGCAATGAGAAATGTTCCGCTACAACATAAAGTTGAACAAGAGATGAATTTTGCGGTAATCGATATGATTCGAGGAATGTCTGTTTTAAGAACATATCCGATTAACGAAGATAATCCTGTTAAAAATATGATTCAGGGAAAGGCAAAGGACCTTTATGCAAAGAAAAAGGAAGTTGATATTCGTTGTGAAGTAGAGTTTTCATGGCGTGCTAAAATTTATAGTTTTATCGTAAATGCCGCGAGTGTTATCTTAATCATTCTTACAGTTCATCTATATATGCGTGAAGAGATTAACTTTGCGAATTGTATGACCATGTTGGTGGGATCTTATTTAATCTTCTTAGGCTTAGCTCCATTAAGTGATACAGCTTTCCTATACGCGAAGATTCCTGGTCAACAAAAGTACTTGGATGATGTATTCCAAATTCCTCAATTAGAGGAAGGTGCGCAAACTACAATTAACGGACCTCTAGATATTCGCTTTGACCATGTATGGTTTGGATATCGCAAAGATACACCTGTAATCAAAGACCTCAGTTTTGAAATTAAACAAAATGAAAAAGTCGCAATTGTAGGACCTAGTGGATGTGGTAAGACGACAATTGTCAATCTTCTCTCGCGTTTCTGGGATGTAGATAAGGGAGCGATATATCTAGCAGGAAAGGATATTCGTGAGTATACAGTAGAGACATTATTTAAACAGATGTCTGTCGTATTCCAGGATGTATATTTATTCAACGATACGATTATGAATAATATACGCTTCGCAAAACCAGAAGCGAGTGACCAAGAAATTTATGATGTGTGTAAGAAAGCACGCTGTGCTGAGTTTATATCAAAACTTCCACATGGATATGAAACCATCATCGGAGAAGGCGGCGCTAACCTCAGCGGTGGTGAAAAACAACGCATCAGTATTGCTCGTGCATTGTTAAAGGATGCGCCAATCATTTTGTTGGATGAAGCTACATCAAGTGTAGACCCAGAAAATGAGGCAGAAATTCTAGCTGCGATTGATGAACTATGTAAAGGAAAGACAGTTATATCCATTGCACATCGTATCAGTACCGTAGAAAGTGTAGATCATATACTTGTCATTAATGATGGTTCTCTACAAGAAGAAGGAAAACATGAGGAACTGATTCAGAATGGTGGAATCTATGCTGGCTTTATTAAATCACGTAAAGACGCAAAGGGTTGGCGAATTGAGAATTAACCACTATGCATGAATGGTGAAATCTGATATTGCTTAATGTAGGTTTTTAAGCAATATAATTATTAACTCAAATGTTAGGGTTTATATAAGAGACAGATTTGACCATCTGTCTCTTGTTAATTTGTTAACTTAGTTCTTGTAATGCGTATTACATGGGCGTATAATTCGGTTAGTTTACTAAAACTAACTGCTGAAAATGAGAGTGTGAACGTGCTTGCATGTCATTCGGATTATTGACTAACATTGTTGGAATTTCAAACAAAAACAGAGTGAAATTCACAAATAAAAAAATAATCTGATAATATCATTGGACGTACAAACCGCTTTCATTTAAAATGAAAAACGTTAGGTAGACGGAGGAGAAAACAATGCTAAATAATGAAAAATGGCAAGGCTTCCAGGGCAGAAACTGGAAGGAAGAATGCAATGTTCGCGACTTCATCCAAGCAAACTACAAACCATATGATGGTGATGAGAGTTTCTTGGCTGACGCAACAGATGCGACTAACAAGCTTTGGGGTAAGTTACAGGAATTGCAGAAGGCTGAACGTGAAAAGGGCGGTGTTCTAGACGAAGAGGCTGATGTAGTATCAGGCTTAACTGCATATGGCCCAGGCTATATTGATGAATCCTTAAAGGATTTGGAAAAGGTTGTAGGTCTTCAGACAGATAAGCCTTTAAAGAGAGCGTTTATGCCTTATGGTGGTATCCGTATGGCAGAAGAAGCTTTATCTACATATGGCTATACACCAAATCCAGAATTACATAAGATCTTTACAGAGTATCACAAGACACATAACCAGGCAGTATTTGATGCGTATACACCAGAGATGAAGGCTGCTAGAAGTAGCCATGTTATTACTGGTTTACCAGATACTTATGGCCGTGGACGTATCGTTGGTGATTACCGTCGTGTAGCTTTATATGGTGTTGACCAATTGATCGCGTGGAAAGAAGAAGATAAGTTAAATTGTGGCGATGGCACAATGGTTGATGATGTCATCCGTCAAAGAGAAGAACTATCTGAACAGATTCGTGCATTAGAAGGCATGAAGAAGATGGCTGCTGTATATGGATATGATATTTCCGCTCCAGCATCTAACGCTAGGGAAGCAGTTCAGTGGTTATACTTCGGTTACTTAGCAGCTATCAAGACACAGAATGGTGCTGCGATGTCTGTAGGACGTATTTCTACATTCTTAGATATTTATATCGAAAGAGATTTAGAAGCAGGCACATTAACAGAAAGCGAAGCACAGGAATTAATTGACCATATCGTTATGAAGTTCCGTATGGTTAAGTTTGCTCGTATTCCTGCATATAATGAATTATTCTCTGGCGACCCAGTATGGGCAACACTAGAAGTTGCAGGTATGGGTATGGATGGTCGCTCTATGGTTACAAAGAACGACTTCCGTTTCTTACATACTTTAGAAAATATGGGTCCTTCACCAGAACCTAACCTAACAGTATTGTACTCATCCCGTTTACCAGAAAACTTCCGTAAGTATGCGGCTAAGATTTCTGTTACAACAAGTTCTATTCAGTATGAAAATGACGATGTAATGCGTCCTGAATGGGGAGATGATTACAGCATCTGCTGCTGCGTATCTGCTACACAGACAGGTAAGGAAATGCAGTTCTTCGGTGCTCGTGCAAACCTTGCAAAGGCACTTCTATACGCTATCAATGGTGGTGTAGATGAAAAGAGCTTAAAGCAGGTTGGGCCAGCATATCGTCCAATTACATCTGAATACTTAGACTACGCTGAAGTAGAGGCGAAGTATTTACAGATGTTGGATTGGCTAGCAGGTTTATATGTAAACATCTTGAACCTCATCCAATATATGCATGATAAGTATTACTACGAAGCAGCTGAAATGGCTTTAATTGATACAGACGTTAGAAGAACATTCGCTACTGGTATTGCAGGATTCAGCCATGTTATTGACTCATTATCCGCAATCAAGTATGCAAAGGTTAAGACAGTTCGTGATGAAAATGGATTGGTTGTTGACTATGAGATTGAGGGAGACTTCCCTAAGTATGGTAATGATGATGACCGTGCAGATGAAATCGGTGTATGGTTATTGAAGACATTCATCACAATGATCAAGAAGCACCACACATACCGTAACTCAGAAGCTACAACTTCAATTTTGACAATTACATCAAATGTTGTATACGGTAAGTACACCGGTAATATGCCGGATGGTCGTCGTGCTTGGACACCATTAGCTCCAGGTGCTAACCCATCTTATGGTGCAGAGCAGAATGGATTACTTGCTTCATTGAACTCATTAACGAAGCTTCCATATCACTGGGCATTAGATGGTATCTCTAATACACAGACAATGGATCCTAATGCATTAGGTCATAGCGATGTTGAAAGATCTAACAACCTTGTAAACGTATTAGATGGTTACTTTGACCAAGGTGCTCACCACCTCAACGTTAACGTCTTCGGTAAGGAGAAGCTCGTTGATGCGATGGAACATCCAGAGAAGCCAGAATACGCTAACTTCACAATCCGTGTTTCCGGATATGCAGTTAAGTTTATCTCTCTAACAAGAGAACAACAGTTAGACGTTATCGCAAGAACATTCCACGATCATATGTAATCGTTCTTGTGTAAAACAGAACTATAGTTTGGTAAAATGACTCTGTTATCTACAGAGTCATTTTTATCAAAAGATATAAAGGAGTGAGAATATGAAGGGACGCATACATTCATTTGAAACCTTCGGGGCAGTTGATGGACCTGGAGTACGATTTATCATATTTTTAAAAGGTTGTAATATGCGTTGTAAATATTGCCATAATCCAGATACTTGGGAGATGGCTGGAGGAGAACTCTATACCGCAGAAGAAGTATTACAAAAGGCATTACGCTATAAAAACTACTGGGTCAACGGTGGTGGAATCACTGTATCTGGAGGAGAAGCTTTATTACAAATAGATTTCATGATTGAACTATTTGAACTGGCACATAAGCATGGTATCCACTGTACTTTAGATACAGCGGGCAATCCATTTACATATGAAGAGCCATTTTTCTCAAAGTTTGAACGATTAATGAAAGTAACAGACTTAGTACTGTTCGACTTAAAAGAGATTGATGATAAAGTGCATCGATATCTAACGGGTGCATCCAACGAAAATATTCTAGAGTGTGCGAAGTATCTTTCAGATCATCATATCCCAATGTGGATTCGACATGTTCTGGTTCCAGGCATTACCGCAAATGAAGAGGATTTAAAGAAACTCAGAGAATTTATCGACACGTTAGATTCTGTTGAAAGAGTAGAAGTGTTACCATATCATGTATTAGGTATCTCGAAATACGAGAAGATGGGTATCAGTTATCCTCTAATGGATACACCGCAACCTACAAAAGAACAGATTGAAACTGCAGAGAGGATTTTGGGGGTGAAGAAATGAGTGATATTCTCGGCATTGAAAAGAAAAGAAACTTACGTGATCTAGGTGGATACAAGACCCAAAATGGTAAACATGTTAAGAAAGGGTATTTCTTTCGTAGCAGTCGCTTAATGGACTTTGATCAAGCAGAACTTGAAATCTTGAATTCTTTGCATATTAAGAAGATTTATGATTTGCGTTCAAAGGAAGAAGTGAAGGATGCACCAGATCCAGAGCTACAAGGTGCCGAATATATTCATTCATCCGCCGCAGTACGTGCTGATGGAACAGAAGTAAACTTTTCACCAGCTGCACTCATTGCGGAAAATGTTTATTCTAAAGAAAGCAATAATGAATTTACACATAAGGTGTATGGCAACTTACCATTCTCTTATGCATATAAGAGAATGTTTGAGGATATTGTGGCAGGTAATGTGCCAATCTTATTCCATTGTTCTGCTGGAAAAGATCGTACAGGAATTGCGGCAATCTTAATTCTACTAGCACTTGGTGTAGATGAAGAGACAGCGATGTATGACTACATGTTAACGAATGAATACCGTAAGGAATATATCGAGCGGTTCAAGAAGGATTTCCCACTTACAAAAATAGATGGGGAACTTGCGGGTATGTTATTAGCGTATGAGGGAGTGACATACACCAATGCGGCATATTCACTAAAACGTATCAAAGAGAAGTACGCTAGCTATGATGAATGCTTCGAAAAAGAATACAATCTTGATAAAGACGCATTACAAAGACTAAGAGACTTATACACAGAATAAGCGGCAGAAATATCTGCCGTTTTCTAGATGTTGTTTTGTATTATTTTGTGAAAGGTATATGATTACATATGGAGAAATACAATGGAATTATCAAAGAAACAGAAAAACTTGATAGCGAAGATATTAAAGAATGGAATACCAATACTAGTATTGTTGTTTATTCTGAACTTCTTTTATCAAGAGACAAGAAAATATGACTTTGTAGGGGTTTGGTTTCCTGATTATGAAGATGATATTACTATCCAATTTAATCCAGATTATTCAGGCGTTTATTATGATGATCTTACAAAGATTGCCTTTCACTGGAAGAACCACGGCAATCAACTTGAGATGACAATGAATGATGAAACGAAAGTCTATCGCTATACGATAGAAGGGAAAGATATCCACCTACAATCGGATGATGAATCCTTTATTCTATATAAATACGGAAATTAATTAGCAATCATTTAATTATTGTGATAATAATAAAAAGCCTTTAAATAAAGGATTTTTATATATTATAAATATAATTTTATAGAAATATATAAAATTTTTATCACTTAACTATTGACAGTGCTAAAAATATGAGTATATTAGTATGTGTAAGGTGTAAGACCTTAGGAGGTATATGATATGAAATATATGACAACAAGAAAGAATGATTTATTTAATGATATGTTTGATGATGTATTTAGAGCTCCAGTATTCACAGGAAATAATATTTTAAAGACAGATGTTCGTGAGAAAGATGGAAAGTACATCTTGGAAGTAGAGGTTCCTGGATATAAGAAGGATGAAGTATCTATTAGTTTATTCAATGGTAATCTAACAATCAGCGCTGCTCGTTCATCTTCTAATGAAGAAACTGATGATAAGGGTAGAATCTTACGTCAGGAAAGATTCAGCGGTAGTACATCTCGTACATTCTATGTAGGTGATGCAATTAAGGATACAGATATCCACGCTTCATTCGATAATGGTATCTTAAAGATTGAGTTACCAACAGAACAAAAGAAAGAAGAAGAAACAAAGAAATTTATCGAAATTCTATAACTGGAAGAAATTCCAGTTTTTCTTTTCGCATATGAAGAAATTTGATTAACTAATAATTTTTGATTTATGTACAGAACAAAAGAAATGATTAATATTAACTGATTTGATCAAGTATTAATTGTGCAATTAAAAGTGATACAAGTTTTGAAGAACGCTGTGTTTCATCTGTATCAATTTCATTTGCATGAATGAAAATTGAAATTTCATTG
>CALISH010000081.1 GCA_938041275.1 uncultured Solobacterium sp.
TTGTCTGAGTTCATCAAATTCATGAACGAAAACAAGGAAACCATCAATACCAATATCATATCTATTGATAATGAAAAGGATGATGTTGTTGTAGATGTAGCCCTCCAATATAATGATGGTTACTCTGATAATATCCTCTCCTTCGTTAATAATATTAATACCGTTGATGGTGGTACCCATTTATCCGGTTTCCGGTCTGCTTTGACTCGGACTATCAATGATTACGGTCGTAAAACTGGTCTTATTAAGGAATCTGAGTCCAATTTGACCGGTGATGATGTGCGGGAAGGTTTGACAGCTGTCGTTTCTGTTAAGGTCTTAGAACCACAATTCGAAGGGCAAACTAAGACTAAATTAGGTAATTCTGAGGTTAAGGGGATTACCGATGTAATCGTATCAGAAGGGCTCAAGACTTTCTTCGAAGAAAATCCAACAAGCAATTCAAAGTCTTAGCTTTGAAATGACTGCTGATCAAAGAGATACACTTGAGAAGATTTTATATGATATGGGTAGTACACATACGATGTACCGTTTGGTACAAGGTGATGTTGGCTGTGGTAAGACTGTTGTTGCGACACTTGCCTTATATGCTGCCTTTCTAAGTGGATATCAAGGTGCAATGTTAGCACCTACGGAAATTCTTGCTCGGCAGCATTATCAATCAGTCAATGAGGTTCTTGCGCCTTTTGGCGTTAAAACAGAAGTGTTATACTCAGCATTATCATCTTCGAAAAAGAAAGAGATTTTAGAGGATGTAGCTTCTGGGAAAATTGATATCTTGATTGGTACACATAGTATGATTCAAGATAGTGTTTCATTTCATAATTTAGGATTAACTATAGCAGATGAACAACAGCGTTTTGGTGTTGCCCAGCGTAAATCTTTGAAACAAAAAGGTGAGCAAGTTGATTTTCTTTTGATGAGTGCTACACCAATCCCTAGAACGCTTGCGGCTTCACTATTTGGAGATATGGATGTTAGTACGATTGAGACTATGCCGTTAGGAAGAATTACGCCTGTTACAACACTTGTTAAAGAGAATAGTTTTCGAACAGTTTTGGATGATGTAAAAAGTCTTCTTGTAAGTGGAAGACAGTTATATGTTATCTGTGCTGCAGTTGATGAAAATGAAGAGTATCATGCTAGAAATGTATATGATACGACAGAATCAATACAGAAACTATTTCCACAGTATAAAGTAGCATGTTTGCATGGTCGCATGTCCACAGATGAAAAGCAGGAAATCATGCAGGCATTTAATACGAATGACATTCAGATATTAGTATCTACAACTGTCGTTGAAGTTGGGGTTAATGTTGTAAATGCGACAGGAATGATTATTTATGATGCAGATCGATTTGGACTATCCCAATTACATCAGTTACGTGGTCGTATTCAACGTGGTAGTGAACAAGGATATTGTTGGTTATTAACAGCTAGTCAAGAAGAACGTGTATTACAACGTTTAGAGGTACTTGTTAGATCGAACAATGGCTTTGAGATATCGTATGAAGATTTACGTTTGCGTGGGCCTGGTGATATACTTGGTACTAGACAAAGTGGTGTTCCAGACTTTATTTTAGGGAATATCGTCGAAGATACCGCAATGATTAATCAAGCGCGTAAAGACGCTTTAAAAGTGATGGAATCTGCAGATAATCCGGATTATCAGATATTATTAGAAACCGTACGAAAGCGGAATGAGAAGAATGCGGAATATGCGGATTAGGAGGTGTGATTTTGAATATTATTGAATGGCTAGAAAGTCGTCATATCAAAGTAAATAATACAAAGATGGTACAACAGGCTTTTATACATTCTAGTTATGCACACGAGCATAAGAGTAAGAATGATAATGAACGTTTAGAGTTTATGGGAGATGCAGTATTACAACTATGGTCAAGTAATGCGATATATCCATTGAACCTAAGTGAAGGTCATATGACGCGTTTACGTGCACAACTTGTATGTGAAAAAGCATTAGCAATTTATGGTCGCCAACTACATCTCAACGATTATTTATTATTGGGTTCTGGCGAAGAGAAGACAGGTGGTAGAAACAAGGATGCGATTATCGCAGATATGTTCGAAGCTTTTCTAGGTGCTTTATTCTTGGACCAAGGAATGGATGCGGTGGATAATATTCTTTCTGAAGTGATTACACCAAGACTTGCACATCCTGAGGATGTGGGAGTGATTCATGACTATAAAACAAAACTACAAGAATATGTACAATCTGATTCACGACAAACAGTGAGATATGAGCTAGTTAGTGAAACAGGACCTAGCAACGCACCAGAATTCGTCATGAATGTTCTAGTTGATGGGCTAGTGCTTGGTACAGGTAGTGGACAATCTAAAAAACAAGCAGAGCAAAATGCGGCTCGAAATGCATTTGAAAAAATGGCTAAATAATAAGGGGGATACAATGGTCATTACAGAAATCATAAACGCAATCAAGTTGGGTCAATTAGACGATAAGTTGACAGCACTCTATGGTGCAGAGGCTCTTGCATCACAAAAAGTACGCTATGAAAATGTACTTTTAAAAGCAAAAGATTTATTAGGGGATAAAGAAGCACATATCTTTAGTGCACCAGGAAGAACAGAAGTAGGTGGTAACCATACAGACCATCAATTAGGTCGTGTAGTCGCTGCTAGTATTGATTTAGATGTTATTGCAGTAGTTGTTCCTACAGATGATTTTATTGTTACATATCACGCTAAGGGTTTTAGTGTTAGCCCAGTTGATTTGCATAATTTAGAAATCGATGAAGCAGAAAAGAATACAACAGAAGCGTTAATTCGTGGTATCGCTGCTGGCTTTACAAAAAAAGGTTATAAAGTAGGTGGATTTAAAGCATACTCAGAGAGTAATGTACTTTCTGGTGGTGGTATGTCTAGTTCTGCTGCGTTTGAAGTATTGATTGGTACAATCTTCAGTCATTTATATAATGACGCTATGATTTCTTCTGAAGAAATAGCTAAGATTGGTCAGTTTTCTGAAAATATATATTTCATGAAAGCGAGTGGTCTTTTAGATCAGATGGCATGTTCTGTAGGTAGCTTTGCGGCGATGGATTTTGCGAATAAAGAAAACCCACAAGTTACTTCAATTCCATTTAATCCGGCAAATTATGGATATGACTTAATCTTGACAGATGTAAAGGCAAGTCATGCGGACTTAAGTGATGAATATAGTGCTGTGCCACATGAAATGAAGGCAGTTGCCAAATTGTTTGGCAAAGAAGTACTGAGTCAGATTTCGTTAAATGAATTATTAGCGAATACTGCTAAGATCCGTAAGGAAGTTAGTGACCGTGCATTCTTGCGAGCATATCACTTCCTAAATGAAACAAGTCGTGCAAAACTACAGGCTGAAGCATTAAAGAAGAACGATATTAAGACTTTCTTACATTTGGTAAATGAAAGTGGTCATTCATCATATATGTATCTACAGAATGTGTTAATTCCAGGTGATAGTCACAATCAAGCACTCGCTATTGCGTTAGCTTTGAGTGAATCCGTACTTGGTGATGATGGTGCATGTCGTGTTCATGGTGGTGGTTTTGCAGGAACAATTCAAGCATACGTGCCACACGCAAAGACATCTGAATTTATCGCCTTGATGGAATCTACATTTGGTAAAGACTGTTGCTACAAGTTGCGTATCCGTGATTGTGGTGGTATTTGCATTATTTAGTGAGGAAAAAATGTTAAAAGAAAACTATATTTTATTAGGAAAAGCTGGCGATAAAGAGATTCGCTTATTACCTAACATGTTAAATCGTCATGGTTTAATTGCTGGTGCTTCAGGTACAGGTAAAACTGTCACATTGAAGGTTATGGCAGAATCATTAAGCCAAATGGGAGTATCTACATTTATTGCGGACGTTAAGGGTGATTTATCTGGAATGATCCAAGAAGGAGATTTATCTGCGATTTCAGCTAGACTTGAAAAACTTGGTATCACAGATTTTGAAGTTCGTAAATTTCCGGTGCACTTCTTTGACGTCTATCGTAAAAAGGGACATCCGATTCGTGCAATCATGGAAGAGTTTGATTCCTTATTGCTTGCACGTATTTTGGAATTAACAGATGCACAAGAAGGTAACCTTCAAATCATCTTGAAAGTTGCGCAAGATATGAACTTAGATATTATCGACTTGAAAGATCTTCAGGCGATGACAAATTATGTTGGTGAACATGCTAGTGAGCTTTCTTTGAAATATGGTAATGTAACAAAACAAAGTATTGGTGGTATTCAAAGAAAGTTATTACAGTTAGAACAACAAGGTGGTACAAACTTATTTGGTATGCCAGCACTTTCAATTCAAGATTTAATTACCACTGAAGGTGGTTTGGGTATGATGAATATGTTGGAGTGTCAAGAGTTATTCCAACATCCACTTCTTTACGCTACATTCTTGTTGTGTTTATTAAATCGTATCTATCAGGATTTACCAGAAGTTGGTGATGTAGATAAGCCAAAGATTGTATTCTTCTTTGATGAAGCACACTTATTATTAAAAGATGCGCCTAAAGCGTTGCTTGATAAGATTGAGCAGATTGTTAAATTAGTACGTTCGAAGGGTGTTGGTGTATTCTTTATTACACAATCTCCAAATGATATTCCTAATTCAGTACTTGCGCAATTATCTAATCGCATTCAACATGCATTACGTGCCTATACACCAACAGAAATCAAGGCTGTTAAATTAGCTGCTGATTCCTTCCGTACAAATCCAAATTTGGATACTGCAGAACGGATTACGAATATGAAGACAGGTACTGCTCTTGTATCGGTGTTAGATGAAGATGGCGCTCCTACAATAGTAGAAGAGACGATGATCTTACCTCCAATGTCCTCTATGCAAATTGCAGATGAAGCATTGGTAATGCAGACAATTCAACATGACTCTATCTATGGTAAGTATGAAAAGGATATTGATCCAGAAAGTGCGTTTGAAAGTATGAATGCAATTAAGGAACAAGAGGAAGAAGAAGTTCGTCTTGCAAAAGAAAAAATTTCACAGGAGAAACTTGCGGCTGCTCAGGCAAAAGAAGA
>CALISH010000082.1 GCA_938041275.1 uncultured Solobacterium sp.
GTGATTATGACATGGTTTAAGATTGATATACAGGTACTACCTATTTAGCGTTTACAAGGGATTGCCTGTTATTCGTATAATTAAGTATTAAAGTAAAGTTTTTTTGGATCATTCTATTCTCGTATGTCTGATAAGAATAAGTGGTAGATACTTTAATTCAGTAATAAAGTACAATATAAAATAGCTAATAGGTTGACGTGGTAAAATTATGAACAGCCATATTGGGCTACCTCCATTTCTATTTGATTCTCCAGACAAGAAGATAATAGCATGGAGGTTTTATTATATTTTGGTCTCCCCACAAAAAATGAGCACGATGATTTTTCGTGCCCACGAAAGTTTATAGCCTATCCCCAACCCCATGAGATTTTAAAGTGCCTTTTAAATTTAGATAGCAAAAGAATTTAATTTAAGATAATATATGATTAGGTATTTGTTAATAAATACACATGGAGGGAAAAATGAATAATTACGCAAAGATTGCACTCAGTTCATTGATGGCTTTGTCTCTTGTTGCATGTTCAGGTGGCAAGTATAAAGCTGGAACTTACACGGGTGTAGCGGCTGGACGTAATGGTGACGTTAAGGTTGAAGTTACTGTTTCAGCAAACAAGATTGAGTCTGTAAAAGTGGTAGAGCAGCAAGAAACAGAGAGTATTGCGGCAGAAGCTTTAACAACAGTTCCAGAAGCAATTGTAAAGAACCAGTCAGCAAACGTTGACACAGTCTCTGGGGCAACAATCACATCAAAAGCTATCATCGAGGCAGCTAAGAATGCTTTAGAACAAGCAGGTGCTAAGGATGATGGCAGTGCGAAGAAGCATGAAAATGTAAAGGTGACATATAAGGAAGGTACATATACAGGTACTGGCACAGGTTATAATGGTCCTATCAACTTAACAGTTACATTTACAAAGGATGGTATTTCCGAAATCGATTATAGTGACAACAAAGAAACAAATCATATCGGAACACCAGCATTTGATTATTTAGTAGCAGATGCGAAGGAGGCTAATGGTGCTGGCATTGATGTTATTTCAGGTGCTACATTTACTTCAATCGGTTTCAAGAATGCATTAATTGATGCAGCAAAACAAGCAGAAGCTAGTGATTTAGATGGCTTTAAGAAGAATACAGTAGAACATAAAGCAGGTGAAGCAATCGAAAAGACAACTGACGTTGTAGTAGTAGGTGCTGGTGGTGCTGGTATGGCTACAGCAGTACAGTCTGCACAGAATGGTAATTCAGTTGTTGTATTAGAAGTAAACGCTGAAATCGGTGGTAATACAGTTGCTTCTGGTGGACAGTTCCAGTCTGCACAATCCTACTTAGTATGGGATCCAGCAGATCCAGATGCGACAACAGGTGTTTATAAGGGTGTTACATACAACAAGGTTCATAACGCTACTGGCAACATCAAGGTATTAAAGGAAATCCTTAACTGGAATGAAAATGAATTCGATAGTAAGTATTTTGATAAAACACCATTTGTAGCAGGTGATATTGAAACATTATCACATGCTGGTGTACACGCAGAATACTTAAGCACACTAAAAGAATTGAAGAGTGAGATTCAGGCTTACTTGAACTGGGCACAGCCACAGTTAGATGCAGGTAAGGCTGAAGGCGAAATCACATTATTCTCAACTCCAAATCTACATATCTTCCAAACATACTATGGTGGATTAAGACCAAATGCTGAAAAGACTTCATGGATCTATGGTTCATATGATCTTGTTAAGCAGTTTGTTGATGGTGGACAAGACCTTAAGGGTTGGTTAGAAGATCAGGGCGCAATCTTTGATAACTCTATTCAGCCAATTATTGTAGGTGCTTTATGGAACCGTGAAAATGACTTCAAGGGAAGTGATCTTGATGGAGATGGAACACCAGATCCAGATGGAAAGAATGTAAAGGGTAAGACAGTTTGGAATACATACTTTGCAACAACGAAGAAGACATTACTTGAAACAGCTGCTAACCATGCAGATAACGAAATCATGTTACGTACAAAGGTAACAGAACTTATCACAGATAAGGATGGAAAAGTGGTTGGTGTTAAGGGTGTTCAATATGATGGCACTCCAGTAACAATCCATGCTAAGAAGGGTGTAGTACTCGCAACTGGTGGATACGCTGCAGATATCAAGCGTGTTATGGAAACAAATGACTACTGGGCTGATGGTGATATCACAACAAATACACGTACAACAAACCGTTCTTCATTAGTAGGCTCTGGTATTGATATGGGCGTTGCTGTTGGTGCAGAAACAACAGGTATGGGCTTTGCTCAGATGATGCCTATCTCTTGGGTAGATAATGGAAACCTTGCATTTGGTGGTGGACACTATGCAATCTATATTAACCCTACAACTGGTAAGCGTTTCGTTAACGAAACAGGTGAGCGTGATGTATTATCACTTGCTGAATTTGAAAATGGCGTAAGCTTCAATGGCACAAATGGTGCTGTTATTGAAATCGCAAACTCTAAGCAATCAATCCCTGGTCCATATCCTTATGGAACACCAAAGGATGAAGATCTAACTCTTTGGGAAAGTGACGTTAAGGATAGACAGTACACAAGAACTGTTGATCAATTAGGTGAGTTATTCAAGCAGTTAGGCTTTGAATGCACACAAGAAGAAGTTATCAATACAATTAAGGAATATGATATGGCATTGATGACAGGTACAGAAAACACATTGAACCCAACAAAGACAGGTTGGACAGCGCTCATTGGAAATGCAGAAAAGGATGAAAACGGTAAGTATATCGTTGATACTTATAAACTTGATGGTGTGAAGTTAAAGGTTAGATTATTGGCTCCATCTACACACCATACAATGGGTGGTGTAACAGTTGATGCACAGCGTCACGTATTAGATAAAGATGGCAAGATCATTAAGGGTCTATACGCTGCTGGTGAAGTAACTGGTGGTATCCATGGTGGTAACCGTTTAGGTGGTAATGCGATTGTCGAAATCTTCGTTTCAGGTCGTACAGCTGCTGATACTATCGTTGCGGACAACAAGTAAAACAAGCTTAGAAAGAGGTTTAAAAGACCTCTTTCTTTTTATCTCTCTATTCATGGTATAATCGCTAAGAAGGGGTATTATTATGCGTAAAATATTTACATTTCTTTCGGTAGTATTTATAGCTGTAGCAGTATATATTGCCTATGGGACATTTCAATCTGCACAACAGTTTGAAAGGGACTCTATTCAACGTGCTAATCAAGCGAATGCATTATCACAACAGATTGCAGATGCACAAGCATTACAACAAGAAACATCTTCAGAAGAGTATGCAAAACTTGAAACAATGTTTAATGCCGGAAATGCAGTAGCGCAAGCACAGACACAGGCTTTGCAAGATCAAACAGATACTGTAAGTTCAGAATTACAAACGTTGATGCAGACATACATTACTGCTGGTGATAATACGAATTTCTTGTCTGTGTGGTATCCAGTAGATGGTGCATATACGTGGTCATTTGCACCAACGTTTATATTCTCGGGTTCAAGCCAAAAAGTGATTTGGACTTTAAACGATGGAAAAAACATGCTTGCATGGGTTCAAGGCTATTATGATGTTAGTACAAATCATTTCTCCAATCTTGTTCTAAATTACAGTCAATATGGAAATCCAAATGGCAGAGAACTAAAAGGAAGTTCTGTGGAGGCTTGGTACTAATATGAAAAGACTAGCTAGTTTTGTTATATGTTTGATATGTGCACTTATCATGGTAGTTACTCTTATTCTGAGTTGGGAGTGGGGTAATCGTAAAAATGTTCAATGGATATCTCAATTAGATGAGATAGAAGGATTGGAGAATCAATTAGCAAAGATACCATCTGGATATGTAAATGGTTTTGGGGGGAGTGATACAATTTACGCTTCCGCTAAACGAGTATCCTTAGATACTGCAATGATGGACCAACTTTGGACAACTGCTTTTATTTGGAATTTGCCAGAAGAATATGCAGCACAAAGAGCAAGTATAATCTCCACATACAACTTAAAAACAGATACACAGTTTTTTGTGGAGGGAATGAAAGATCCGACAAGTATTACAGATGGCTCAAATCCTACATTTGAAGGACTCTCGGATATGAAGTATCTTAAGCAGGATGTACAACTTATAACAATAAAAGATGATGTATATCGCTACTTTGTGCGAATCAGTTATTATACTGCAAATCATCGTTCTGAAACGCCTTATCGTTTCTGTTATATCTTCTGTGATATTGACGCAAATCAACAAATTACTAACCTAGAATATTATTCTTCGAAGGGTTGGGAATAAGTTAGTAGAATCTATCCTACACAGGGTAGATTTTTTTATAGATGATATTTTATCTGCAAGGGATTTCAGTGATAATGGAAGTAAAATTCATTTCTTTCATGGTCGATGTGGTTCATAAGAGGATTACAAAAAATATTTTTGATGAAAAATTATTACATTTTTAAAAAGTCCTTTATAGATGCGGACTTTTTAAAATGAAAGTTTTTTGGTGAATTTTTTGATGCAATTTTCATAATAATGATGCTTGTGTTTCATCTGGTGAGAGGGTATTATTCTTGTATACGAAATAATAGTTGGAAATGCAACTATTTTTATATGGAGGAGTAAAATGAACGTAATTAAGCGTAGCGGTGAAGAACTCGCATTCGATGTATCGAAGATTGAAAATGCGATTACAAAGGCAAATAACGCGACTGATTTGTCGCATCGTACAACAGCGGAAGTAATCCATGATATAACAGAGCGTGTTTCAAACAAGTGTAAATCCCTAAAGAGATCTGTATCTGTTGAAGAAATTCAAGATATGGTTGAAAACGAATTAATGAAGGCTCAGGTTTTCCAAGTAGCACATAACTATATTACATATCGTTATGAACGTGCTTTAGTTCGTAAGGCAAATACTACAGACCAAAAGATTCTTTCTTTATTAGAAAGAAACAATGAAGAAGCAAAACAAGAAAACTCCAATAAAAATCCAACTGTAAATAGTACACAGCGTGACTACATGGCAGGTGAAGTTTCTAAAGATATTACAAAGCGTTTTTTATTACCTCAAGATATCTATGAAGCACATGAGAAGGGTATTATCCATTTCCATGATTCAGATTACTTTGCACAACCGATGTATAACTGTTGCTTAGTCAATCTAGAGGACATGTTACAGAATGGAACCGTCATTTCAGGTACTGCAATTGAAAAACCTCATAGCTTTGCGACTGCTTGTAATATTGCAACACAGATTATTGCGCAGGTAGCTTCAAATCAATATGGTGGTCAAACTATCACATTATCACATCTTGCGCCATTTGTTGAAATATCACGTCAAAAGCATCGTCGTAATGTTGCGGAAGAATTAGCTGTAGCAGGAATTGAAGTTGATAATGACAAAATCAATGCACTTGCTGAATTGCGTGTACGCAAGGAAATTACAACGGGTGTACAGACAATTCAGTATCAAATCATTACCTTGATGACTACAAATGGACAAGCTCCTTTTGTAACAGTGTTTATGTATCTAGATGAAGTGGAAGCTGGTCAGACAAGAGATGACCTTGCACTTATTATCGAAGAGATGTTAAAGCAGAGAATGACAGGTGTTAAAAATGAAAAAGGTATTTACATTACACCAGCATTCCCTAAACTTATCTATGCATTAGATGAAGATAATGTATATGAAGATAGTAAGTATTACTACTTAACAAAACTTGCGGCTGAATGTACTGCAAAGAGAATGGTACCTGACTATATCTCTGCTAAGGTGATGAAGAAGCTAAAGAATGGTGATGTATATCCATGTATGGGATGTCGTTCTTTCTTAACAGTAGACCGCTTTACAGATAAAGATTTAGGAAATATTGCGGAAGCAGAAAACTATGACCGTAATCACCATAAATACTATGGAAGATTTAACCAAGGTGTTGTAACAATTAACTTAGTTGATGTGGCATGTTCTTCAAAGGGAAATGAAGAAGAGTTCTGGAAGATTTTTGATGAAAGATTAAATCTTTGTTATAGAGCTCTCATGATTCGTCATAAGAGATTACTTGGAACACCATCTGATGTAGCGCCTATCTTATGGCAATATGGTGCGATTGCTCGTTTGAAGAAGGGTGAGGTTATCGATAAACTATTGTTTAATGGATACAGCACAATTTCATTAGGCTATGGTGGTCTATATGAGTGTGTACACTATATGACTGGTACCTCTCATACAACAGAGAAGGGCAAAGAGTTTGGTATGCGTGTAATGCAATACTTAAATGATGCTTGCAACAAATGGAAGGCAGAAACAAATATCGACTTCTCCGTATATGGAGCACCAATGGAGTCTACAACATACAAGTTTGCAAAGTGTCTACAAGAACGCTTTGGAATCATCGAAGGTGTTACCGATCGTGCGTATATTACAAATAGTTATCATGTACACGTTGCGGAAGATATCAATGCATTTGATAAGTTAACGTTAGAATCTGACTTCCAACAGTTATCACCAGGTGGCGCAATCAGCTATGTAGAAGTTCCGAATATGCAAAACAATATTCCTGCAGTACTTGCGCTAATGAAGCATATTTACAATACAATTACATACGCTGAATTGAATACAAAGAGTGACTATTGCCAAGTGTGCGGATATGATGGGGAAATTAGTATCGTTGAAGATGAACACCATAAGTTAATTTGGAAGTGTCCATGTTGCGGTAATACAGATCAAACAAAGATGAATGTAGCGCGTCGAACATGTGGTTATATTGGAACACAATTCTGGAATCAAGGAAGAACACAAGAAATCAAAGAACGCGTACTACACTTATAAGAAATGAAGGGATATGCATTGCATATCCTTTTTTGTGCGATTTACACACCATAAATCGAATGTAAATTACAACGATAATATAGTTGATATTATTAATAGTTTCTTAAATTGTTAATGTAAACATATAGGGTTATCATAAGGAAAAGATGTAAATGGCTATATTGTATGCTTAGATTGAACGAGTGGAAAACTCTATGAAAAGTATCGGTATAGCCATATATATTGGAAACTCAAAGGAATGTAGGTTTATACAACAAGTTACAGCATAAAAGTGGATAGAATCTATTCGTTGGTTATCGTAATACACTTTGGGAGAATGACGACTATGGGAGATGGCAAAATGGAGAGAAAGAAGTTTTTTCGGTATGTATTATCAGTATTAATGATGTTTACTTTGTTATTTCAAGGTATGATGTGGCGTGTTTTTGCGGTGGGTTCTGCTAGACAAGTTCCATCTACAGTCACTTCATTTGAGATACAGAATAGTTCTGGCCAAACTGTTAATAGCGTATGGTATAAAGAACGTTTCCTAATGAAGCTGGATTGGGATGCTAGTGGAACACAATTACAGGCTGGTGATTACTTTGATATTGATTTACCGCAAACAATGAAATTTCCATCAGATACAACAACGTACGATTTCAATATTATGAATGATGATGGAACAGCAGTAATCGCAACAGCACATATTACACCTGGGCCAGGTGATGTAGGTGGTAAAGTTCGTCTAACATTTACGAACTGGGTTACAGGTAGAACAGATGTTAGAGGAAATGTAAAAATTGCATCGAAGTTTTTGTATACATCATTATTGGTCAATCAGAATAATACATTTTCTGTTTCTGTAAATGGTCAAGTCGTAAATAAAATTATTAGATTAGATGGTCCAACACCTTTAGATAATAACGAAGTACTTAAGAAGAGTGGTGAGGGAGTACCAGGTACGACAGATCAAGCTTTGTGGAAAGTGCGTATCAATTACAAGAAAGCAACATTGACGAATGTTGTGATTACTGACCATTTAACAGGTGGTAATGGTACAGAGACGTATATTCCTGGTAGCTTTGAATTATACAGTGTAGATTACTCTACGCTTGGAGAAGTAAGTAATCCTGTTGCGGTAAGCTTGGCTGGCAAGATTACATTTGGCGCAGATAACAGAAGTTTTACAATTAATCTTGGCACAATCAATGCTACACAATATCGTCTAATATATAAGACAACATATACACCAGATACTAGATTAACAAATCATGTAGATCTTACATCGACTGAGCAAAATGGTGGTGATAGTGGGTATTATCAAACACTCAGTTCAAGTGGTACAGCAACAGGAAACTTGGCAAATAAAATCAAGTTGATTAAAGTGGATGCTGAAGATAATACGACGCGTTTATCGAATGCAGTATTTACTGTAACTAGACCAGATGGCACTACATTTGAACTAACTACAGGTGCGGATGGAACTGTCACTTCAGCTGCACTCCCTGTTGGAACATATAAAGTGAAAGAAAGAGTGGCTCCACAAGGATATGAATTAAATAATGATGAATATACGTTACAGGTAACTGCTACAGATGGTGTAGTACAGACCATAAAAGATAATCCTATAAAGATTGATGTTACAACAAAGAAGAAATGGATAGGACCAGAAGGTTCTTCAGTAACAATTCATCTTTATGCAGATAATGTAGATACAGGAAAAACAGTTGCATTGAATGCAGCAAATAACTGGTCTGATACATTTTCTGACTTAAGAAAATATCAACCAGGAACAACAACTGAAATTCACTACACTGTTCTAGAAGATGCTGTTTTAAATTACGATTCTGTCGTGACTGGTAGTATGGTAACTGGTTATACAATCACAAATACAAATACTGAAATAACAACGGTTGATGTAGAGAAAAAGTGGGTTGGTCAACCGGCAACATCTATTACAGTTAAGCTTTTTGCTGATGGTTCTATCAAAGATACAATCACAATCACATCTGCTGATAACTGGAGACATACATTTGTAAATCTACCAAAATATGATACAAAATGATGGACACGAAATTGTCTATACGGTTGATGAAGAGAGCATTGCTGGATATACGACAAGTATCACTGGCGATGCACAAACAGGCTTTACAATTACAAATTCCAAGAACACACCAAAGACAGCAGATCATTTTAATCCAATGATATATACAGGTCTAATGGGAATTTCTCTTTCAATCATAATCATAGTTATGATGAAAAAGAAAACAGTTGAAAGATAAAAAAGACCTAGTAAAATCCGAACTGTGTTCGTTGATATATACAAATATATACGTTCGGTGAAAGAAAATTTTAGTAAATGAAAATTATTTTGTTTGACAGATAACAATATATGCATTAAAGTAATTCACATACAAAAGCAATGAAGAGAAAAGTAGTTACTTTAACACTTCTTAGAGAGTTCGGTTAGGTGAAAGCGAACAAGTTAATGAGTAATGAAAATGGTCTTGGAGCTGTTGTGTCGATAAGTAGGCATGACCGGACATTCCCGTTATAGAATTAGAGTATGTTGGTACTCGATGAGGTTGTTTCAGTGATGAAGCAATAAAACAAGGTGGTAACACGTGATGATATATCCCGTCCTTGCAGTATACGAATGTATATTGTGATGACGGGATTTTTTGTATAGTACTTTACGCCAACACGATAAAGGTACAGGGAGGAAAAGATGAGTAAATTTATTAAAAAGTTTGCAGTAATTGCAACAACAATTTCCTTGCTTGCAGGATGCAGCGCAGGAAAGTCCAACTCAACAGCTGAAACAACAACAGAGAAGAAGGTATTACGCTTCGGTCAAGCTAATGCAGGAACAGGCTTAGACATGCAGATTAGTACATCTTCAGGTGCGGCTTCAATCGCGGATGAAGTAACAGAATCACTCTTACGCTTTGATGACAATAACGAAGAAGAACCAGTATTGATTGAAGATTTCCCAAAGGTATCTGAAGATGGAAAAGTATATTCCTTTACATTAAAGAAGGGTGTTTACTTCACAGATGGTACAGAGTTGCATTCATCTGATGTAAAGTACACATTTGAACGTATGTTTACACCTGCTACAGGCGCTAAGTCAACAACATACTTCTCAATGATTGCAGGTGCTAAGGACATGCTTGCAGGGAATGCTACAGAGCTTTCTGGATTTGAAATCGTCGATGATTATCACTTCAACATCACACTTGATTATGCATTTGCTCCATTCGTTAAGAACTTAGGAACATCATATGCAAATATCTTCCCAGAGAAAGCAACAAAGGAAGCAGGTGCTGCTTGGGGTACAGGTACAAATCTCATTGGTACAGGTCCATACAAGATTCAATCAAACGATGACACAACAGAAGTAGTACTTGTTAAAAATGAAAAGTACCACGGTGGTGATGTAAATCTTGATGAACTACATTTCCTTTACTATGATGATGCACAGACAAAGTTAATTGCTTATGAAAATGGTGATATTGATTTAGCTGATTTACCTGCAAGTTTATTAGAACAGTATCAATCTTCTCATGGTGATGAAATCCACACATATCATCCATTAGGAACATCTTTCATCTCACTAAATCTCAAGAGTGAATATATCTCTGATGTAAATGTACGTAAGGCAATCTCGCTCGCAATCAACCGTGAAGAATTAGTTAAGACAATTCTTGCTGGTGCTGGTATTCCTGCAACATCATTCTTGAATAACCAGATTCCTGGTCATGATGATTCAAGAAAGGTATTAGAATACAATCCTGAAGCTGCTAAGAAGTTATTAGCTGAAGCAGGTTACAGCAATAGTATCTCACTCACAGCTGAAATTCGTGAAGCTGATAAGACAGTATTTGATGCATTACAAGGTTACTTAGCTGAAGTTGGTATCCAGTTAACATTGAATATTGTTGATAACGCTACATGGAACTCTGATCGTGCTGCAGGTAACCTTGCATTAACAGGCATGACATGGAATGCATTATATCCAGATGGTGACTTCCAAATGTACAACTACTTCTACTCAAAGAACTCTGTAAACCGTGGCGTGTTCTATGACAACCCAGCATACGATGCAGCGTTAGATAAGGGTAGAGCTTCAACAGATGAAAAAGAACGTGCAGAATTATATAAAGAAGCAGATAAGATTCTTACATTCGATGACTATGCATGCATACCTCTATACTATCCACAGAGCCAATTCATCGCGAAGTCATATGTTAAGAACTTTACAGTAGGTAACTTAATCTATCACTTCTGGAATGCAGATATTGATGCACAAGCAGCAGCAAAAGAACAAAAGTAAAAAACATTAGGATAGCAGTCTGTGTGTGATGATTCCATACACACAGACTGTATTTCTGTTATTGATGAAAGGATATAGGCATGGGTAAATATATTTTAAAAAGAGCACTGTTGGCATTCATGATTATCTTTGCGATTTCCTTACTTACATTTATTGTTTTAAATGTAATTCCAGGAGATGTCGTAGCCGCAATGCTTGGTGAATTTGCAAGTAAAGACGCAATTGAAACTGCTAGACACCAACTAGGTCTTGATGTGCCTTTGCCACTCCAATATTTACGTTGGCTCCAGGGCTTGGTTACAGGAAATCTAGGTACTAGTTACTTCCAACGTAAGGCAGTATTAACTTTAATCTTACAAGCGTTTAAATATACATTTGTGATGGCGATTGCTGCATACATTATCGCAATCGTAATCGGATTATTATTTGGTGTATTAGCAGCGGTATACCACAATCGTATTATCGATCGTATTTTGATGTCACTTTCTGTATTTGGTATCTCAGCGCCATCATTTTGGATTGCGATTATCTTACAGATTTTTGTAGGTTTAAAACTTGGTTGGTTTCCAGTATCAGGTGTGAAATCTGCAGTATGGTGGGTGTTACCGTCATTTTCGCTAGGCATTCGATCTGCCGCATCCATTGCACGTGTTACACGTACATCGATGTTAGAAGTAATGAAACAGGATTATATCCGTACAGCATTTGCGAAGGGTATTAGTTATCCAAGAATCATTTTCTTCCATGCATTCCGAAATGCGTTAATTCCAATTATGACGATTCTTGGAAATGACTTTGGTGTGCTACTAACAGGATCAATGATTACCGAGAATGTATTTAATATTCCAGGTATTGGTAAGCTATTGATAGATGCAATCAATCGTCGTGATATTCCACTTGTACAAGGTGGAGTTATCTATGTAGCAGCGATATGTGTATTTGTATATTTTGTGGTAGATATATTATATGCTATTGTCAATCCAAATATACGTTTAACAAAGGAGGTTAACTAATGAAGAAAAATAATTTCTATAGTGAATCCTTCCAGCGTTTTTGTAAAAACAAAGTTGCTGTTTTATCGGCACTTATTCTAATTAGTTTAATTATTATTTGTTTCATCGCTCCATTTATTACAATCTATGATCCTGAAAAGCAGGCATTGTCAGAGCGTCTATTATCACCTAGTCTAAAACACTGGTGGGGTACAGACCAGTATGGTAGAGATATCTTTACACGTTGTGTATATGGTTGCCGTGTATCATTATCAGTAGGTATTATCTCGCAATTAATTGCGACAATTATTGGATACTTTATGGGTGTTACAGCAGGCTATGTCAGTGGTAAAACAGATGATGCGATTTCATTTGTGATGCAGGTATTCTCATCATTTCCATTCCTATTATTTGCGATGGCTCTGATGTATGCGTTAGGGCCTGGCATTACAAATTTATATATATCACTTGGCTTATTAAGCTGGGCAAGTACAGCTAAGCTCATTCGTGGTCAAGTAATGCAACTAAAGGGACAGGAATACATTCAAGCATGTAAAGTGGATGGTGGTTCTACATTACGTATTATCTTGAAGCACTTATTCCCTAATTGTATTCCAATGTTAATCGTTTCAATTACGTTAGGCATTCCTGGCGCAATCTTATCGGAAGCGAGTTTAAGTTATTTAGGTTTAGGGGTACCTTCACCAAAACCTAGCTGGGGATCAATGATTGCGGAATCACAGGATTTTATCCGTAGTAATACGTATTACAGTTTATTTCCAGGTCTATGTATTATCGTTACAGTAATGGCCTTTAACATGATGGGTGATGGCTTACGTGATGCTCTAGATCCTAAGCTGCGTATTTCAAGAGGTGAACTATGAGCCAAAATACAGTATTAGAGATAAAAGATTTGGAAGTTGAACTATTATCAGAAAAAGGGCCGCTTCCAGTTATCGATAAAGTGAATCTCTCGATTAAAGAGGGCGAAATTGTAGGCATCGTAGGTGAGAGTGGTTGTGGTAAGTCTATGCTAGCATCGGCGATTATGAATCTTTTGAATTCACCCGCAAAAATCGCTGCTGGAACAATATTTTATGCAGGTCAGGATATGACAACCTTAAGTCCACGTGAATTTCAAAGGATACGTGGAAAAGAAATTTCAATGATTTTCCAAGAGCCAATGACTTCATTAAACCCATTAATGAAAGTTGGTAAACAAATTGAAGAAGCTATCAAAGCACATGAGAAAGTATCGAATGCAGAACTTAAAGAACGTGCAATCGCTGCGATTCGTGATGTAGGAATCCCGCAACCGGAAAAGGTTTATCATGATATTCCATCCCGATTATCTGGTGGTATGAGACAGCGTATTATGATTGCGATGGCACTTGTGTGTCATCCAAAGCTTCTTATCTGTGATGAACCTACTACAGCTTTGGACGTTACGATTCAAGCACAGATTCTTCGCTTAATTAAGAAGTTACGTGATGAAACAAATACTGCAGTAATCTTTATCTCCCATGATATGGGGGTTATCTATCAAATGGTCGATCGTGTCGTTGTCATGTATGCAGGTCAATTTGTGGAGAGTGCTCCATGTAAGAAGTTGTTTGAAAAACCATTACATCCTTACACGATTGGATTACAGAATGCAATTCCACAAATTAATAGACAACAATCTTCTCTACAAGATATCCCGGGTTCAGTACCGATGTTGGATAACTTGCCAGAAGGATGTTTGTTCGCACCTAGATGTCCATTTGCGAAGGGCGAATGTTTTACAAAGAAAGTTAGCCTCAAGCATTATGATGATCATTCTGTTCGTTGCTTGTTGGTAGATGAAGGAGGATGGCACAATGAGTGAAATCATTCTTGAAGTTCAAAATCTAAAGAAATACTACCAACAAGGCACACTATTTCAAAAGAAAGAAAGTGTAAAAGCAGTTGATGATGTTAGTTTTGTACTACATCGTAAAGAGACACTTGCGATTGTTGGAGAAAGTGGATGTGGTAAATCAACAACAGTAAAATCATTGATTCGTTTGACGGAACCAACTTCAGGAAAAATCATCCTAAATGGAGAAGACTTTACAAGTTTAAAAGGAAAAGAGTTACGTGAAGCAAGAAAGAAGTTAAAGATTATTTTCCAAGATCCGTATTCTTCCTTAAATCCACGCATGACAGTACGAGATATCATTGCGGAACCAATTGATATTGAGAAGACTTGGAAAACACGCAGTGAGCGAGAAGAAATAGTATTAGAAACCATGAAACTTGTTGGACTTGACCCAACTTGGATCAATCGCTATCCACATGAATTCTCTGGTGGTCAAAGACAACGGATTGGAATTGCACGTGCAATTATTTTAAAACCAGATATTGTTATTTGTGATGAACCAGTATCTGCGTTAGATGTGTCTATCCAAGCAAAAATTATTAATCTATTAAAACAACTACAAGAAGAATTGAACATTTCTTATATCTTTATTTCTCACGACCTAGGTGTTGTAAAACACATTGCAGATCGTATTCTGGTAATGTATTTGGGACATGTCGTTGAAGAGGGAAGTTGTGAGGATATCTTCAATCATCCATCACATCCTTACACACGAACATTACTGAATGCAATTCCTACAATTGGTGTAGAGATGAGTGAAAATACATTGATTGAAGGTGATCTTCCATCACCTTCCAATCCACCAAAAGGTTGTGTATTCCACACAAGATGTCCTTTTGCGAAAGAGGAATGTAAACTCAAACAACCAGAAGTTAAAGACCTAGGAAATGGTCATCAATATGCATGCATATTGAATACAGAAAATGAAAGTGAGTAAACTTATGGAATTTAATCGTGAACAAATTGAAAAGAACTTCCGCCAGCGTATCAAAGGATTATCATCCGTATTTGGACCTAGCGGTTTTGAAGAAGAAGTTGCAGACCTCATCAAGCAAAACTTGGCTGATTCAGACTTCACACATTCTACAGATGTGCTTGGAAATTTAATTTATCATCGTAAAGGAACTGGTGACAAGAAGATTCTTATCGCAGCACATATGGATGAAATTGGCTTGATTATTCGTCATATCGATAGTAAAGGATTTATCTGGGTGGATACACTAGGAGGTTTCGCACCTCAGCAGTTCTTTGGTAAGCGCGTCATCATCAAGACAGATGAAGGTAAGCATATCAACGGTATTATTAATTCACTTCATCCAGGAAGACCTGATCGTTGTACAACAATGCCATCTTCCGTACATGAATTCTTCATTGAAGTTGGTTGTGAATCTCGCCAGGAAGTATTAGAACTTGGTATTGAAGAGGGCAATGCGGTTTCAATTGACTATCCTGTGATTGAACTTGGTAAGTACAAGTTAGGTGGTAAGGCGCTGGATGATCGTGCACTCGTGTTTATCTTGGAAGAAGTTGTACGTTTACTACAAGGTAGAGAAGATATTCCTGATCTATATGCAGTATTTACAACCCAAGAAGAAGTGGGTGCTCGTGGTGCTATCGTTGCCGCAACAAATATCAAGCCTGATATTGCGATTGCTTTAGATATGAGTCTTGCGACTGATATTCCAGGTGTTCCAGAATCAGAGTACATCAATGTATTAGGTAAGGGAACATCCATCAAGGTGATGGATAAATTATCTACTTGTATCGGAGGCTTGATTGCACATCCACAACTTGTACGTGATTTAAAGAAAGTTGCGAAAGACAATCAGATTCCATACGGAATCGAAGCGTATGCGGCTGGTGCGACAGATGCTAGCTTTATGCAGACATTAAATGGTGGTATTATCGCTGGTGGTGTTCAGATTCCAATGCGTTATGTACATAGTTATGAAGTGGTTGATGTACGAGATGTCGTTGATACAGTTGAATTATTATATCGATACATCCTTACACAGGCATAGGGAGGTAAATTACCTCCTTTTTTGATGATAACGATAGGAGATTTACATTGTCTACGATATAATAAGCGATGTGAAAGAGGAAGACTATGAAATGGTTAAAAGACTGTTTAAATAAGAGATTTTTCAAGATTCCAGTCTATGGATATATCGCTGGAATAGGCATGTTTATTTTGCAGAGATATATGTATCTTTGGGCAAATGATATTAGTCTTGCGCTTGGAATTGGGTGGCATACAACTAAGATTGCATGGTTAGATGATTTGATTCCACTATTTCTTCCTTTCATTACTGTTTATATCTTGTCGTATTTTTTCTGGATTTATGGTCCCATGGCCGTTGCGAAGGATGGAACAAAGGAACATTTCAAAGATTTCTTAATTGGAATGTTTGTGGCCTATTTGATTGGCGCAATTATATTTACGGTTTATCCTACACGTATGGACCGTGTTGCGGAGAATCTTCTTAACGATAATCCAGGTGTGCTAAATCATGCGCTACAGTGGATATATAACATGGATGGTGGTCGCTATGGTACAAATCTAGCACCAAGTTATCACTGTCTTATTAGTACTTGTTGTTATATGGGAGTTGCAAAACGCCCTGAGTATTCCAAGTCCTATCGTATTTTCTCCGCAGTATTCTGCGTATTAATTTTTGCAAGTACAGTATTATGCAAACAACATTATTTCATCGATATTCCTGCAGGGATTATCATTGCGTATATCTCAATGAGACTAGCATTAAAACATCACTGGGGAAAGGTTTTGACATTTTAAAGTAAAGAGGTAGTCATGAGTATATTAAACGTTGAACATTTATCACATAGCTTTGGAGACCGTGTCATCTTTGATGATGTGTCTTTTCGTCTTCTAAAAGGTGAACACATTGGTTTAATTGGCGCAAATGGTGAAGGTAAGTCAACGTTTATGAAAATTGTGACTGGTCAACTTGTTCCCGAAGAAGGCAAAGTGGAATGGGCAAAACATGTCATCACAGGGTATATGGATCAGACAGCCATCTTAACAAAAGGTAGCACAATACGTATGGTCTTACAGACTGCCTTCGATGAGCTTTTTGAAATGGAAAGTCGCATGAACCAACTTTATATGGATATGGCAGATGAGTCCATCAGTGAAGCACAGATGGATGAGATGATGAGTGAAGCAGGTTCATTAGCAGATGTACTAAATGCACATGACTTTTATATGATTGATGCAAAGATTGATGAAGTATCACGTGCATTGGGTTTATATGACCTAGGTTTAGATAGAGATGTTGTGGATTTATCTGGTGGACAACGTACAAAGGTCTTACTAGCCAAACTCTTACTACAAAAGCCAGATATCTTACTCTTAGATGAACCTACAAACTATCTCGATGTAGAACATATCACATGGTTACAGAAGTACTTACAAGAATATGAGAATGCGTTTATTTTGATTTCACATGATATTCCATTCTTGAATAGTGTCGTCAATATTATCTATCACATGGATAACAGTGCACTTACAAGATATGCAGGTAACTATGATAAGTTTATGGAAGTCTACGAAGTCCGCAAAGCACAAAAAGAAGCTGCCTATAATCGCCAACAAAAAGAAATTGCGGAGTTAAAGGACTTTGTGGCTAGAAACAAAGCACGAGTCTCTACACGTAATATGGCGATGTCTCGACAGAAGAAACTGGATAAGATGGAGATAATTGAAAAGACCATCGAAAAACCAAAGCCAGAATTCTCATTCCGTACAGCACGTACGCCAGGTCGAGTCATCTTTGAGACAAAACAACTCATGATTGGTTATGATACACCACTTTCCAAACCACTTGATTTTCTTGTGGAAAGAAAAGAGAAGGTGATTCTCAGTGGCGCCAATGGTATTGGTAAGACAACACTTTTAAAGAGTCTACTTGGTATTATCCCGCCATTATCTGGTGAGATTGAAAAAGACCAATATTTAGAGATTGGATACTTCGAACAAGAAGTATTTGGTGATAATGATAAAACATGCTTGCAAGAAATTTGGGATACATTTCCAGCATGGACACAATATGAGTGCCGTGCAGCACTTGCCAAGTGTGGTCTAACAACAAAACATATTGAAAGTCGTATTCAAGTACTTTCTGGTGGTGAACAGGCGAAGGTCAGACTTTGCAAGTTAATGAATCGTGATGCGAATATTCTTGTGTTAGACGAACCTACAAACCACTTAGATGCAGATGCGAAAGATTCATTAAAACAAGCATTATTAGATTATCAAGGAACTGTGCTAATGGTTTGTCATGAGCCAGATTTCTATGAAGGTTTAGCGACTCGTGTTGTTGATTGTACTGAATGGACAACGCGTATTATTTGAGGAGATCTATGAAAAAATTAACAAAAAAAGAATATCTATTACTTGGGTCAATGTTATTTGGTATGTTTTTTGGTGCAGGTAATTTGATTTTCCCAGTATATATGGGACAGTTGTCTGGTGCCAATAGTATTCCTGCAATCATTGGCTTCTGTATGACAGGTGTAGGATTACCACTACTTGGAATTGCCGCAATTGGTATTTCAAAGAGCGAAGGACTATTTGATGCCTCAAAGAAGGTATCTACATGGTTTAGTTACTTCTTTACAGTCATTCTATATTTAAGTATTGGTCCATTATTTGCGATTCCAAGAACAGCAACAGTAAGTTTTACCACCGGTATTACACCGTTTATTACAACTGGTCAAACACAACTTGGATTATTCATCTATACGCTGATTTTCTTTGCACTAGTACTATTATTCTCATTACGTCCATCGAAGATTATGACGTGGATTGGCAAATATATTAACTCTATCTTCTTGGTTTTATTATTCTGTTTATTGGCATTATCATTTATTAAACCAATTGGTTCCTTTACGTCAGTACAACCAACAGATGGTTATATATCACAACCATTCTTTACAGGTCTTCTAGAAGGCTATAACACGATGGATGCCTTAGCATCTTTGGCATTTGCGATTGTACTCATTAACGCAATCAAAGAATTCCATATCAAAGATGCAAAAGAAATCGCAAAGATTACACTCAAAAGTGGTGTGATAGCAGTTGCGTTAATGACACTAATATATTTTGGATTAACGATCTTAGGTGCACAATCTGTACTATTACAAGGTGTGAGTGAAAATGGTGGCGTTTCCTTAGCAATCCTTGCGAAACATTATTATGGTTCTGTAGGAAATGTATTACTTGCAGGAATTATGATTTTTGCGTGTTTAAAGACAGCGATTGGTCTTGTTACATCATGTGCTGAAACATTTGTTGAAGTATTCCCAAAGACAGTATCTTATCGCATTTATGCAATTGGATTTACTCTCATCTCATTCCTTTTATCAAACTTTGGATTAGATCGTATTCTTAAGTACTCATTACCTGCATTACTATTCTTATATCCAATTACAATCGTATTCGTATTATTGTTGCTGGTTGGTAGTTTTGTGGGAGAGAATAAGATAATCTATCAATCTACGATTATCGCAACAATTATCGCAGCATTTATGGATACATTCTCTAAGCCATCCTATACATTCATGCATAGTGCATTTACGGATGGAGTAATAAATCTATATCAGAAATTACCAATGTATGAGATTGGATTTGCATGGGTAATCTTCTCTGTGATTGGATTAATCATTGGTTTCATATTATCGAAGATATTAAAAAAATAGCCGTAAGGCTATTTTTCGTTACATGCATTCTGCTGGTAAGCTCGGACTTCAGAAAAAGAAGGATCTAAAACAACTTTACAAATAATATAATCCTCGGATTTGAAGGTAACGACTGCTTCTGCAGTTTGTCCAATTTTATCATAAAGTCTACCAGCACTCATACATTCTCCAATCACAGTTCGAACGCTATTTGCGACATATCCGATTTTACCAAAAGGGATATGATTTACCTGAATGGATTCTGTATCATATTCGTTATTAGTATCTTTCTTGAGATAAAGGATATCTCCTTTTTCAACCATTTCTGTACCGTAGCGGTAGAATGTTCCTGTAACTGTTATATAAGCTTCTTTCATGGGTGAAACCCTCCTTGTTTATCTATTAGTACTATATAGGAGAGACTGTACATAAAATATGCCAGATTAGAATTACTTTTAAGAATTTGGTTAAATATAAGAATTATAAATTTAATTTAATGCAATTATACTGATTGAAAGTATCATAAAATTATTGTTTCAATCATATAATACGATTGAACTAAAGAAAGAAAACAATTATTGTATAAGCATAAAGATGTATAAATTATAATTTTGGGTGATAAATATGGATGTTAATATAATACGTACAGATTTCCCTATTTTTTCAAATAACGCTAATTATATATATTTTGATAATGCTGCAACGACTTTTAAGCCTAAATGTGTACTTGAGAGAATAAAAAATTTCTATGAAAATAGTACGTCTAATATACATAGAGGAGAGTATTTAATTGCACGCGAGAACAATGAACTCTTTGATCAAACTAGAACGTCATTAGCTCGATTAATCAATTGTAAAAGTGAAGAGATTATATTCACTTTTAATACAACGCAAGGATTAAATCAGATTGCGTATAGTTTTGGAGAAAATCTATTAAAATCTGGTGATGTTATTTTGACTACAAAAATTGAACATGCATCAAGTATGCTTCCATTTTTCAGACTTGAAAAAAAATATGGTATAAAAATCAAATATATAGATGTTGAAGAAAATGGAAGTATATCTCTAGATAAATTGGAAAAATCTATTAACGAAAGAACGAAAGCAATTGTGATTGCACATGTAACAAATACGCTAGGCGGTGTTAGACCAATAAAAGAAATTTGTAAAGTTGCACATAATCATAATATGCTTGTTGCTGTAGATGGTGCTCAGTCTGTACCACATATGCCGATAGATGTTAGAGATCTAGATTGTGATTTTATGGTTTTTAGTGGGCATAAAATGTGTGGGCCTGATGGGGTAGGCATATTGTTCGGAAAATATAATCTACTAGAAAAGATGGACCCACTATTAATGGGTGGCGATATGTCATATAGATTTCAAACAGATGGAACATTAGTTCTTAAAAGTATTCCATATAGGTTTGAAGCTGGAACACCGAATATTGAAGGAGTGATAGGATTGGGTGCTTCAGTAGATTATCTGATGGAAATTGGTATGAGTAATATATATCGTTATGAACAGAAATTGCGAAAATATCTACTAGATAGATTAGCAAATTTAACAAATATCAAAGTTTTAAATCAGAATTCGGATACCGGTCCAATTCTATTTAGTGCATATGGTGTTATTGCTTTGGATGCAGCTAGTTTTCTTTCTAGTCGTGGCATAGCGGTTAGAAGTGGTGATCATTGTGCGAAAACTTTAAACGAAGTAATAAAAAAATCATCTACTGTTAGGATTTCTTTATATTTCTATAATACTAAGGATGAGATAGATAAACTTGTTGATGCAATTTCTGATATTTCAGTTGAATCTGCGACAGGATCTTATTTCTAAATAAAAATTATATTGAGTAATTAAATGTGAGTCTATTCATAGTAATAAATTATTTTGAGGAGGTAATTATTATGTATGATTTGTCTCAAATGACATATATTGAAGCTAAGAAAAAAATTCTTTTATGTGATGCAATAATTGTGCCACTTGGAAGTGTGGAACAACATGGTTATGTACTTCCGCTAAATACAGATAATATAATATGCATGCATATTACAAATGATTTGTGCGAAAGGTTTAATTTGGCACATTTACCTCTAGTTCCTTTTGGTCAGACTTGGAGCTCTTCAAATTTTCCTGGAACAATTTCTATAACTCCAACCAATATACAAAATTATATTTGTGATATAGCTCTCTCATTAGAAAAAGCCAGTGCAAAAAAAATAATATTTTATTCTTTTCATAATGGAAATCAAGAAGTAATAAAGCAGTGTGCAAGATCATTGTACGAACAATATAATAATATTTATTATATTAACTCCAATAATATGAAGAGAATATGCGAGAATATTGAAGAAATAACATTTAAACATAATATATGGCATGCAGGTGAAATAGAGGTATCTTTAATGATGTATTTGTCCCCTGATGACATCCGGAATAATAAGTTAAGCAATTCTGATGATAATATTGCGGATTTAAAACCAATAAAATGGGATAGCTTTAATCCGAATGGATCATTTGGTGATACAACTCTCTCATCGGTTACTAAAGGCAAAAAAATTTATTCAAATTTATTGAGAGAATTGAATGAACAAGTCAAAAAAATAATTAGCGATAATCAAAGAATTAGTGATATTGAATTGTTTGTGTCGGATTTAGATGGAACATTATTGACAAATAGCAAAATGGTTACTACATATTCAATAGAAGTTATAAATAGATTAAGAGAAAATAATGTTGCTATATGTATTGCTACAGGCAGAAATGTACATATGGCTAAACAGATAATAGAGAAAATTGGAAATGAAAATGTATATTTGATATCTGATAACGGTGCGTATGTTTATGACTGTAAAAAAAAGGGGTCAATATACGAAAAAAATATTGGGGTAGAAGATGCACGAAATATAATTAACTATTTAATAAGTAATAAGTATAGATTCGTAGCATACTCATCTTCTACGATGTATTATTTTTTATTAAATGAAGAGATTGAAAAAAAGATACAAAGAGTTAAAAAATTTGAAGTAGATCAACAATCAAATAATTTACTATACACAAAAAATATTAATAGTGTTGATGATGTTGATAATATATCTAAACTACTGAAAATAGTTATATATTTAGAAAACGATTCTGACATTAGTGGTATATATCCAAATATAAAAAATGAAAATGTTCGTTTTGAGCAAACTGGCGAAAGATATTGGAGTGTGTGTCACAAACTAGCATCAAAAGATAATGGATTAAAATATTTACAGAAATACCTTTTTATAAATAGTGAAAAAACTATTGCGTTTGGAGATTTTGATAATGATATTTCTTTATTCAAACGTGCGAAATATAAGGTAGCAATGTCTAATGCATCAGACTCATTAATTCTGTGTTCCAATTTTATGACAGATTCAAATGAAAATGATGGTGTAGCAAAATTTGTGAGTAATAAAATTCTATAAAACTGGATTAAAACATAAAATTGATTACAAGAATTACTGATTATAATTAGCCCATTAAATAGAGAACCATATAATTTGAAAAGGAGGATATAATATGGATAAAATTCTCAATTTATTTTTGCGACAGATTCTTGGACAGCCGTTTTTACTAATCCCTATAGTTGTTTTGATTGGCTATTTGGCAATGGGACAAAAAATCCAAAAAGCAATTATAGGTGCAATTAAAGCTTCTATTGGCGTTCTTGTGATGGGAATGGGATCGGGAGCACTGATTGGCAATTTCAATAAGGTTATTACAGCTGTAACAACGATTACAGGGCTCAAAGGTGCAGGACTAAATACTTATCCGACAATGACAGCAGCCTATGAGGTGATGGATAAAATATTAGGTGATGGTACCGGTGCTTCTTGGGGTATCTATGTACTTTTGTTTGCATTCTTAATAAATGTAGTGATGGTTGCACTTAGAAAATATACACACATTCGAGCTCTATATTTGACGGGAAATGCAATGATTGTACAAGCGGGAATAACTACATTCTTAGTTTGGAAATTTTTAAATACTGGAGCAGTTGCTACAATTGCGATAGCTTCTGTAATTACTGCATTATATTGGGGTGTCTTCTCAACTCTTCTAATTAAACCTACCCAAGAAATTACAGGTGCAGATTTCACAATTGCTCATCAACAGATGTTCTCTAATTTCTTGGCATATAAGTTAGCGCCATTTATTGGCGACCCTAAAAAAGATAATATTGAGAAGAAAAAATTGCCAGCATCATTAAGTGCGTTACAAGATAATGTTATCGCCACGTTTATAATGATGTTTATCTCTTTAATTATTATTTTCGTTATCATTGGAAAAGATGGTATTGACTGGCTAAGGGGTGCTGATGGATTAAAGCAAGTTGGTCTTTCTAATAATGTAATATTCCTTCTTTGGACATCGCTAACTCTCACCGCAAATATCTTTGTATTACTTGCTGGCGTAAGAATGTTTGTTGGCGAAATTATGATGTCATTTAAAGGAATTTCGGAAAAAATCTTACCTGGGGCAGTTGCAGGAGTAGATTGTGCTGCATTATTCTCATTTGCACCTAAGTCTGTTGTTTTGGGATTAATGTTTGGAACAATAGGACAATTAGTTGGTTTACTACTATTAGTGGTGTTTAAATCACCAATATTCTTGATACCTGGATTTATTCCTCTGTTTTTTGATAATGCAACAATATCAATTTATGCAAATCACTATGGCGGTTGGAAAGCTTCCGCACTAATTGTCACAATCAATGGTTTGATTCAGATACTAGGTTCAGCACTTGTAATACATTTAGTTAACCTGCTGTGGTGGCAAGGAAGTTCTGATTATTCAACAATTTGGTTAGGAATAACAGCATTCTTGAAGTTTATTGGATCGTTGTTGGGTATTACACCAGCAGCATAGAAATTGGAGAAATAATATGATTAATATTCTGTGTGTTTGCGGTAATGGTATGGGTACAAGTACTATTACAAAAATTAATGTAAAAAAAATCTGCGACAATCATAATATAGATGTAGATTTAGAATCATGTTCTTTTGGTGAGGCTCTTTCATTCCTACCTACAACTGATATTGTAATTTCTACACCTGAATGGGTATCAACATTACCACCTGGAAATTACGAAAAGATTGTTGTAAAAAATATTTTTGATAATAAAACCATTGAAAAGTTTTTGGTGCAATTAATGAAGGATAATTTTCCTGATGAAAATTGCGAATAATTTAAAACGGTACTAGATTTAGAGGAGAAAAAGTATATGGAACACTTAGATAATACAAGCGCGTTAAAATTAAAACTAAATGTACAACCTGTTTTTGTTAGTTTGATGCATATTCATGAATTTATGGGACCTTGTCGATATGGATGTGGAAAAGAACTAAGTTATGAATATGATAGAGAACGAGCAATGGAGGCGAATGATTTATTTGTTGATGATTTAGAAAAATACATTGATCATAATTTGGTGAATTTATTACCTCCAAAATTTTTGGAGTGGCATGAAGATTTTTATGTAAAAGAAGAAGAAATCAGTAATGTATTGGAAAACAATAGTATTGTCGATGTTTACTTAATATCAGGGACAAGATTAGTTTCGTATGTATCAACAATTATTGCTAAGAGGTCGCATCGCGCTATCGCATTCTGTCCATTATCAAATAGTATTCAATCTCGTTTAGGAGGAATTGATGCATCTGCAAATTTGCATGCATTAGGTATTCATGATATTTGTAATGCACTAAACTATGATGACTTAAATAAGTTTTTCCGATTGAAACGTGCAATTAAGGCAATTTCAAAAACAAAACTAATGTTTGCAGTAAGAACCAATGTACTGTCTTATGGTTGTGTAAGTTCATTTATTAACTTGCAAGATATTACAGATAAATTTGGTATGGAAATATTAAATTGTAGTGGTGTAGAATTTTTTAAAGATTTAGATGAAATGTCTGAAGAAGATAATAAGCGAGCACAAGAAATTGCGGATACATTAGTTGCTGAAGCGCATGGAATGCATATGCCAGCAGAGAATGTCGTAAATGACGTTCGTTTCTATTTTGTTTTCTATATTGCTATAAAGAATAAGTTAAATGCTTCTGAATGTAATGCATTTACTATCCCATGTTTTGAAATGTGTGCTACCCGCCAATTAAATGCTAGACATCTTACCTTCTGCTTAACAAATTCTTTACTTAAGGATGAAGGTATACCAGCAGCTTGTGCAGCAGATGTTGGATCAGTTGTTTCTCTATCAGTTCTTATGAATTTATTCTTTGCAGCTCCACATATGGGTAACTGTATGGTTATGTTGAAGGATATTAACAATAATCAGATGAGAATATTACATGATGTTCCATGTAGAAGAATGAAGGGTTTTGATAAACCGGACCTACCAATTGATTATGTTTCATTTACCCAGGGCAAATGGGGCGCAACGATGAGATACGATTTCGCTCAAGATACTGGAGAAAAGATAACGATGATAAATATGAGTCCAAAGATGGATAAGATGATGATTGCAACAGGAACAATAAATGGGTGTGACGACTTCTTACGCGAGGAATGTCGTTTAGCTGTAGATTTTACAGTTGCTGATGCCAGAGATTTCCATTCCAAGCAAGAATATTTTGGACAACACTATGCATGGGTTTATGGCGATGTGAAAGATGATTTAATTAAATTCTGTAATATGATGAATATTGAACCGGTTGTAGCATAATATAATTACTAAAATAAAAGCAGGGTTATGCTCTGCTTTTATTCATGATTGATTGCTGTGGAACTAAGTGGTTCAACTGTATGAATAATGATGTTTGGATTTGATTCTTGTATTTTTAATAGTTCATCATCAGGGGCGTTAATATCCGTGATAAGGAAATTAATTTTATTCATATTTGCGGAAATATAATTATGTGTTTGTCCAATCTTCGTATAATCACAAATTATAAAAATATTTCCTAGGGTGTTCCTTACCATAGTTTCATTAATTGCAGTTTCAGAGAAAATTGCTGTAGTAACACCGCTTGTATTACTAATCCCACTACAACCTAAGAAACATTTATTTGCACGAATTTTGGATAAATTATTAAGTGCGAAATCACCAACCATCGCTTCCTTTGGATAGCGTAGCTCACCACCGGTTAATACAATACTGATCAAAGGGCTATGTTTCACAAGAACCATTTTGGCATTATTGGTAATAATGGTACAACGTTTGTTTAATATATACTGTGGGATAAGTAGGGCAGTAGAACTTGTATTGATAAATACAGTATCACCATCTTCGATGTAACTAGCTGCCATCTTTGCGATTGCATGTTTATAACGCTCGTTTGTAAAGTCGCTATTATCATGGTCAACCATATGTTGAACGATTTTTGCGCCACCGTGGTAACGAATGATGGCTCCACGATCTTCCCAGTATTGTAAGTCGCGGCGAATAGTAATCTCGGAAACATTGAAATCATTCATCAACTGCTTTACAGTAACATCTCCTAATTTTTGGATAATCATCATAATGTCATCACGACGTTTTTGAACAATCTGATAGTCTACTTTCATAGTTCGTTCTCCATTTTTCAAAATGATTATATCATTTAATGAATGAACAATCATAAAAACTTTTTGATTTTATCAAAATCACGCTAAAATATACTATACAAATATATAAAAATGATTAAATCAAACAAATAAGTCGTAAAAACGATTAAATGAACATATAATTCTTTGATAATCAAAAAATGAGTTGGTATGATAAAACCATCACAAAGGAGGTTATCATGCCAAAAGTAAATGAAATTACAAGGGAGTCTTGGATTTTAGGCGCATTCCCAGAATGGGGGACATGGCTAAATGAAGAGATTGACAACACAGTTGTTGAACCTGGTACATTTTCAATGTGGTGGTTGGGATGTGTAGGTGTATGGTTTAAAACAGAAAATGACACAAACATCGCAATCGACTTATGGTTTGGTAATGGAAAGAGAACACAAAAAGTATCATCCATGGCCCCATACCATCAAATGCGAAATATGATGGGCGTTGAAAATCTACAGCCTAATCTGCGTGCAGCACCAATTGTTTATGATCCATTTGGTGTAACAAAGTGTGATGCAGTATTAGCGACTCATTATCATAACGATCATATCGATCCATTCTTTGCGGCAGCTGTATTAAAGAATTGTAGCGATGATGTGCCGTTTATTGGACCATTGGAGTGTGTGAAAAAGTGGGTCGGCTGGGGCGTTCCAGAAGAGCGCTGTAAGGTTGTTAGGCCAGGGGATATAATTACAATCAAGGATACAAAGATTCATGTATTAGAGTCCTACGACAGAACATGTCTAGTCACAACGGAAGTTGGCGAAGACATTGCAGGTATCTGTCCTACAAACATGGATCAAAAAGCAGTCAACTACTTAATCGAGATGCCTGCAGGAACTGTATATCATACTGGTGATTCACACTATAGTATTTGTTATGCGGACATCGGTAAGAAGTACAATATTGATATTGCCTTTGGTGCGTATGGTGAAAACCCTGTAGGATGCCAAGATAAGATGACATCTGTTGATATGTGTAGAATGGGTGAAGCGACTAACGCAAAGGTAATTATTCCTTTACACCATGATGTATGGACAAATATGAAAGCGGATCCTGAAGAAATAATGTTAGTATATAACTTCAAGAAGGATACACTGAAGTATAAGTTCCATCCATTCATTTGGGATGTGGGTGGTAAGTATACATGGCCATTAGATAAAGACTTATTGAAGTTCCACTATCGTCGTGGATTCGAAGACTGCTTTACAAAGGAGCGTAATGTTCCATTCCCAAGTATTCTATAATTGGAGAAAATAAATGTTATTACAAGAAATACTAGATAATCATCTGACTAGCTACCATCAAGAGTTTCCAACCTGGCAAGATGCCATCAAAGGGTGTGGAGAAACGTTGATTGAACAAGGGTTCATCGATAATCGTTATGTAGAAGCAATCATTAAATGTGTTACAGAATATGGACCATATATCGTGATTTGTCCTAATGTAGCAATGCCGCATTCTACGCTAGGTGCAGAGGGTGTATACAAAACTGGTATTGGTTTTATGAAGGTAGAGAAGCCAGTTGCATTCGACGATAATGATAGAGAAAAAGACGCAAGGCTATTCTTTACACTCGCTGCTGTGAATCATGATCAACATCTAAATAATATGATGCAGCTATCTGAACTATTAATGAATGAAGAGGTCGTAAATGACCTATTAGAAATTCATAATGATGACGACTTAAGAAATGTCATCGAAAAATACAAATAATATAATTAGGGGGAAATATGAGCGTTTTATATGGAATTTGGGTATGGTTCGCAAGTAATATCTTGACCAAACCAGCATACTTTATTGGTTTAATCGTTTTAATTGGTTACATTCTTCAGAAAAAGACTTGGTACGATTCACTAGCTGGTTTTATCAAGGCAACAGTTGGTTTCTTAATCTTGAGCGTAGGTTCTGGTGGATTAGTAAGTAACTTCAGACCAATTCTTGTTGGATTAAAAGATCGCTTTAACTTAGATGCAATGGTTATCGATCCATACTTCGGACAAAATGCAGTGCAGTCAGCAATGGAAGGAATTGGACGTAGCTTTTCACAAGTAATGTTCCTATTATTAATTGCATTTATCTTTAACTTAGTTCTTGTTAAGTTTAACAAGATTACAAAATTACGTGCAGTATTCACAACAGGTCATGTGCAAATGCAACAGGCCGCAACAGCATTCTGGTTAATTCTATTCTGCTTCCCACAGTTGGGTGATACACCAATGTTAATTATCATGTCACTCATTCTTGGTTTATACTGGGCAGTTGGTTCTAACCTCACAGTTGAAATTTCTCAGGACTTAACAGACGGTGGTGGCTTCTGTGTAGCTCACCAACAGATGTTTGGTATCGCATTCTTCTCATACTTATCCAAGAAGTTATTTGGCAATAAGAAGAATTCTAAGAGAATTGAAGATATCCAATTACCTGGTTTCATGTCAATCTTCAATGAAAACATGGTTTCTACAGCTATCTTAATGATGATCTTCTTTGGTGCTATCATGGCTGTATTAGGTAAAGATTACTTCATTGAAACAAAGGTTCTTAAGGAAGGCGCAAGCTTCTTCATGTATGTAGTAGATACATCACTTAAGTTCGCTGTATATCTAGCTATCTTACAACTTGGTGTACGTACATTCGTAACAGAATTAACAAACTCATTCCAAGGTATTTCCAATACATTCTTACCTGGTGCTGTTCCTGGTATCGACTGTGCAGCTACATATGGATTTGGTAGCCCTAATGCAGTAACTATCGGTTTCTTATTCGGTGCTTTAGGTCAGTTTATCGCTATCATCACATTACTACTATTGAAGTCTCCAACAATTGTTATTGCAGGTTTCGTTCCAGTATTCTTTGATAACGCAACAATCGCTGTATACGCAAATAATAAGGGCGGCATAAAGGCTGCTATGTTATTCCCATTCATCTCAGGTTTATGCCAAGTATTCGGTAGTGCATTAATCGCTGGTGCAGTAGGACTTGCGGCTAATGGTGGTTACCTAGGTATGTGGGACTGGGCAGTTGTATGGCCAATCTTCACAGTAATCATGAAGTACGCAGGATTCATCGGTTTAGCAATCATTTTAGTAGTATTAATCTTGATTCCACAGTTACAATATCGTAAGCATCCAGATACATATTTCTTATGTGTAGAGGATTACGAAGCTTATAAAGAAAAAGTAAAGAAGGAGTGAACAACAAATGATTAAAGTTTTAGTCGCATGTGCAAATGGAGCCGGAACATCTTTGATGATGAAGATGAGAGTGGAAAAGGCATGTAAAGATTTAGGTGTAGAGGTATCTACAATTCATCACTGTTCTTTATCGGAAGGTAAGAGTGCGGCAACTCAATATAATGTTGTATTTTGCCCACTAAACTTTAAGAACATGTTTACCGATGCAGAGAAAAAAGGCGTTAAGATCTGCGGTATGAAAAACGTATTATCAGATAAAGAAGCGCAAGCACTTTTAAAAGAAGCAGGCTTTGCAGAATAACAACGAAAGCTACTGCTAAGCAGTAGCTTTTTAGAAAGGTTTACTGAATGAAAGTAAATAAGAAAGTATTGGGTACATTGAATAAGTGTTATGCATTAGCACAGGTAGAATTTGATGGAAAGAACTATCTTGCATGTGCTGCTGAAAAGGAAGACCCATGTTACTTATATGATTATGAGGGAAACTTTGTAGAGAAGTTGTGGGATGGACCTGGTGGTGTGATGTCACTAGAGCAGTATCCAAACCAGACATATCCAACACTCCTTGCGACTTGGAAGTTCTACTCTCCAAATAATGGGGCAGATTCCAAGATCGTATACTATCTCAGAAAAGATGGCGAGTGGCAGATTCATACACTATGCAAGCTTCCATTCGTCCATCGCTTTGGTGTAATTGAAAGAAATCATCAGAAATATCTTGTAGCTTGTACACTAAAAAGTGCACATGCATTTAAAGATGACTGGACTTGTCCTGGAAGAGTGTGGGTAGCTAAGTTACCGGAAGATATCTCCATCTTTGATGAAGATCATCAGTTAGAGCTTACACCACTCATCAGTGGTCTGACTCAAAACCATGGCTTCTTTAAGACAGAAGAAGAGGATTATCAGATTGCCGTAGTCGGCACAAAGAACGGAATCTTTAAGGTCGTTCCACCAGCTGATGAAAATAGCGAATGGACATATGAACAACTTACAACCGATCCTGCTTCCGATATGTTGTATCTAGACTTTGATCAGGATGGACAAAAGGAACTCATGACTTTCTCACCATTCCATGGTGATACATTAGCTGTCTATAAACTAGTAGATGGATCTTACCAAAAGTTTTGGGAAGATGAAAGAAAGATGCCATTCTTGCATGCAATCTATCCATTAGAAATGAATGGAAAGGTATATGGAATCTATGGTTATCGTAGGAATGAACTAGAGTTAAATCTTTTATCTTACGATGCAGATACGAATACATATGTCAGTGAAAACTTAGATCGTAATGCAGGTCCTACAAACGCATTAGCGTTTAAAGATGGAGATGTGCAGAAAATCTTCGTATCAAATCGCGAAACAGATGAGATTGCACTGTACACGATTGAGGAATAACTATGTTAGAAGAATTAAAACAAAAAGTATATGAGGCAAATATGATGTTGCCTAGAAATGGACTTGTAGTCTTTACTTGGGGAAATGTTTCCGGTATCGACCGTGAAAAAGGTTTGATGGTTATTAAACCATCTGGTGTTGAATATAATGAACTCAAACCAGAAGATATGGTTGTCGTAGACGTAAAAACAGGTGAAAAGGTAGAAGGTAAATACAAGCCATCTTCCGATACAGATACACATCTAGTGTTGTATCGTAACTTCCCACATATCGGTGGTATCGTACATACCCATAGTAAATGGGCAGTTAGCTTTGCTCAAGCTGGGGTAGGTGTTCAACCGATGGGAACGACACATGGTGACTACTTCTATGGTGAAATACCATGTACAAGAAAGATGAGTGAAGAAGAAATCGCAGGACAGTATGAACTGGAAACAGGAAATGTCATCGTTGAAACATTCAAGGATAAAGAACCGGATGATGTACCTGCAGTACTCGTACATAGTCATGGACCTTTTACTTGGGGAACAGATCCATTCAATGCAGTACATAACGCAGTTGTATTAGAAGAAATCTGCTTTATGAATTTCCATGCACACATGTTAAACCCACAAAAGGGAAATATGCAGCAGGAACTCTTGGATAAACATTACCTACGTAAACACGGAAAGAATGCATATTATGGACAATAAAGATTATCGTTTGGGCATGTATGAAAAGTCCATGCCAAAAGAATTATCTTGGCAAGAAAAACTAGCTATCTGTAAAGAATCTGGCTTTGATTGGTTGGAGATTTCTATCGATGAAACGGACGATAAACTAGCTCGCTTGGATTGGGATCAAGAAGAAAGAAACGATATCAAACAAGCAATCATAAAGACGGGTGTTCCTATTCATACGATGTGTCTAAGTGGACATCGTAAATATCCACTTGGTGATCTAGATCCAAAGATTGAAGAAAGAAGTCTAGAGATCATGGAGAAGGCTATCTACCTTGCACAAGATTTAGGAATCCGAATTATTCAATTAGCTGGATATGATGTCTACTACAAGGAAGGTAGTGCAGAAACCAAGAAACAGTTTATCAAGAATCTTCACATCGCTACCAAGATGGCAGCCAAATATGGTATCATCATGGGCTTTGAAACAATGGAAACACCATTTATGGATACAGTTGAAAAAGCAATGGAGTATGTAAGTATCGTTGATA
>CALISH010000083.1 GCA_938041275.1 uncultured Solobacterium sp.
ATCCAAACAATCTTTGATTTATTTTTACTAAAATTGTTAATGACAGGGAAATAAGCCTTATGCATGTGTTCTGTAAACAGAATAATTAAATCATTTTCTGTGGAATTATTTGAAAGTGGTAGGAGAACGTCTTTCCACTCGAGAAGTATCGATGGATAGTCGAGGGACATCAACACTTCATGCATGTATTTAGCGGGAACAGAGGACATGTTATGACCATAAATATATATGGCACTTGAATTTTTTATGAATTCACAAATTTTTAAAATTTTTGAATTATCTAATGAATCAAAGATAGCTTTAATTTTGTCTTTTGCATGATGTGTATTATATATTTCTTGAGTGGAACTTGCATATAAACTTTGTTTAATAGAATATTTAAAATCGCTATAGGAAGCATATCCTAATTTTTTTAGTAATCTAATAATGCATGCATTTGAACAGAATGCTTTCTTTGCAAGCTCGGATATTCCCAAACTAGGTATTATAGAAATATGATCAAGAATAAATTTATATGCTTGTATTTCTGTGGTTGAGAGTTCTGAAATATTGACGGTTTCTAACATAACATTACTTCCTTCCTAGTTTTTCACGATATAAGTTTAATAAAATATCAATTACAAAGAATATAACAAATCTTGATGTATATTCTGCTCCATTATTATCTTTTGGTGATGTGAAAAAGCGAATGTTATATTGGCAACTATTTGATAGATTGTTTTGCGAAAAAGGAGAAATTGATACACATGTAAGACCGTGCGAAGAGGCGTTTTTCGCGAGTTGTGCAGTTTTAATGGAAGTGCCTGAGGCACTAATAAAAATAAATATAGTATCTTTTTTGACGATTGGAAAAAGATGATTGGCCGTCTTTGGTGAATGAACTTGAAAAACATTATGACGCCCGCAAAGAAGTAACTGACGTTCAAGATAATCTAAAACAGTATCTGTAATACCACTCGGGTAATACAGATATAAGTCTCTATTAGAATCTAATAGAGAGATAATACTATGAATATCATCTGAAGTTGTAAAACTTAAAGACCCTTCGATGTCAGTTAGGATATTCTTTGTAATATTTTCTAATGATGTTACCTTTTCTATATGAGAGGATGAGCTATTAGACTTAGTGCGGATATTATATTTCAATTCTGAGAATCCAGAAAAACCTAACTTTTTGCAGAAACGTAAAATTGAACTTGAAGAAACATGCACGCGATTCGAAAATTGTTGGATGGTTTGGCGTGCAATAGCAGATGAGTTTAAATAAATATATTTTAGTAAATCTAATTCCTTTTGATTGAGCGAGGAAAGAACGTGCTCTGACAAATTAAAATCAATCATATAATTAAATCCCTCTATACTGTATATTATATAAGAAGATATTAGATATGCGAAAAAAATTCCATAATTTGGAATTTTTTCTAAATATGAAATTATAATCTATATAACTTGGAATTATTTACAGTGCTAGCTGAATTGACTATTCTTTAACTATACATACATGAATGTAAGAAAGAAGGAACAATTTATGAAGAAATATAATGTGTGCATTGTGGGTGGTGGAAGTACATATACCCCAGGTTTTTTGAAATCGTTTGTACGTCTTAAGGAGGAATTCCCAATTGCAAAATTAGTCTTATTTGATAATAATGCAGAAAGACAAGAAGTAATTGGAGAATTTGGAAAGATCCTATTTGGAGAAAGATTCAAGGAGCTAGAATTTTCTTATACGACTGATCCAAAAACTGCTTATGAGAATATGGATTTTGTATTCATGCAGATGCGCTCAGGCGGATTGCAGATGAGAAGAGAGGATGAACATATTCCTTTTAAACTAGGTAAGATTGGACAGGAAACATGTGGCGCAGGTGGAATGGCTTATGGATTACGTTCTACAATTGATATGATTATTGCGGTTCGTCAGATTAGACAATATTCGCCTAATGCATGGATATTAAATTATTCAAATCCAGCCGCAATTGTTGCAGAAGCGTTAAGAAGAGAATTTCCAAGTGATAAGAGAATTTTGAACATCTGCGATCAACCTGAGAATGTTATTCGTTCGGTTAGCAGATTACTAGGATGTTCATGGGAAGATTTAGACCCAGTATATTTTGGATTAAATCATTATGGATGGTTTACACATGTTTATGACAAACATACAGGTGAGGACTTATTGCCAAAGATTCGCCAAATTGTAGCTGAGAAGGGCTTTCTACCACAAGATGCAGAACAGAGAGATCCATCATGGCTAGAGACATATGGATTTGTACAAGATATTATGAATGATTTCCCAGACTATCTTCCAAATACATATGATGGATATTATTTGTATCCTGAATATAAATATAATCATTTGGATCATGAATATACTCGTGCTGATGAAGTAATTGCAGGAAGAGAAACACGTGTTTTCAAGGAATGTAGAGAAGTTATTGCAAATGGCAAATTAGGTGAAGGCTTCCATAGCATTTCTGATGCACATGCAGAAATGATGATTAAAGTTGCAGAAGCAATTGCATTTAACAAGAATACTCGTTTTATTGTCATTGTGGAGAATAATGGTGCAATCAATAATCTTCAAGATGATGCAATGGTAGAAGTCGTATGTGAATTAGGAATTAATGGCCCTAGACCAATGGCAGTTGGTAATATTCCTCAATTCTACTATGGTTTATTAGCTCAACAAGTATCATCTGAAAAATTATTAATTGACGCATATTACGAGAAGTCATATCAAAAGGCACTTCAAGCATTAACATTAAATAGATTAATCAATGATGCTAAGAAAGCAAGAGAAATTCTAGATGCATTAATTATTGCAAATAAGGGTATGTGGCCAGATTTACATTAAAACGTTGAGGGGGAAATAATAATGAAGGATAAGATAATTCAATTCTTTTCAAATTTGGGAAGAAGTTTGATGATGCCAATTGCTGCATTAGCTGCATGTGGTATCGTATTAGGTTTGACATCCGCTTTATCAAAAGCACAAGTAGTTGCTGCAGTTCCATTTCTTGGATTTGCTTCAGTTAAATTTGTTATTTTAGCGTTATTTAAGTTGTCTGCTGTCGTATTTACGTTAATCCCGGTTTTATTTGCTATATCGATATCTTTGGGATTAGCTAAGGAAGATAAAGAAATTGCTGCCTTTGCTGGTTTTATCGGATATTATGCATTTTTGGTAGGAAGCTCTTTAGTCATTGCAACTGAAGTTATTGATTTTAGTGCGATGAAGATATCTACAATTCTAGGCGTTCAGACTCTAGATATGGGAGCGATTGCCGGAATTATCATTGGTCTATTAACGGCACACCTACATAATAAATATCATAAGGTAGAATTCCCGGCAGCTATTGCTTTCTATGGTGGAAAGCGATTCGTCGCATTGATTGTTATCTTGTGCTCAGGACTTCTTGGATTGGTAATGCCATTTATCTGGGCGCCAGTATCCAGTGGTATAAATGCATTGGGTAGATTAATTGCTGGTTCTGGATCATTTGGAGTATTCATCTATGGCTTACTAGAAAGACTACTAATCCCTACTGGACTTCATCATGTGCTGAATGGACTATTTAGAACGACAGCACTTGGCGGTGTTTATGAGGGTGTTGAAGGATGTTTGAACATATTCCTTCAATTCATAGATAAAGTTCAAATTTCGGATTTGGCACCGTTCACTAAATTTTTAGGACAAGGAAAAATGCCATATATGATGTTTGGCTTACCAGCTGCAGCCTATGCAATTTATAAGACAACTCCGCAGGAGAAAAAAGGAAAAGTTAAGGCATTAATGATTGCTGGAGTAGCAGCTAGTGCAATCTCGGGAATCACAGAACCTCTTGAATTCTCCTTTATGTTTATTGCACCGCAACTGTTCTTGTTCCATTCTGTTATGGGTGGATTATCCTTTATGTTGATGTCACTATTAGGTGTTGTAATTGGTAACACTGGTGGTGGTTTAATTGATTTCTTTATTTGGGGTGTGTTCCAACCTGGCTCAAACTGGTATTGGGTGATTGTTGTTGGTGTTTGTTACGCTGCTATCTACTATTTTGTATTCTATTCTTATCTCAAGAAAAAGAATATTTCTATTGATGTAAGTGTGGATGATGATAGTGAAGTAAACGAGCAGACAATTCCAGATAATGAATTATTTAATACAGCAAGAACTATTATTAGTGGGCTTGGTGGAATTGAGAATATTGTGGCTGTAAATAACTGCATGTCACGTTTAAGAGTTGATGTAAAAGATATGTCGAAGGTTGATGATAACGTATTAAAATCAACTGGAAGTATAGGCATTATTAAACCGACCGAAAAACATATACAAGTTATTTATGGACCAAAAGTAGAGAAGATAGCTGATAAATTAAGAGAGCTATTAAAGTATTAAAATTAAAAGGCTATGCACTATTCATTCCGTATAGGATATGGTGCATAGCCTTTAACTATCTATAAGAGTGTCTCTTTGAGAAGAGGTAACCGCTAGCGATAATGCCAACGAACATCATTCCAATGTAGAGATAGATATTTGTAGAATCGCTTGTCTTTGGTGTAGTAGGATTCTGTGGTCGCTCTGTGTTTGTGATGGTGAAGCCTGTTGTTTGATTGCCGGTTATTGTAGTGTTATAACCATTTACAGCATCTTCACTGATTGTGTATTGAATCTCTGTACCGCTTTGATCGTACTTACGTACATTAGTGAAACTAGCCGTCCAGTTATTTGTATCATCTAATGTTAGAGTTGTACCTGTATCTGTTCCATTAGCAAATAAGTGAACTGTGATAGGACCTGCTTTTGGACCTACCCATGTCTTTGTGACAGAGATATTTGTCTTGATTGGTTTGTCGGTGATTGTTTGTAACGCACCATCTGTAGCGGTTACTTGTAATGTATATTCTGTGTTATTTAATTCATAGCCAGCAGGAGCTGTTGTCTCTTTGACTTTATAGGTGCCTTGTACTAAAGCTTCGGAAGTAACAGTACCATCGGCACCTGTTGTTAGATTAAATGTTGTGCCATCTGGTTGTGTAACTGTAAATACTGCATTAGCTAAAGTGACTGAGTTATCGTCCTCATCAACCTTTGTTAATCTGATTTTGTGTGCAAGATCTCCTGAACCAGAGCCTCCGGAGTAAGCTCTTGTGAAGTGTGCATCAAAATCATAAGTTTGACCATTAGATGTTAGTGAGAGGGTGTTATTTAGGTCTGTGCCTTCTGTATATGTAGATTGATATGTGAGACGATACTGTTCCCCATTGATATTCCCAACATTAATTGTAAATGTCTGGTCGTTATCAGACATTGTTAGTTTTCCTGTTAAATTGACAGGTGTTGATGTTCCGGCAATATCATTACCGTACTGGTCCATCTGAACTGTAGATAAGCGAATTGTATTTGGTAGAATTCTTTCATTAGAACCAACAATTGTATCGTGGATAATTGCATTTGGTAGTATTGCTTGTCTATGGTTGATGCGAATTTCTCAATTTGCGATATTTGGGTTGGTTGTATCGTACCAAGCAAATTTGTGTAACGTTTCATTATTTAAAATCTGTGGCCCATCAACATTGACGGAACCTGTTGAAGATGAAGTATTAGGTTGTCCTGCATTAACAGTAATAGTGAATGAACTAGATTGATTAATAGGAACTCTTGTTAAATCAAATCTAGCAGATAGTTGAATATTACCGTTAACGTTGTAGCGATTATCAACCCAGTCAGTGAATACTACTTTTGCGGTTGCGCCAGTTGTACCTGGAGTGATATGTGCTCTTGCGATTACAGCACCTGATCCATCTTGGTCATAGAGGTCGAAGTCGACAGGACTTGAGTCTGCTGAGAACATAACTGTATCAGGTAGATCGATTGTGAAGTAGTCACCTGCTTTTAATGTTGCGCCTGTATTATTAGTTGCCCAATCTAAGTTAAAGTAGAAGTTATCAGTATAGTAGATATCTCCAACATTTGTTCTAGATAGATTCATAAATCTAAAGTTTGTGATTGTCGCATCAACTTGTTTTGGAACACCATCAGCGATAACGTTTGTTTTAGTCCAACTGATAAGAGCTGTTAATGTCATTAAAAATGATAAAATTACAGCGAAATAATTCCTCTTTTTCATATATATTTCCTTCCGCCCAAGATTTCTACAGTGTTTAGATTTGCCATGTACGAGTGAATTATATACCGAACAAATTGTGACAATTTTAAAGTATTCCTTAAGATTTCTTTTTTGTTTATGTATATATCAACAAATAAAAAAACAGCCTATAGTAGGCTGTTAGTGAAAGTCGATATCACCGGCATTTGTTTTGATGACAATTTCACCTTTTCCATCACCGACAATGTATTTTTTATGACGGAGCTTTTGGTATGGTAAATCATCGTCAAAGTCAATATCTCCGAAGTTTGTGGAGAGACTTGCACGGTAGTCTTTTGTTTCTGTTGTCATATCAATATCGCCAGCAGTAGATGTGACTTGGATGTTTTGGATTTCTCCATGAACATCTAAATCGATGTCACCTGCAGTTGTTTTTACTTCGATGATAGGAGAGGATACTTCCATATCGATATCGCCTGCAGCTGCGGAGAGTTGAATGACATTGGCGGCGTGTTTTTGAATATCAATATCTCCAGCTGCGATATTGGCATATAGATTACCTGTTGTATTTGTTAAGTCCACATCACCAGCAGATAGCTTCATGCTAATTTCATCGAAGTTGGAATCGGAGACATCTAAGTCGCCTGCCAACATCGTAAAGTCGGCACGTTTCATTTCAACGCGGCTAAGAGAGACATCTCCAGATTTGTTATGACAGTTGAATTCATCAAGTTTAATATCGTTGATATCTACATCACCAGCAGGTGCTTCCATTGTGATTGTTGAAACACTAGATGGGATTTGAACGGTCAAGTCACCACTACCAGACACAATAATCGTTGCGGTTGTATCATTTATTTCACAATGAATTCCATCAGTTGTAGGATTTCTAAAGATACTTTGTGACTGGGTAAATTCATAGCGGAGTTCATTTCCTTTTTCTAGAGTTATATCCAAGGATGACAGTAATGTCTCGCTGTGAATCACTAAGTGAGCGATGGAATCTGGAAGTGTTTCAGTCTGAGGATCTGAATAGTACTGCGCTGTATTCTTCTTACGGTCCATATTAACTGTAAAGTTTTTTGCATGACCAAGTGCTTCGTCTGCGATACGTGTAAACGCATGGAAGGCTGTAGATAATCCTTCTTTTAAATCTTGATAGTCTTTACTCTTCTGTTCTTTATGAACAGTTTCTTTTTCTCCACCCATCATATGGATATTTTCTAATACGTCGTCAATCGTACCGAGATCATTCATGATTTCTTCTTCGCTTCTTCCTTCGCTAATTCCTTCTTGGAAGTGTGCTTCGAAGGCATCGAGAATATCTTTCTTAAAACTTGGAGAGTAGTTTGCGAGAGCTTGATTCAAAGCTGCTAAGTATTCATTTTTTGTCATATCAGTTTTTCCACCTTTTGAACGAATGTAATCCATTCTTCTTTCTGTTGTTGTTGATAAAGTTTTCCTTCTTCTGTTAAATGATAGTATTTTCGAGCTGGGCCACCGGATGATTCCACAAGATAGGTTTCAAGATAACCATTATCTTTTAGTCTTTTTAGTATTAAATATAATGTCCCGGCAGTGACGGACATTTCTTGGGAAATATCTTCAGTTAGTTCGTATCCATACTTGTCATCTTTTACTAACTTTGAAAGAACGCATAATTCTAAAACACCTTTTTTAAATTGTGCATCCATTATTTTTCCTCCTTGCAAGTAGAATATAACACATACTATTATGTAATGCAATATAGTATGTGAAAAAATATACTCCGTTTGGAGTATATTAGAGTAAATGTATTTGATGTGCTTCGCATTCATCGGCCATATCTTGTGGCCAGATGGACGCTTGTACTTCGCCAACGTGAGCTTTATTCAGCAGTAACATGCACAATCTGGATTGGCCAATACCGCCACCGATTGTATATGGGAGTTCACATTTTTGAATCATCTGGTGATATGGGTAATGGAGACGTTCTTCCGCATTGCGGATATGGCATTGTTCTACGATGGAGTTTTCATCGACACGAATACCCATACTTGAGATTTCTAATGCACGTTCTAGTGATGGTAACCAAAAGAATAAATCTCCATTGAGGTTCCAGTCATCATAGTCAGGTGCACGTCCATCATGTGGCTTTCCACTATGCTTTAAAGTGTGACCAATTCGCTTGATGAAGACGCATTTCTTTTCTTTGGTGATTGCGTCTTCACGTTCTTTGGGTGAAAGATCCGGATACATATCTTCTAATTCTTGGGAATCGATGAAGAATACATCATTTGCTAGATGACACACTGCGTGTGGATATTTGTACCAGATTTCATGTTCCATGTGCTTGATGACTTTGAAGATTGTACGTACTGTTTCCTCTAGCATCGCTTCTGTACGTTCTTCTTTTGTGATGACTTTTTCCCAGTCCCATTGGTCTACGTAAACAGAGTGTAAATTGTCAAGTTCTTCATCACGACGAATCGCGTTCATATTTGTATATAATCCATCATGGACTGCAAAGTTATATTTCTTGAGTGCGAAACGTTTCCACTTGGCAAGAGATTGTACAACCTCAATTGTTTCGTTTGGCATCTCTGCGATATCAAAAGATACAGGACGCTCTATACCATTCAGGTTATCATTCAAACCAGTACTCTTTGGAACGAATAATGGAGCGGAGATTCTAGATAGGTGCATCTCTCTTCCAAACTCCTTTTGGAAAGTATCGCGGATATATTTGATGGCTTCTTGTGTTTGTCGTACATCAAGAATAGGATCATAGTCTTTAGGTATTACTAATTGCATAACATCACCTCATAGTGCGTTTAATTTTAACACAGAATGAATAACTTGAGATAGAGAGAAATCATGTAATTTGATGGCTTTTTGCGAATGGAATTAGTGAGATACCATGCATACATGCAGGCGGTGTGTATATTCCTTGAAAAATTCAATTATCTTTCATACAATATAACACGATTAAGGAGTGTAATGATGACACGTTATGATATAGCAATTATCGGTACTGGCCCAGCAGGATTAGAGGCAGCCATTACCGCGAAGGTGCGCAATAAAAATATTATCTTATTTGGTTCAAAGGACTTGAGCCAAAAGATGCAGGTGGTGAAACATCCAATTCTAAACTACTTGGGTTTACCATCTAAAACAGGTGTAGAGATGGCTAATGTATTCCAACAGCAGTTGGAGGAACTTGGAATCTCGATTACAGAAGAGAAGGTCTCAAATGTTTATGCGATGGGTGATTACTTTGCGCTACAGTTAAATAACAGTGAAATGGTTGAAGCGACTTCTGTCATCCTGGCAATCGGCGTTGTGGCAGGTAAACCATATGTTGGTGAGGAAAACTTCTTGGGCCGTGGAGTTAGCTATTGTGCAACTTGCGATGCGCCTTTATATAAAGGAAAGGTAGTTGCGGTTGTAGCAGGTAGTCAGGAAGAAGAAGCAGAAGCTGATTTCCTTGGTGAAGTATGTGAAAAGGTATATTACTTCCCACAATATAAGGATGAACCACAGTTAAATAGTAAGAACATTGAAATTCATCATGAAAAACCTGTCGAAATTACAGGTATGATGAAGGCAAACAAACTGAAGACAGATCAGGGTGAATATGCGGTAGATTGTGTATTTATCTTACGACCAACACAATTCCCAGGCTCGCTTGTGCCAGGACTTGAAATTGCAGGAAATGCAGTCAAGGTTGATTTACAGATGAAGACAAACTTACTAGGCTTATTTGCGGCGGGTGATATTACAGGACAACCATATCAATATATCAAAGCGGCTGGTCAAGGAAACGTTGCGGCATTATCTGCGGTAGCGTATGTTGATGAATTAAAGAGAAAGAAACAATAGGTGATAAACATGGCAGGACAGAAAATAGACGCACTTAAATTGGAAAATCAATTATGTTTTCCGCTCTATGCGGCTGCTAGAAAGATTACAGCAGCGTATACTCCTATCTTAAAACCACTTGAAATGACATATACACAATATATCGTCTTCTTAGTGTTATGGGAGAAGGATGATATTTCCGTGGGTGAGTTGTGCGAACGATTATATCTAGATAGTGGAACAATTACACCATTATTAAAGAAGATGGAAGATAAGAACTGGTTAACAAGAACGCGCTCTAAACTAGATGAACGTGTGGTAATGATTAAGTTAACAAAAGAAGGCAAGAACATGAAGAAGCATTGTGCAGATGTTCCTGAAAAGGTTCGTTCTTGTGTATATCTTAACCAGGATGAATCACTGGATTTATATAAAGCACTTTATAAGATTCTTGAAGAGAAAAAATAAGCTATGTCAATTGACGTAGCTTTTTATATGCATGCATGTGATACAAATTATTTCTGATTGTATTTCTCTTTGATTTCTTTCTGATACTCTTTTGAAACTTGCATAGTATAGCGATACCAAGATTCAAAATAATCAGAAAGATAAGAATCGTGTAACAGTGCCTTTGTGCGTAGAATATTTTGTGCCTCACGGCCTGTATCTAGGATTGGAAGTTGGTGATCTAGTTTGTATTGGATGATACTTTCTACAGCGTGCATACGTTGTTCGAATAAGTGAACAAGTTGCGTATCAATGTCGTTAATTTCTAATCGTTTCTCATCTAATAGTGTCATCATAATCACCTCGTATGTTTATCTTAGCAGATATGAAAAAAGGGCTCAACGCCCTTTACTCTGCTTCTTCACTGAATTGTGAATTATAGAGATTAGCATAGAACCCGTTTTTAGCTAGTAGTTCATTGTGGGTGCCGATTTCCACAATATCACCATGATCCATAACTAAGATCATATCTGCGTTTTTAATAGTGGATAAGCGGTGTGCGATGATAAAGGATGTCTTACCTTTCATCAGGTTTTCCATACCTTTTTGAATTAAGATTTCTGTACGTGTATCCACGGAAGATGTTGCCTCATCTAGGATTAGAATCTTAGGGTCACTCAAGAAGGCGCGTGCAATGGTGAGTAACTGTTTTTGCCCTTGTGAGATGTTTGTGGATTCTTCGTTAATAACTGTTTGATATCCATTTTCAAGGGTGCGAATGAAGTGGTCTACATAGGCTTGGTCTGCCGCATGCATGACTTCTTCATCGGTTGCGTTTAATTTTCCATAGCGGATATTATCCATAATTGTGCCAGAGAATAACCAAGCATCCTGTAATACCATACCAAAACTATTGCGTAACTGACCACGTGCAATATCCTTTGTGTTCATGCCATCGATAAAGATATTACCGCTATTTGTTTCGTAGAAGCGCATCAGAAGTTTGACAATTGTAGTTTTTCCAGCACCTGTTGGCCCAACAATCGCTACCTGTGCACCTTGTTTGATGTGTGCACTAAAGTTATGGATGATTGTCTTTTCTGGGGTGTAACCAAAGACTACATTCTCGAATGTGACTTGGCCCTTAAGAGTACTATTACCACTTTTATCCATGATATTGATAGAGTCAGCTTTATCAGGAGTTTGTTCTGGCTCTTCTAGGAATTCAAATACACGTTCAGCAGCAGCTGCAGTCGATTGTAGTACATTCATAATCTGTGCTGTCTGTGTGATTGGTTGATTAAAGCTACGTACGTATTGTATAAAGGCTTGAATATCACCGATTGCAAGGCCATTATGAAGGGATAAGTATCCACCAAGTACACAACATCCAACATAACCAATATTTCCAATTAAACTTGTAATCGGCTGCATTAATCCACTAATAAATTGTGACTTCCAAGCAGATGTATAGAGCTCTTCGTTCATCTTGTTAAATGTACTGATGGAACGCTCTTCTCCATTGAAGGCTTTCATGACGATATGACCACCATACATCTCTTCAATATGACCATTGACTTCACCGAGTGTCTTCTGTTGTTGGATGAAGTACTTCTGTCCATTTTTGACAACAGACATTGCCGCAACAGCAGAAAGTGGCACAATAACCAATGCCATTAACGTCATCTGCCATGAAATGGTAATCATCATGTATAGGATACCGATGATGGTAATCAACGAAGTAAAGATCATCTGTATCGATTGTGTTAATGACTGTGACATCGTGTCAACATCATTTGTAATACGAGATAATACTTCACCATGTGTTTGTTTATCGTAGTAGTTTAATGGCAAACGATTGATCTTCAAAGAAATTTCTTCTCTTAAGCGATAGGTTACCTTCTGTGTAACGCCTGACATTATCCATGCTTGAATGTAGGAGAGAATGCCAGAGAGGACATATATTCCAAGTAATATAAGTAGTGTATGTTTAATTCCATCGATATCGATGGAACCTGTTCCACTGTATTTGGCAATCAATCCTTGGACTAGCTTTGTGGTCGCATTCCCTAAAATTTTAGGGCCGATGATTGTAAAGATAGTTGAGCCAACCGCAAAGAGAATGACGAAGAAGATTGCGATGCGGAATGGTTTTAGATACTTTAGTAAAGTAGATAAAGTTTTAGATAAGTTTTTTGCTTTCTCGTTAGAAGCATTCATCATCATACGTCTTTGACTCATTCTCCCAACTCCTCTCTACTTAACTGTGAGTGTGCGATTTCTTGGTAGACTTCACAATTCTTTAATAATTCTTCGTGTGTTCCAATGCCTGCCATCTTACCTTGATCTAGAACAATGATCTTATCTGCATGCATGATAGAACTAATACGTTGTGCAACAATAAATACTGTTGCGTGTTTTTTAGCGATGAGTCCCGCAAGTGCAGTACGTAGTTTTGCGTCAGTCGCATAGTCTAATGCACTAAAGGTATCATCGAAGATATATACCTGTGCATCTTTTGCAAGTGCTCTTGCGATGGAGAGACGTTGTTTCTGACCGCCAGATACATTTGTGCCACCTTGGGCAATTGGCTCATTTACTCCATTTGGCGTACGGTCTACGAATTCTTTCGCTTGTGATATGGTGAGTGCTTCTTCCATCTTTTCATCACTTAGATTTTCATCTGCGTAGCGAAGATTAGATTCAATTGTGCCGCTAAAGAGAATTCCTTTTTGAGGAACATAACCAATGCGATTACGTAATTCTTTTTGGGATACATCACGAATATCAATATCCCCAAAACGTATTGCGCCTTCAGTAACATCAAAGAAACGAGGGAGTAAGTTAACTAATGTAGTTTTACCAGAACCAGTTGATCCAATAAAGGCAACAGTCTCTTCAGGGTTAGCTGTAAAGTGAATATCTTCCAATACATTTTCTTCCGCATTAGCATATTTAAATGAGACATGGTCGAAGGTAATTGGTACATTTTCTTTTGGTAAGTGTTTCGGTTCAACTGGGTCATGAATCGTAGGTTCTGTTTCGAGTATTTCGAAGATACGATTTGCGGAAACAGAGGAACGAGGAATCATGATAAAGATCATCGCAATGATCATAAATGACATTAAGATTTCAGTTGCGTATTGTAGGAAGGCCATCATATCACCAATCTGCATCGTACCTGCATCTACTTGGTTTGTGCCAATCCATATAATTGCGACAGACAATGCACTTAACGCAAAGGTCATGACTGGCATTGGTAATCCCATTACTCGATTTAAGAATAGATTCAGTTTTGTAATATCATCATTTACTTTTTTGAAACGTTGTTCTTCATACTTCTCATTATCAAATGCACGAATGACTAACATACCTTCAAGTTGTTCACGAGATACACGATTTAATTGGTCTACAAGCTCTTGTGACTGTTTAAACTTCGGAATTGTGAAGGAGAAGATAACAATCATAAGTGTAATCAAACCTGCAACACTCCATGCAAGCAAGGAAACAAGGGAAGAGTAATGAATGACTTTAAATAGGGAAGTGAATCCCATAAATGGTGCAAACAATACAATTCGTAAGAACATTGTTAGAACTGTTTGAACCTGCTGTATATCATTTGTTGTACGTGTAATAAGAGATGCGGTTGAAAAGCGTGAGAATTCTGCAGAAGAGAATGTTTCAACTTTCGCAAATACATCACGGCGTAAATCACGACTGGCTGCAGTAGCAGTTCGTGAAGAAAGATACGCAGAACCAATCGCACAAACTGTAGCGAGTAATGATATCGCAAGCATCCATAAACCTTCTTGCATGATATAGCGATTCTGTATGGCTGCTGTATCCATCTCTAGTTCTTGATAAACTTTCTTGACAGCTAATGTTTGTGCGGCAGTTAGATTTGCGTCAGTATATTTCGCAAGCATCGCATCAAACTGATTTACAATTTGTTCCTTCAGTTGTGGTTGTAGTGATAGTGCTTGATACAACTGTGAAGAACTATCTAGTTTGAAATTTTTTATTATCTCTTCATTTTCTAGTAACGATGTCATTAGTAACGGCTTTTTCATCGCATCTTCAAGAGAACTATCCGGATGATCCTTTAAAACATAGATATTTTCTTTTTCTGCTAGAGGATATTTCTTGGTATAAGAAGTATCACCCTGAGAAACTTGAACATAGTTGTTTTCTAGGATAGATTTACTTTCTTCATCCATAAAGACTTGAAGATGCTTATAAGTTTCTTCAGACATCGCAGAAGGAATAGACTCTGTAATGCCACCATATTGAATGCCGTAGGTAATAATCTTTGACATATGGTCTGGTAAGGCAAGCTGTGCTTGTACTTGGGCGAATACCAATACAATGACAGCTACTACTGAAATCCAATAGGGTTTTAAATAACGAAATACTTTTAACATATTGTTTTCTCCATTTTAGAACATATTTATATTACCACGGTAATATAAATACTACAACTAAGTTATAATAACACTTGCCCTAAGTAATAGAATGATGATAAAGTAGTACATGGAGATAATATGAAAGATAACAAGAAGAATGAAATTAGAGAGATTGCGTTAAATCTATTCCGCAATCATACATACGATAGTGTTAGTGTAAATCGCATTGCAAAAGAAGCAGGTATCTCAAAGAATACCTTCTATTATTATTTTTCTAGTAAAGAAGAACTAATTATGGAAGTATTTAAGCCAGAACTTTTATTTGATGATGCGGGTATGATTAAATTATCTTCTCTTACGAAAGTGGAAGATCAAATTAGGGCGATCTATCAATCCGCAATCCAGTATTTTGTCCGATTAGGGAAGCCAATTGTAAAGGTTGTGATTCAAGCAAATCTAAATTATGACTTTGCGAAAAATGAAATGCCTAAACCAAGCGAGATGCCAGCAATTGCACAAGTACTAATAAACATCTTCAAGCGTGCAATTGATGAAAAGGTGATTCGTACAGACTTACAGCCAGTAGAACTGATGAAGTTGTCCGCAATTGTATTAACAGGTTGTTTACAAATCTGGGCTACTGCACCACATGATATTGATTTGGAAAAGTTCTACATGAAGAATGTAGGATACATGTTAAATATGAAATAAAAAAGAATTGCGTTTTGTGCAATTCTTTTACTTTAGAAATCTTTTGAGTGGTAAACGTGTATGTAGGATGACTGCCATGATTGCGCCAAAGCTAGCTTGGACAATCTGGAATGGTAGCTTGAGCATTGCGGCCTTTGGAGTTGCGTAAATAAATGAGCGTCCTATTGTATATCCAACAACCATGATGATCGCACCTACAGTTACTGCAAGAATATAGTCCTTTAAAGTAGGATTCTCTTTCTTGGATATTAATAGTGAAATTACAACTGCCTGTAGACCGTGAGTAACAAGTGATACAAACATTGGTGTTGGATAGAAGAACAAATCACCAAGGAATGAACCAAGACCACCAACGAGGAAAGCCTCAACAGGCTTTAGCATGAGTGCGGCAGTCACAATGACTAAGTCATTGAAATATAGATGTCCACCTGGTACTGGGATACTGAATGAAGATAAAACTATCGTCATCGCTAGTAACATTGCGATTAAAGTAAATCTTTTTACTGAAATATTCATAAAAACCTCCAAATATGTGTATATTTTAAACAGTTTCTGGTTATCTGCATATACCCAGAAATGTTATAATTTATATGACCAGATTGGAACGAAATATGAACAATAAAACTAAAGCATACATGGATCTCTATTTAAAGATTCGTAATGATATTATTCATGGAATATATCAAACAGGGGATAAGCTGCCTTCAAAACGTATCCTGGCAGATAAAGAAAATGTCAGTGTGATAACAGTAGCACATGCATATGAATTACTAGCGTCAGAAGGATATATCACTTCTCGTATGAGAAGTGGATACTATGTAAGTTATCTTGAGAAAGATTTTTTTAGTGCTAAAGAAGATAGTAGTATCGAAATCTCACCGGAAATACAGATTACAAATGATAAACTGTTTTCTTCCAATGTATTTGCGATGGCTGCACGCAAAGTATTAAGTATGCGGCAAGATGTATTACTGACAAAGTCACCATGGAATGGTTTGTTGTATCTTCGTAAAACGATTGCGTCATACTTAGCACGTGTTCGTGGAATCTATGTGGCCCCAGAACAGATTATCATTGGTTCTGGTTCAGAATACTTTTATGGAATTCTAGTGAGTATGATTGGGCGTGATAAAGTATATGCGATTGAAAATCCATCATACGAAAAAATCTCACTCATGTATGAGACAGAGAATGTAAAACTTATACGTATGAAGCTTGGTAAGAATGGTATTTTAAATTCAGAACTGCAAAAGAATCATGCGGATGTATTACATGTGACGCCATATCATAGTTATCCATCAGGCAGTACAACAGATATCAACAAGAGAAAACAATATATCCACTGGGCAAAGGAAAATCATGCATGGATAGTAGAAGATGATTATGATTCTGAATATACCTTAGGGATGAATGGTAGAGAAACGCTATATGCATTAGATGATGAACAAGTAATCTATCTAAATACTTTTTCCAATACCATTGCACCATCTGTTCGTATTGGATATATGATATTGCCAAAGAAGAACCTAAAGGAGTTTCAAGACAGAATTTCTTTCCGCTCCAATACAGTTTCAACACTCATGCAGTATATCGTTGCGGAGTTAATACAAAATGGAAGTTTTGAAAGACATATCAATCGTGTGAGAAAGAAAATGAGAAAATGATATGCATGCATGAAAAAAGGAACTAGTGTTCCTTTTTGTATTCCTGTAATGATGTGATTAAAAATGGCATTGCTTGTTCGAAGTTAACGCCATAGATATTATGATTTTCTTCTGCCAGTGTTTTATGGATGGATTCTTTCACGTAATCGCAGGCAAGTGTCATTGCTTGTAGGAGGGATAAGCCTTGTAAAAGACCACCGCTGAAGGTGCTTGCCCAAATATCACCTGTACCATGGAAGTGTTGTGGTTCTTCTTCGTTAAAGTATGTCGTGTATGTATCTGTATCCTTTTCATATGCATACGCACCGATACGGCCTGATTCAAATGTTACACCTGTGATAATTGCGGTATGACAACCAAGGTCTGTTAATTGACGTAATACATGCTTAATGTATTCTTCATCATACTTTTCCTGATATGGAATATCTAATAAGAAGGAAGCTTCTGTGAGGTTTGGCACGATGATGTCTGCGATGGCGCACAAATCACGCATCTTCTTAGTAAATGGAATGTCGAAACCTGTATATAGTTTTCCATTATCTGCCATACATGGATCTACGATACGAAGGGCGTGGGTTCCAAATTCTTCGAATATCTTTTTAGCAAGATCGATTTGTTCGAAGGAACCAAGATATCCTGTATAGATTCCATCGAATGTAAAGCCTTCTTTTTGCCAGTGAGCGAGTATTGGATTTACCTCACTGGTTAAATCATGGAAGGTAAAACCTTTGAACATGGTATGTGTTGAAAGTACAGCAGTTGGAATTACAGCAGTTTCAATACCCATCGCAGATAGTACTGGTAAAGCAACTGTTAATGAGCATTTTCCTACACAGGATATATCCTGCATTGTCACAATTTTCTTCATAAAAGTTCTCCTAGTCTATAAAT
>CALISH010000084.1 GCA_938041275.1 uncultured Solobacterium sp.
CTGAAGAGTCATGCAAGCGTATCGTTGAGGTGTTAAATGAAAAGAGCTCAATTACTTCAAAAGAAAATGCGATTACAGAAGTGAAGGATGGCTCGATTGATTTTGATCATGTTCGTTTCAAATATTCTCGAGCTGCAGAAAGACCAGTTCTAGAAGATATTGATGTACATATTCAGTCTGGTGAAACCATCGGTATCATTGGTGGAACTGGTTCGGCAAAGTCTTCTTTTGTACAGCTGATTCCTCGTCTATACGATGTTACCGAAGGTACAGTACGTGTTGGCAAAGAAGATGTTAGAGACTATGATCTTGTGACATTACGTGATTCCGTTGCGATGGTATTGCAGAAGAATGTGTTATTCTCCGGTACAATTGCGGATAATATCCGGTGGGGTAATAAGGATGCAACATTAGAAGAAGTGAAGCATGTATGTCATTTGGCTTGCGCAGATGAGTTTATAGAGCAGATGCCAGATGGTTATGATACTTGGATTGAACAGGGTGGTACAAACGTTTCTGGGGGTCAGAAACAAAGACTCTGTATCGCAAGAGCACTCTTGAAACAACCAAAGATTTTGATTATGGATGACTCGACATCTGCCGTAGATGCAAAGACAGACGCAATTATCCGCAAAGCAATGAAAGAATATATTCCGGAAACAACAAAGATTATCATTGCCCAAAGAACTTCTTCTGTTGAAGATGCGGATCGTATCATAGTATTGGATGGCGGTAAGATTGATGCGATTGGCACAAGCGAAGACTTACTAAAGACAAATCAAATCTACCGTGAAGTATATCTATCTCAGAATAAACAAGGTACTGAGGAAATCGTGGAAGAAGGAGGTGTTCGTTAATATGAATCAAAAACAAACGAATCGTAAAAAATCCTTCAAGAGATTGATCAAAATGGTACTATCCTACTATCCAGTTCTATTTCCACTGATTGTAGTATTAATTATTACCAATGCAATTTTGGGCGCTTTGCCATCTATTTTCCAACAGAATGTTGTCGCTGTATTACAGCAGGCTTGGGAACAAGGTTGGACATGGGAAGTCACAAAACCATTTATTGTAAGACTTGTTACAATATTGGCAATTATTTATGCAATTGCGTTAATCATCGGAATTGTATATAACCAGTTAATGGCATTCTTTACGCAAGGTGTTTTACATAAGATACGTAAAGAAGTATTTACACATATGCAGAAATTGCCAATTCGTTATTTTGATACGCATCCGCATGGTGATATCATGTCTCACTATACGAATGATATCGATGCAATGCGGCAGATGATTTCACAGAGTTTCCCACAGTTATTGATTTCGATTGTTACAATCATAACGATTATCGCTATCATGTTCTATTATAGTATTCCAATGGCGGTAGTTATTTTGATTGGTGCAGCAGTATCCATTGAGATTACACGTAAGCTAGGTGGTCTTTCTGCAAAATACTTTATCTTACAACAGAAGGCAACTGGTAAGACAGAGGGTGTTATCGAAGAGATGGTGAATGGGCAAAAGGTAATTAAAGTGTTCAACCACCAAGATGAAGCTGAAGAGATATTCAATCAAGCAAATAACGAACTTTATGAAGCATCTAATACGGCGAACCGTTATTCTAATATCTTGATGCCAGTCTTAAACAACGTAAACTATTTAATTTATGCATTCGTTGCGGTAGCTGGTGGTATCTTTATTCAAGAAAAGTTCCCGAACTTCTCAGTTTCAGGGTTACCATTTTCAATTGCAGTTATCGTTCCATTCTTAGGAATGTCACGTCAGTTTGCAGGTATGATTCAGCAAATCTCTCCACAGATTAACTCAATCGTAATGGGACTTGCTGGTGCAGAACGTGTCTTTGAATTACTTGATCAGGAACCTGAAGTAGATGATGGAATTGTGACACTTGTCAACGCAACAGAAAAAGATGGTGAACTCAAGGAAACAAACGAACAGACAGAACTTTGGGCTTGGAAGTATCCACATGAAGACGGTACAGTTACTTATACAAAGGTAGCTGGCGATGTTCGCTTTGCGAGTGTAGACTTTGCGTATAATCCAGATAAGATGATCTTGCATGATGTGACATTATTTGGTAAACCTGGCCAAAAGATCGCCTTTGTAGGTGCGACTGGTGCTGGTAAGACAACAATCACAAATCTGATTAACCGTTTCTATGACATCGCAGATGGAAAGATTCGTTATGATGGTATCAACATCAATAAGATTAAGAAGTCTTCTTTACGTAAGTCTTTAGGAATTGTTTTGCAGGATACAGTACTATTTACAGGTACTGTTATGGATAACATTCGTTATGGACGCTTAACAGCGACAGATGAGGAATGTATCGCAGCAGCGAAACTTGCGGGTGCAGATGGCTTTATTCAACATCTACCACAAGGCTATCAAACAATGTTGAATGGTGATGGTTCTAATCTTTCACAAGGTCAGTGTCAGTTATTAGCAATTGCTAGAGCAGCTGTCGCAGACCCACCAGTTATGATCATGGATGAGGCTACTTCTTCTATCGATACACGTACAGAGCAGATTGTACAGACGGGTATGGACCGTTTGATGAATGGACGTACTGTATTTGTTATTGCTCATCGTCTATCTACGGTTAAGAATTCAAATGTAATTATCGTACTAGACCATGGTCGAATTATTGAACGTGGTACCCATGAAGAATTACTTGCCCAAAAGGGTCAGTACTACCAGTTATATACAGGAGCGTTTGAATTAGAATAGATATAAAAAAGTTTATGCGCGTGCATAAACTTTTTTAGTAGAATTTTAGTTTTCTCTTTTTCGCTTCTCCAACTAAATCAATATCTTGTACAAAGTTTAAATCAAGGCCTTCGACTACAGACAAAGCACGATCTAGATTCTGTTCAGTTAAGAATTGTTTTGGGTCATGTACATCCAAACCAATGATAACTGGACATTTTTTCTTTGCAAAAATTTCAAAGAAAGCTCTAGTTGGATAGGCATAACGTTCCCCATCAAGATATTCTTTCTTACCAATCCGTATGCCAGTACCACAATTTAACTCCAAAGGAATATCGTAAAATCGAGATATATCAGCAATCTTTTCGGCGACGTTGAGTACGCTCGCATCAATTTTTGGATATTTCCAGAGAAATACATCAGGATGCGCAATATAATCACACATATAATGTTGGCAAGCTTCTTCTAAACATTTTACGTAGCGTTCAACTTGGTCGCTGTTATCAAATTCATAGACACTATCTTTATCAATTGTAAGATTGTGCTGTCCTAAAATAATATAATCTAAAGTATTTCGGTATTCACGAATGGTGTCCCATTGACTTGGATAGTATTCGACTTCCATGCCAAGATGAATATCAATTTGAGATGCATATTTTTCCTGTAAGGTACGAATGGATTGGTAATAATCAGGAATTTGTTCAATGTTCATGCGTAATCCAGGACATGGAGTAGGATATGCAGCATGATCACTGAATCCAAGGGTTGTTAAACCTGCTTGAATTGCAGCTTGTACATATTCTTCATCTGTGCCAATCGCATGGCCACAACGGGCAGTATGTGTATGATAATTTGCTTTAATCATGGGGATTACCTCCAAAACGAAGAAATTATATCATTCCTATCATAGATTGACAAAACATCAAAAAGTAATATCATAATAGTTGAACAGTTGTTCAAATGTTATATATGTTAGAGGTGCTAAAGATGGAATATAGATATCGTGTTGTTGGAATTGATTGTGCCGATTGTGCCGCAGAACTAGCAGAGGAAATCAGAAAAATAGAGGGTGTACTAAGTGCAGACATCCATTTTCTGCAACAAAAACTATACTTTGTATGTGATGAAGAAAATCATTCTGTGATTGAACAGAAAGTTTTTGATATTATCCATGACGATGAACCTGATGTAGTAATTACAGCCCTACACGAAGAACCAAAACATCTCTTTAAATTTAATATCAAAAATATCGATTGTGCGGATTGTGCCAATGAGATTGCGGAAAAGGCAATGGAAATCGAAGGTGTAGAACATGCGGAAGCTGACTTCATGCATGCGATTTTGCGTGTACAATTTGCGACAGCCGAATATACACGTATTGAAAATGAACTACGTGAAATGATTGCTAGAGAAGAACCAGAAGTTGAATTCTCAAGGTATTATCTAGAGCAAAAGATTGAAAAGGAAGAAGACCATAGTACACAAATTATGATTATTCGCTTGGTACTCGGTGCAGTGTTATTTGGTTTATCATTCTTATTCACAGGCATCACAAGTAATATTTCAACATTACTTGCGTATATCATTCTTGGATACGATGTTATCTATAAGGCCTTCTATAATTTGAAACGAGGAAATCTATTAGACGAGCATTTTCTTATGACTATCGCAACTTTTGCGGCGTTATATCTAGGCGATTGTAAGGAAGCAACTGGTGTTATGTTATTCTACCAGATTGGGGAATTCTTCCAGGATTTAGCAGTGGATCATTCTCGTAAGTCTATCGCATCCTTGATGGATATTCGTCCTGACTATGCATTCGTACAAAGTGGAACGGAGTTCATTAAAGTAGATCCAACGGAAGTACAGATTGGCGATATCATTCAGGTAAAACCTGGAGAACGAATCCCTTTAGATGGTGTTATTGTGAATGGTAGTTCTTCCCTTGATACAGCATCTCTAACAGGCGAATCGAATCTACGTGATGTGGATGTAAATGATGAAGTAATATCGGGTGTTGTGAATACGAGTGGTGTGTTATTAATTCGTACGACGAAGGAGTTTGCACAATCTACAGTCTCAAGAATTCTAAATATCATCGAAGAAAATAACGAGACAAAGTCCAAACAAGAAAAATTCATTACAAAGTTTTCCCATTACTACACTCCTACGGTTGTTGCATTAGCAATTCTAGTGGCTATTGTAGTAGCGATTGTGACGGGTAATCTCAATGAAGGTATCTATCGTGCTTGTACATTCTTGGTTATTTCTTGCCCATGTGCGTTAGTAATTTCTATTCCACTTTCATTCTTTGCAGGAATTGGTGGGCTATCCATGCATGGCATTATGTTAAAAGGTGCAAACTATGTAGAGAAGATTGCAGAGATTCGTACAATCGTATTTGATAAAACGGGTACTTTAACAACAGGACAGTTTGCGGTGAATCGTTTATTAGATAGTAGTGACAATGAAAAATTATTGAAATTAGCTGCCTATGCGGAAAGTTATTCCAATCATCCAATTGCGAAAGCAATTCAGAATTCTTATCGAAATGAAGTAGATCAAACTAAGATTTCTGATATGCAAGAGATAGCGGGTAGAGGTATTTCTATCACATTAGAAAATCATCAAGTACTCGTTGGTAATTATAAGATGATGAAAGAAAACAATGTGGATTGTAAACAATACACAGAACCAGGAACCTATGTATATGTGGCAGAGGATGGCATCTTCTTGGGTTGTATATTACTAAAGGATACAGTTAAGCAAGATGCGTCCAATGCAATACATAATTTAAATAAGAATCATGCTTGCATGATGGTATCAGGTGATGCGAAAGAAATCTGCCAAGAAGTAGGCAAGGAAGTAGGTATCAATTCTATCTATGGTGGGTGCTTACCAGAAGATAAAATTACATGCGTGAATACCGTCAAGAAAGATGGTGTGGTCGCATTTGTGGGTGATGGTGTTAATGATGTACCAGTGATGAGAAGTGCAGATATTGGCTTTGCGATGGGTTCGCTTGGTAGTGATGCGGCAATTGAAGCGGCAGATGTCATCATCACGGATGATAATCTAAACAAGATTGACACAACCATTCGACAGGCAAAGAGAATTATTCGTATCGCAAATCAAAATATTGTCTTCGCAATTACGATTAAAGTGCTTGCATTAGTATTAGGTGCACTTGGTATTGCGAATATGTGGATGGCAATTTTTGCGGATACAGGAGTAGCAATGTTATGTGTTATTAATGCAGTACGACTTCTACGTATCAAGGAATAATTAGTATTCCTATATTTGCAAGTATGGTAAAATAACCATGTTGTAAAGGAGGTTATCTTATGCGTATATTAGATATCGTATCGGTGATTATCCTGATACTCGTAGCCGCATTAGGCGTGCTATATTTGCAAATGAAAAGGAGCAAGAAATGAAGAAATTTATAACTGCTTTACTAGTGAATGTAATTTCACTTTGGGTAATTGATTACCTCATGAGATCTATATACATCGCAACACCAAATGCGTTATTTGCGATTGCTTTTGTACTAATGATTTTAAATGCGACTCTGAAGCCACTGATGAAGTTAATCTTTTTGCCAGTTACATTCTTGAGTTTTGGATTATTTTCATTGATAATCAATGCAGTTGTACTCGCAACAGCGTTTAGTTTTACGCCGGGTTCGTATATTACAGGATTTCCATCAGCGTTTATCGCAAGTATTCTTTTATCGATTGCCAATTCCGCAATTAATTCTTATATTGAATAACATCGTACGAAGTAAAGTGCGATGTTTTTTTGATTAAACGGAAAAATAAGGCAATATCTGATATAATTTTTATCGATATGAGAACAGTAATTCAAAGAGTAAAACATGCCAGTGTTACCATTGATGGCGTCATAAATGGGAAAATTGAACAAGGTTTCCTATTGTTGGTTGGAATCAAAGATGATGACACAGAAGCAGTAGTAGAAAAGATGGCAGATAAGATTGCCAAAATGCGT
>CALISH010000085.1 GCA_938041275.1 uncultured Solobacterium sp.
TATTAATACACCATTCATCAGTATATCCCTCTACATAAATAGAAGAATAATATCCTTTATACTCATATAATTGAAATGGATTATCTATATAATAATTATCTACAGAACAAATATACGTATTACCTAATATCTTTTTTACTAAATTTAATGATTCAATATTATCTTTAGTATCATACTCATTGTTTTCTACAATAATTACATTAAACTTATCTTTTAAATAAAAAAATAGTTCTTTCTTGTAACCTACAACTACATAGATTTCTTTAATACCAACTTCTTGAAGTTGCCGAATTTGTCTTTCTATAAGGATTTCTCCCTTTACTTTTGTAAGACCTTTAGGACAATACTCACTAATAGGTAGAAACCGCTTAGATAAACCAGCTGCTAATATAATCGCATTTTCTACTTTATATGATTTTAGTTCTTCATATTTCTGATTTCTTAACAATTTATCAAAGTCACTTCTTGTAATCATATGCTGAAATAATGCCTCCCCCTACAATTAATACTCCTAGTATTAATTCTTCTAGTGTAGGTATGATATTCCACATAAAATAATTAATTAAAATAGCAAATCCACTATAACTACTATTTACAGCCATTGCACGACTTGCACCAATTTTATGTATAGCACTATAGTAAAAGAAATAAGATAAAGCACCACATATAGCAGCCATACATAATAAATTAACTCTATGACTCAAAAAACTTATACCGCCATAATTGAATGGCTCTACCATCATTATTAAGGTAATAATACTTAGCCCTATAAAAGCAGCAGATGTTTGTCTTATCCATAATGCACTAGTATCTTTCAAATTATATTTACTTAGAGTCCACGAACAAATAACAGCCTCTGAGCCCCATGATAACGTACAAATTACGGCAGCACCTAACCCAATCCAGATATTTTCAATAACCCCATCATATTCAAATCCTAAAGCCATAACGGAAACAATTGATATCATAAGAGCTAACCATTGAAATAAGTTTCTTTTTTCATTAATGAATACTCGTGCTAATAAGGTTCCTATAGCTGGATACAATGATGTAATAACACAAGCAAAATAAGTTCCTAAATAATGAATCGATATTATATATGCGGTTAGCCCGATTGGACCACCTAATATAGCTGCTAAAGCAATATATTTACTACCTTTTGATTTAATATCCGTAATCAAATATCTTATATTAGATGTTAATAATAAAATAATACTTATGATTAAAACACTAATAAAATCATGTAAACAGGCTATTAATACTGGTAATGTAGTGATACTTGAATTATCTGAAGATATATTATGAATTAATACTGTATCCGTAGCCCAAAATAATCCCGAAAAAATTCCTTGTTCCATGTTATTCACGCAAATCTTTAAATAAAGGCAAATTAATTGCTTCTTTTTGAAGAATCTCAAAATATGTAATAGCAAACTGATATTGACTAAGAGCATACTGGTTAGTTAAAACAGACGAGCCTTCTTTTACTTCACACCATATACTCCAAAGGAATCCTCCTATAGCAATATAGGAATAAATTATATAACGCAATTCATCACTAACTGAATAATTATAATAACAATCTATAAGAGAATCTATAGCACTTCTTTCTAAACGAGAGTATAAACAAATCATAGCAATATCCAAATTAGGATCTTGCATACCAGCATATTCAAAGTCAATTAAATATACCTTATTATTACTTGTAATCAAAAAATTATCACAATTAGCATCAATATGACATAAAACATATTCTTTAGGGAGTTGTTCTATAATATCTAACAAACGCAATATATTAGATTTAGTTGCCATATAAGATGGATACTTAGATTCTATACACCTAAGTTTTTCGTAATAATTAATTCGTTCTCGTAAATTAAATTCGTGATTAACTTTTAATCCAGATTTATGTAATGCCTTTAATTTATTAAAAGCAAGCTTTATATCTTCTGTATTATCCAATTCCAATGTATGGGCATCATTAATAAATCTACTAATTTTAATTCCAGTTCGATCATCAATATAAACTATATCGTCTGATATACCAAGACTTTGTATTCTATTATATACTTCAACTTCTTCTTTTCTATTGACTAATAATGAGGTTGTCTCATTAGGAACTCGTAATACATATTTACCTTTATTTGTAATATTAAAGGTAAAACTCTCATTAGTTAAACCTTTCTTTACAGGTTGTAAATTTATTATATTTTTTGAGTCTATATTCAATATATCTGATAATAATATAATTAAATCTTCCCTATTGCGTTCGTTTATATAGCCAATCAATATACCAATATCTCCTATCCTATACTCCAAATTTATAATCATTGCAACTTAAATGCTAATCGTAAACATCTAACCCCACCCAATAATGCTAATGCAGCTAATCTATTTTTTAGTCTTGCACGTTGATCAAATAATACACTAGTACGTTCTTGTTTTACTATTTCTACAATATGATGATATTGTTTTGGGTAATGAGATTTTAAATTTGAAGGCTGAATAAGCAGACGACAATAGTTACTAAATCGTTTTCCTTTAGCTGCCAACTCTACATTTGCCCCATAACCTTGACAATTTTCAACTACTGTATTTGATGCATCGATTAAGTCAGTAATAAATGTATCATTTCGAATACTCATAATACTGTCTGTTCGTTGAAAATAATAATATAATGGTACCCGAACAAATGCTACCATTTTAGCATCTAAATAATATTGATATGTTGTATATAAATCTTCGAATATTCTCCCCTTAGGAAATGGATATTTTTGAGCTAATGAAAGTGGTAACAAAATACCCCAAGCTGCAACATCGTGAAATTTCTGATATAAAATTTCAATCAGTCCATCCTTAGCATTTATTGTAGATATATCTACTCCATCAGATGCTACAGATTTAATACCATTTCCATCATAAACCTCTGTAAAATCACAAACAGAAAAATCTGCACCTTTCTGAATCCCCTTTACTAACAGTTCTAAAAATAGTGGATGTATATAATCATCACTATCTACAAAAGTAATATATGAACCTCTAGCATCATTCATTCCACAATTACGTGCATCAGATAGCCCTCCATTTTCTTTATGGATAACACGTATCACTTTATGTTCTCGTTCATATTGATTACATAATTCACCACTATTATCCGTAGAACCATCATCTACTAAAATAATTTCAAAGTTTTTATAGGTTTGTGCTAATATACTTTCTACACATCTTGGCAAGTACTCCTCTACATTATATACAGGAACGACAATACTAATTTTATAATGGTCACTATT
>CALISH010000086.1 GCA_938041275.1 uncultured Solobacterium sp.
ATGAGAATGATACTATCCTAAAATAGCTTTATATGGGACAGGTTGTTTTTAGTGCGCCCAAAATAGATATAAAACATCTACTTTTATACTGTTTTACATAAACATATGAAAAAGGCACAAGAAAAGAGGCTGCACACCTCAAGTAAATCTATAAAATTTACTTAATCGTTACAGCCCCTTAAATTCTCTTTTTGTGATATTTTTATCAAGTAAACAAAGGGAGAAAACTATGAATAAACGTTTATTTGCGGCATGCTTAAGCGTAGGTATGCTACTAGCTGGATGCTCAGCCAAGAAGAGTACTACTGTAAAAGATGGTACTTATGAGGAAACAGTTGATGGACGTAACGGAAAGGTTACAGTAAGCACAACAATTTCTTCGGGAAAGATTACAAATGTAGAAGTTAAGGATAATGAAGAGACACCAGAAATTGCTGGTACTGCAATTACAGAGTTGCCAAAGAAGATTGTTGAAAAGAACAGTCCTAATGTAGATGGGGTAACTGGTGCGACAATCACTTCTGATGCGATTAAGGAAGCAGTTAAGAATGCGATTAAGACTGCTGGTGGTGATCCTGATTCATTTGGTAGTGATAGTGCACAAGCATCTGAATCAAAGACTGAAAAATTAACTGCTGATGTAGTTGTTATTGGTGCAGGTGGTGCAGGTATTACTGCCGCATTAACAGCTCAACAAAATGGCGCAAAGGTTATCTTACTTGAAAAGTCTGCGAATATTGGTGGTGTGTCTGTTATTGCGGGTGGACCAATGGGTATCAACTCTAAAGAACAAAAAGAAGCAGGTGTAGCAGGTACATTTACAACACAGGAAGTACTTGCACATTGGCAATCCTATAACTGTTGGATGGATGATGGACAGTTATTCTATAACATCGCTAACCGCTCTGGTGAAACAATTGACTGGTTAGAAGAAAATGGTATGGACCTTGTATATGTTGGTAATGAACAGGCAGCACATGCAAATGGTTTCCCAACATATCATGCATATGCAGACCAATCAAATAAGCTTGGTTACTATCAGGCTCTATTAAAGCAGTTTGAAAATGCAGGTGGTAAGATTTACTACCAAACTCCTGCAGTAGAACTAAAGTCAGAAGATAATAAGATTACAGGTGTTGTAGCGAAGTCTTCTGATACAACATATGAAATTTCATGTGACACTGCTGTACTTGCAACGGGTGGTTTTGGTGCTAATGCTGATGTTATTGAAAAGGAAGTTGGTTTCCCACTCGTTACATTTACTACAGGTACACAAACAGGTGATGGCGCAACAATGTCACAAGCAATTGGTGCTGGTAAGGGTAAGACAATCCAACAGTACCATGGTGTAACATCCTACTCTGGAATCGAACCTGGTTCTGGTAAAGATGAAATCGCAAAGGCAATCTATCTTGCGACAAGCATTTGGGTTAACCAACGTGGTTCTAGATTTGCGCCAGAAGATTTAAACTATGATACAGCGCTATCTTCAAATGCCGCTGCGACACAAGGTGAATACTATTTCTCAATTATGTCAGATGATATGGTAAAGAAAGTAGAGCAGGGTGGTTCTAAGGAATTGAATGTAGAAACAGCTGTTGGATACCAACCATCATTACCACTATTTAGTGTGAATGAACCATGGACAGAGTTTAGATCTGCACTAGAAGATGGTGTTAAAAACGGTACCGTGTTCAAGGGTGATACAGTGGAAGATCTTGCAAAGGCAATGGGTGTTGATGCCAATGCATTAAAGAAGACAATTAGTGCATACAATGCAGATTGTGCAAATGGATCGGATGCAGTATACGGCAAAGATTCTAAGTACATGTTATCTCTAGGGGATGGTCCATACTATGCTGTTAAGGCAAGACCAGTATCCTTAGGTGGTATTGGTGGTGTACTTGTTAACTCTAATCTAGAAGTTATCAAGCAAGATGGAACAGTTATCGGTGGTCTATACACAGCTGGTAATGAAATTGCGGAAATCTATAACAACTCTTATCCACTCGTTGAAGGTGTTACATTAATGACAGCTCTAACAGGTGGAAGAATCTGTGGTGAAGCTGCAGCTGAATACGCAACAAAGTAATCCCTCTTGGGAGAAATCGTAAGATTTCTCCTTTTTAAGTGTTAAGATAGGAGTATGAGAAAAGAAGAATTATTTGATTTGGTGAGTGATTGTGCAACACTAGAAATCTTTGTAGCAAAGGCTGCGAAGTTAGTTCAAAATCCGATTTGGATTATGGATGATGGATATCAATTAGTAACCTGTTCTAAAGTACCAGATGCTTATCCATATTTATCATTTTTACAAGATACAAAACTAAAACGAAGCTTTGTGAATCGATTGATAGAACGAGGACTTCTCAATGAGAATGGTATTCAAAAACCATTGCATATATTCGATACAGAGTATCAAAGAGATGTTTATGTAATCGATATTTTTGCAAAGAAGAAGTCGATTGGAAAACTAACGGTTGCGGTGGAAAATGAAATTAGTGAAGAAGATGTTAAATTACTTGCGGATGCTGCATCTATCTATTTACGTCATCAATTAACAAATTATGGATCGAAGCGTGAACAAGCATTTACCTTGCTGCTACAAAAAGATGAAGAGAGTCAATCGTTAGGACTGCAATTACTACAAGAGACTGGTTATCTCGTTAAAGGTACTTACATGCTTGCATATATTGATACTACAATTGCAAATCGTATTACTGTATTGCGTTCTTTCTTAAGTGAGATACAGAAGAGTGATGTAAACCTATTAGGTGGTATTGTGAATGAACAGTGTTATCTTTTATTGGCGAGCACAAAGCATATTGATTTAAAACAATACCCAAATATTCATGTTGGATATAGTATGCAGTTTGAAAAACTTCATCATCTTGATGGATACGCAAGACAGGCAGAATATGCAGCTAGTAAGGCAAAGGGAAAAGAGGCCAACTTCCAAAATCTAGTTGATTCCTATTTGCATAGCCAATTAGAAAAACAATTACCACTAGATACATTGGTTGACTTAAAGATACAAAAACTCATTGCGTATGATCGTAAGTATGAGACGAAGTATTACGAGACATTGTGTATGTATGTTAACTCACAATACTCAAAACAGAAGACAGCAGAAGGGCTCTATATTCATCTGAATACCGTTAAGTATCGTCTTCAGCAGATTGAAAAACTATTTGATATCGATTTTGAAAAAGATGAGAAATTGATACGTTTGGCAATGTTAGTGCATCACGTTTAATTTCTTATTGCGTTTGACTTTTCAAATCAGAAAAAAGAAGTATACTATTAATGTGTTAGTTATAGTTAACTAAAGGAGCATTTATATGAATATTTCAACATTCTTAGTATTAATGGTCGTTGTTGTAATCGTTGCATTCGATATTCGTTATGTAATGAAGAACGGAGTAAGCTCCTGTAGTGGAGATTGTAGTTCTGGCTGTCATTCTTCCTGTAGATGGGTAGGAGACATCAAAAAGGCACAACGCAATATCCGTATTCAAAATAAGATTAAGTCCTTGTTAGGATTATCGAAGTAATCTATAAGTCACTAAGGTGGCTTTTTCTTTATAATCAATGTTGTAAATATGCGTACTAGATAATATAAGCGTATTTACAACATTAAATGGAGACAAAAATGGATTATAAAAAGAAGATACGAGAAAAGATCGAAAAAAAAGGTGGATTTATTACAAGTGGTGAACTAGTGAATTCTAATATCCCAACTATATATTTAACTAGAATGGTTGAAGCAGGAGAATTAGTTCGCGAAGAAAGAGGAGTATATCTTTCAACAAAAGGTGATTATGACGAGTATTATTTCTTTCAAAATAAGTATAAAGTTGCAATCTACTCGTATGTATCTGCTTTGTATCTATTTCAATTTACAGATATCATTCCATCAGAATTAGAAGTAACAGTATACAAAGGATATAATGCAAGCCGTATTCAACGTGATAAAAGAGTTCATTATGTGAATAAAGATATATATGAACTAGGTATTATTCAATGTAAAACGACTTATGGAAACAAGGTAAATGTCTATGATTTAGAAAGAACGGTTTGTGATTTTGTGAAAAATAGAAATAAAGTCGAGGCTGAGTTATTTTCGAAAATAATAACAAGATATGCTCGTTATCGTAATAAAGATTTTAATAAGTTGTATACATACGCAGAAAAGATGAATATCTACGATAAAGTGAAAGATATTTTTGGAATTATTGGTATCTAAATGATAATGTTGATTGGTTTCAACTATTTGCTTATTTGTTAATCTAGTTATTTGCTTTCTTGAAAGCTATCATAGATAGGTGTAGGCTATAAGTAGACGTTTTAACAACAATAATCACCAACCAAAATGATTCATAATTATTAACGGAGTAGAAGATGAAACAGAATACAAAATTATTGCATGGTTACACCGTATTGGATCAATATACTGGTGCTGCCAGTATACCAATCTATCAAACATCCACGTTTCATAATACAGAGTTGTATTGTGATGAACAGAAGTATTTGTACACCCGTTTCTCCAATCCGACGATTGATGCATTAGAAGATGGTCTTCGTTGTATTGAGAATGCCAAATATGCATTAAGTTTTAGTTCCGGTATGAGTGCAATATCGAATGTTTTGATGTTGTTAAATGCTGGAGAACATGTCATCCTTCCAAAGGAAGTGTATGGTGGTACTTGTCAATTTGCGACGAAGATTCTACCGCGCTATCAAATTTCAGTTAGTTTTATGGATATGGCAAATCTTGATGAGATAGAAAATGCGATTACAGATAAGACACGCATGATTTATATTGAGACACCCTCCAATCCTTTACTAAAGGTATGTGATGTTCGTGCAATCGTATCCATTGCAAAAAAGAATGGACTGATTGCGGTAGCCGATAACACCTTTATGACAACGCTATTTCAAGATACACTTGCGTTAGGTGTTGATATCGTTGTAGAGAGTGCTACGAAGTTTATCAATGGTCATAGTGATGTAGTGGCTGGTGTTGTTGCGACAAATAATGAAGAATACTATAAACAGTTAGTTCTATTCCGGAAGAATTTTGGTGGTATTTTGGGTGTTGAAGATGCTTGGCTCATTATGCGTGGTATGAAGACGATGGGTTTACGTATGAAACAGTCTTCTGAAAATGCACAGGCAATCGCGGAATTCTTACACAACCATCCAAAGATCAAACAAGTGTATTATCCAGGTTTAGATTCTCATCCTGGTCATGATATTCATATGTCACAAGCCAAGTGTGGTGGCGCAGTATTATCATTCTCTCTAGCGAGTAAAGATGATTTGATGTCTTTTACAAGGAAGGTTAAGATTCCAATTCTAGCAGTCAGTCTTGGTGGTGTTGAATCAATTTTATCTCATCCTGCAACGATGTCTCATGCTTGCTTAAGTGTGGAAGAGCGCTTAGAGCAGGGTGTCACCGATGAACTTTTGCGCTTGTCTTGTGGAATCGAGGATATTACAGATTTACTGGAAGACTTTAAGCAAGCACTGGAATAATGGAGAAACATGCATAGTATTTTGTATGCATGATAAGATGTAAATATCAACTTTTGAATCGTTGAATCATTCAACGATTTTTTTCGTGGGAAAGACAATAGAACAGTGTACATAGTTAATGGGGGGTGGATTATGTTAAATACATTTGTGCTATTAGGAAAGGTGCATTCGTTACCTTTGATACAAGGGACGAATCTTTCAGAGAATCAATCAACGATAGAGATTGAGTGTCAACGTGCATTTACGGACAATGGAGTGATGTCTGACATTTTTACTGTGCGCCTGTGGCGTGGGATTGCGGAATCATGTAAGGCTGCGTGTAAGATTGGAACTGTCATTGCGATTAAGGGAAGAGTGGAAGTGAATCTACAGACGAAAGCGATGGAGTTGATTGCGGAAAAAGTTGAATTTATCCGATAAGTAGAGAATTGGGACACTTCACTATATCTAAAGCAGAGATAACTATGATAAAATAAGGGCGTTTGATAAAGTGAGGTATAAATATGGCATTTGATTCCTTAAGTGACAGACTGAATAAAGCGTTACGTAATGTGGCCGGTAAGGGTACGTTAACGGATAATAACATGGAAGACATGCTGAAAGAAGTGCGTTTAGCATTACTTGAAGCAGATGTAAACTATCGTATTGTAAAAGAATTCTTAGATGAGATTCGTACAAAGTCCAGAGGTGAAGAAGTACTACAGAGCGTAGAACCTGGACAACAGCTCGTTAAGATTGTTCATGATCAAATTATTGAATTACTTGGTACAGAGGAAGCTGGTCTTAACTTTGTAGAAGATGGCATTACCAAAATTATGCTTGTCGGTTTACAAGGTACAGGTAAGACAACCAGCGTTGCGAAGATTGCACGTATTTGTAAAGAGAAGTTCAATAAGAAGGTATTGTTAATTGCGGCCGACGTGATTCGTCCTGCTGCGATTGATCAGTTACAGACATTAGGTAAGGAAATTGATACTGAGGTATTTACCTTAGGTACAGAAACTCCAGCTGTTGAAACAGTTCGTCAGGGTATGGAATACGCTGAAAAGAATGGTTTTGATACAGTATTTATCGATACTGCTGGTCGTTTACATATCGATGAAGCGTTAATGAATGAGTTAAAGGATATCAATGAACTGGTTCATCCAAATGATATTCTCCTTACAGTCGATGCGATGACTGGTCAAGATATCGTTAACGTAGCACAAGCTTTCAAGGATGCCTTACCACTAACAGGTTTAGTTGTAACGAAGTTTGATGGTGACTCTAGAGGTGGTGGTGTTCTTTCAGTTAAGAAGATCACGGGTGTTCCTATCAAGTTTGTCGGTGAAGGTGAAAAGATTGAGGATATGGATATCTTCCATCCTGATCGTATGGCTGACCGTATTCTTGGAATGGGTGACGTTGTAACACTTGTAGAGAAGGCACAGGAGAAGTTAGACCTTGAAGAAGCCAATAAGATGGCTGAACGTATGCTTGCAGGTCAATTCACAATGGATGACATGTTAAAGCAGTTTGAACAGATTCAAAAGTTAGGCCCTCTTGGTGGCATTATGAAGATGATTCCAGGTATGAACCAATACGCTGGTATGTTAGATGAAGCTAAGGCAAGTGACTCTATGCGTCATATGAAGGCAATTATCCAGTCTATGACACTTGAAGAACGTGCACATCCAGAAAAGATGCGTGGCACAATGAAGAAGCGTGTTGCACGTGGTTCTGGTCGTAGCGTGGATGAAGTCAATAAGTTGATCAACCAATTCGGTAAGATGAAGAAGCTGATGGACTCCATGGGTAACATGCAAAGAAACGGTTCCTTAAACCAAGAAAGTCTAGAGAAGATGATGGGCAATGCTCAAAAGCGTGCCGGTCAAAACTTCCCAAATGGCTTCGGTGGAAAGAATCCATTTAAATTTTAATGATGTAAAGGTTTTTTACTTGACAGCGAATTTCGAATCAGTATAATAAACATGTAAGAAATAGGAGGTATTTATACCATGGCAGTTAAATTACGTTTAAAGAGAATGGGTGCCAAGAAGGCTCCAAGATATCGTATCGTTGCGGCAGACTCACGTTTTGCTAGAGATGGACGTGAAATCGAAACAATCGGACATATCAATCCAACAACAGAACCTGAAACAGTAGTAGTAAATGAAGAAAAGGCTCTTAATTGGTTAAGAAACGGTGCTCAGCCTTCTGATACAGTTAGAAACATTCTTTCTCGTCAAGGTATCATGAAGAAGTTCCATGATGAGAAGGTAGCCGCTAAGAAGAAAGCGTAAGCATCATGGCAGAGCTGGATAAGGTACTTCTAAATCTAGTTAAGCCAATGGTTGAAGACAAGGGATCCTTGGATGTACGTCTGATGCCTAGCTTAGATGATAAAGAAGTTTTGTTACATGTTTATGCAAAAAATGATGATATTGCTCGTCTGATTGGCAGAAAGGGCAGTATGGCAAGTGCATTACGTCAAGTAATGTCCGTTGCTTCTCATAGTAATAACAAGAAAGTAACAATCAAGTTCGAACAGATTTAAGGATGCTATGGCATCCTTTTTTTGAAAACAAAGGAGAAGGAAGATGGCATATATTTGTATTGGCAAAATTATCAATACGCATGGTATCAAAGGAGAAGTAAAGATTGAAAGTTACTCTGACTTTGATGAAGAAAGATATACCAAGGGTAAACAAGTATATATTTATGTCGATGGAAAGTATCTACCACTTACGGTAGCTTCCTATCGTCAGCATAAAGGCTTTCCACTTGTATCCTTTGTGGACTTGCAGAATATCAACTTTGTAGAGCAGTATAAGGGATGTGAAATCTGCATCGATGAAGCAGATCGTAAACAACTCAAAAAGGGTGAATACTATCGCAAAGACCTCGTTGGTTTAACAGTTGTGGATGAAGAAGGTATTACAGTAGGTAAAATTATCAGTGTTGAAGAAACACTGGGTGCTCAAAATAATTTACGTCTTCAATTAGAAGACGCAAAAGAAGTGCTAATCCCTTACATTCCGATGATTGTAAAGAACGTAGATTTAGATAAGAAAGTGATGACGATTCATCGTATGGGAGGCCTACTATGAGGATTACCGTATTAACACTATTTCCAGAGATGTATCGTGACTTTGTCAGTACTTCAATCATTGGTCGTGCCATTGAAAGAGGACTAGTTACAGTAGACTTCGTACAGATCCGTGATTTCGCTCATGATCACTATCGCCATGTGGATGATAAGCCATTTGGTGGAGGACTTGGACAAGTGATGAAGTGTCAACCAGTACTGGACGCACTCAATTCTGTAAAGAGTGAAAATAGTTATAGTATGATGATGTCACCGGCAGGGAATGTCTATAACCAATCAAAGGCAAGACAGTTATCACAAAAAGATCATCTGATTCTATTGTGTGGCCATTACGAGGGTTTTGATGCACGTATTAACAAACATGTAGATGAACTTGTCAGTATTGGAGACTATGTCTTAACGGGCGGGGAAATGGCTTCTATGGTCATTATGGATAGTGTGATTCGTTTACTGAATGGTGTGATTCGGGAAGGTTCTACCGATGATGAATCTCATGAAAATGGATTGCTTGAATACCCACAATACACTCAACCTGCCGATTACCAGGGGGATAAAGTACCAGAAATCCTACTGAGTGGTCATCATGCTAAGATACAAGAGTGGCGTACACAACAATCTTTATTACTTACAAAGAAGGTAAGACCAGACCTTTTCGAAAAACATCAATTAACAGAATATGAAGAAAAAGTCTGGAAAAAACTATGTGATCAAGAGAGCGAATAATGCTCTCTTTTCGTATATAATGGGCTTAGATAATCGTTTATGCACTCTTTTGGAAATATCAATCAAAACCCTATTGTAAAAGTAAAAAAGTTCAATTATAATATCGAAGATTTAAGTAGTTGGCTCTAGAAGGGGTTTCATATGAAAACAATCTTAAGAAACGCAACAGTCTTTACGCGAAAGGGTTTTGAGAAGATGGATATCGCTATCTCTGGTGATAGACTTCTTGTCCCATTTGATGTTTCAGACATTGTTCAAAGTGACGACGTTGTTTTTGATTTCAACAATAAATATATTTTACCGGGTTTCGTTGATGTACATGTACATTTTCGTGAGCCCGGTTTTTCTTATAAAGAAACGATCGGCACAGGCTCAATGGCGGCAGCACACGGAGGATTTACAACTGTATTTACGATGCCTAACTTAAATCCACCTCCTTGTGATTATGCAAGCCTTAAACAACAACTCGATATTATTGAAAAAGATGCAGTGATTAAAGTTGTGCCATTTGGTGCTATCACAGAAAATCAAAAAGGTCGTGGAAAGCTTTCGAAGATGGATGAGATGGCTGCCTATGTAGCGGCTTTCTCTGATGATGGAGTTGGTGTACAAGCCGACTTTACGATGGAAGATGCGATGGTAAAAGTCGCAAGCTTAGGTAAAATCATTTCTGCCCATTGTGAAGATGAAAGCTTGAATACAATCCCATACACTGGTACAACTTCCGCAAGTGAAAGCGTACAAGCCGCAAGAGATATTGAACTATCTGCTAAAACCAGTTGTAAATATCATATTTGTCATGTCTCTGCGAAGGAAACTTTAGATGCGGTAAGAAAAGGAAAGGCAAGAGGAATCGATGTAACCTGCGAAACTGGACCGCATTACATTGCCTTTAATGTCGATACAATTAAGCATGAAGGAAACTTCAGAATGAATCCTCCAATTAAGTCGTCAGAGGATCAAAAAGTAATCCTAGAAGCCATCAAAGATGGAACGATAGATATGATTGCGACAGACCACGCACCACATAGCTTAGAAGAAAAATCAAGAGGTTTTGATAAATCATCCTTTGGGGTTGTGGGACTAGAAACATCCTTTGCGGTATCTTATACAGAACTTGTAAAGAAGAATGTAATTTCCTTTGAACGACTTGTCGAATTAATGAGTGTTAATCCAAGAAAGCGATTCGGCTTACCAGGTGGTTATATTGAAAATGGAGAAATCGCAGATATCTGTATCGTTGATACCGAAACTACTTGGAAAGTTGATCCAGAAGAATTCTTAACCAAAGGAAGATCGACACCGTTTGAGGGTATGAACCTTACTGGCAAAGTTATCGCAACCTTCGTGGATGGAAAACTCGTCTATCGTGACAAGAAAGAAAGATAAATGATTGTGGAGGGAAAAGAGTGAGAATCATTGAGAATACAAAAATAGCACTGGATACTTACAAAATGGTATTACAACCAACTGGTCTAGAATCTGTGAAGTTAAAAGCCTTAGTACCAGGTCAATTTATCAATATCAAAATTGAAAGTTTCTATTTACGAAGACCAATTTCCATCGCAGATTGGAATGATGAAAGTCTGACTATTATCTACAAGGTAGTAGGCAAAGGCACAAAAGCACTCAGTGAAATGGAACAAGGTATTGAACTCGATATTCTTTGGCCTTTGGGCAATGGATACAACCTAACGTGGATCCCGAATGAAGCGATATTGATTGGTGGAGGAGTGGGTGTTCCACCGATGTATGGCTTAGCGAAGAAGTTAGCTGAAACAGGAAAGAAACCAAGAATTATTCTTGGGTTTCGAGAGAAAAACCAAGTCTTCTATGATGAAGAATTTAGAAAACTTGGTTTAGAAGTCACAGTGTATACAGAAGATGGCTCTTATGGTGAAAGAGGCTTTGTGACAAATGGGTTTGATCAAGCAGAGTATGTTTGTGCCTGTGGACCTGAACGTATGTTAGAAGCGATTTATCGTAAAGCGCAGGATGGTCAATATAGCTTTGAAGCACGCATGGCATGTGGCTTTGGAGGCTGTATGGGTTGTTCATGCGAAACACTTGTAGGAAATAAGCGTATCTGTAAAGAAGGACCAGTTCTTTTACATAAGGAGTTGTTATGGAAGTAAATACAAAAGTGAATTTAAGTGGGTTAATTCTAGATAATCCAGTGATTCCGGCTAGTGGCACCTTTGGCTTTGGCAAAGAATATGTAGACTTTTATGACATCAATATCTTAGGCTCAATATCCATCAAGGGAACTACTGTTCAAAGACGTAAGGGAAACCCTCAACCTAGAATCGCGGAATGTTATTCTGGATTGATTAACTCTGTAGGTCTTGAAAATCCAGGCATGGAAAATGTAATTCAGAAAGAACTCAAAGATTTAGAGATGATCTATCGAAAACCAGTTATTGCAAATATCAGTGGTTTTTCCGTAGAGGAATATGTAACACTGGCAAAAGAAATGGATAAGGTTGATAACGTTGGTATTATCGAGGTCAATATCAGTTGTCCAAATGTAGACCATGGAGGACTGGCATTTGGTACAAATGCGGATAATGTTAGAGAACTAACAAAGAAAATCAAAGAAGTCACAACAAAACCTATCTATATGAAGCTTAGTCCAAACGTAACAGATATCAAAGAAATTGCACGTGCAGCACAAGAAGGTGGAGCAGATGGTATTTCACTCATCAATACACTGATGGGTATGCGCATTGATATCAATCGTAGAAAACCAGTCATTGCCAATAAAAAAGGTGGCTTCTCAGGACCTGCAATCTTTCCAGTTGCGTTAAGGATGGTATATGAAGTTTACGAGGCAACAAATCTTCCAATTATTGGCATTGGTGGTATCTCAAGTGCAGAAGATGTCATTGAGATGATGATGGCAGGGGCTACTGCTGTACAAATTGGAGCCGCAAATCTAATCAATCCTATGGCATGTAAAGAAATCATAGAAGAGCTACCTATAGTTATGAAAAAACTAGGAATTACTTCACTTGATGAAATCATAGGAACTGCACATAAAGACTAGGAAGGAGAATCGTTCACAGATAAATCAAAATTGGGAAAAGACGTTTTATTGAAGTTTCAAGAATCAACAGTAGTGATGAATTATTGATGAAAGGAAATCATAATGGAAATTAGAAATTTAATCAGCATCACAGATTTTTCGGTAGAAGAAATCGATAAAATGATTGGGGTTGCGGGGGATATTATGAAAAATCCTGACAAATACATCGATATTTGTAAGGGGAAGAAACTGGCAACGTTATTCTTTGAACCAAGCACACGTACAAGACTTAGCTTTGAAGCTGCGATGTTAGAGCTTGGAGGTTCTGTTTTAGGATTCTCTGAAGCCTCCTCTAGTTCTGCTTCAAAGGGTGAAAGTGTGAGTGATACGATTCGAACTGTAGGTTGTTATGCGGATATCATCGCCATGAGACATCCAAAGGAAGGCGCTCCTGTGGTAGCCGCAAGAAGAACAACAATACCTATTATCAATGGTGGTGATGGTGGACATCATCATCCGACCCAAACACTAACAGACCTTCTTACCATCACAAGAGAAAAGGGAAGACTCAATAACCTTACAGTAGGCTTGTGTGGTGACTTAAAGTTTGGAAGAACCGTTCACTCCTTAATTGAAGCGATGTTACGCTATGAAAATGTGAGGTTTGTACTCATTGCACCACCAGAATTACGAGTGCCGCAATATATTATTGACATGCTTGAAAAGGCGGGTGCTGCGTATAAGCAGGTAGAAACAATGGAAGCGGTAATGCCTGAGTTAGATATCTTATATATGACAAGAGTACAACGTGAAAGATTCTTCAACGAAGAAGACTATATTCGTTTAAAGGATACCTATATCTTGAATATGGACAAACTTGCAAGTGCAAAGAAAGATATGGCTATCTTACACCCGCTCCCAAGAGTCAACGAGATATCTGTCGAAGTTGATGATGACTCACGTGCTGCCTACTTTAGACAAGCACTCTGTGGAAAATATATCCGTATGGCTCTGATTCTAAATCTTCTCAATATCGTCAAGGAGGTCAAATAATGAATATCGATGGTGTAAAAACAGGAATTGTACTAGATCATATCAAGGCTGGTAAATCAATGGAAATCTACAGCTTATTACAATTAGAAAAGTTGGATTGTTCCGTTGCGATTATTCAAAATGTAGTATCTAGAAAATATGGCAAGAAGGATATTATCAAAATTGATTCCATGATTGATCTGGACTTAGATATTCTTGGCTTTATTGATCCAAATATCACAATCAATAAAGTTGTGGATGGTGTACTGTCTAGTAAAGACCATCTACAACTACCAAAAGAACTTGTAAATGTAATCAAGTGTCAAAACCCAAGATGTATTACATCCGTAGAACGTGAGATACCACATGTATTCTATCTAGCAGATAAAACAAGTGGTAAATACCTCTGCAAGTATTGCGATGTAGAAAGCAAACAGAATAAATAATTGTTTCAAAAAACAAAGATAGTTCACACAGGAAGAGAGCGAATGCTACTCTCTTTTTTTCTAGATTGACGTATAATAGATAAAAAGGGGAATATATATGAAATATACTTCACGTAAAAAAACACCACTAAAGTGGCTGAATTTTCTAAAGTTTATAAGTTTACCAATACAGATTCTGTTTTATATTTATGTATTCGTTAGTATTTTAATGGAATTATTTGGATCAGATATGTTACCGCATTTATTAGCACCTGTTCTAAATATCTATGGCTACGCTGCAAATCATTTAGGTTCTGCTTTTTGGCCAATTCTTTCCATTTTACTGGCATTGATTATCTTGGTTTATTGGGTATTTGAAATTGAAAGAGGACTAATTAAGTGGGAAGGTCTTTCCACAGTATTATGGAATCTTTACTTAGTTGTAATGTATGTCATCTGTGGTGGTGTGATGGTTGGAGCATTAATGTACCTACCACCAAGTACTGTATCTACTGTTGTGATGGGATACCTAGTAAACTTTGGTATTAAAGTACCAGCAAGCTTTGTGTCCTATATTCCATTACTTGTATTTGTGGTTGTATGGCTCATTGCAGGTATTATCTATGTTAGTCTAAATATTATCTACTTTGTACGTCGTAAGGCACTCTTTGCGAAAGACTATAGTGAAGAAGTTGAGGTAGAAAAGGAAATATCTACAGTTGAAGAAGTAAAGACAGAAGAAAAGGTTGAAGAAGAATCAGCCCCAACTGAGACGATTGAAGAAACACAGAAGGTAGATCCTGTAGAAACAGAAGGATATACACAAGTCATATCGACGGCAATTGAGAATGATACTGCAGAAGTAAAAGAACCTACTCATAAAGTTTGTAAAGAGTGCGGTTCTGAAGTCTTAGCAGAAGATGCAATCTTCTGTACAAATTGTGGTAAAAAACTAGATGAATAAAAAATATCTGTATGTATATGAATCAACATGCATACAGATATTTTATTTCTTCAGCGATGCGAAGTATCTTTCGAGATACATCTTATGTGCAACAGCAGTAATGATGTTATTTAACATTGGATGCTTGTCATCATGAAGGGAAGGTGTTTCACTTTGTTCATGATGATAGAAAGAGGATAGCGTATTCATAAGGGATTCACTGCAATATTGATGTAGTTCCTCAGTTGTATCATTTCCTTGTTGGAATTCATGCAGTGCTAAACGAATGTTTTCAATTGATAATACAGTCTTTGCACAAACAATAAACAGCAAGATTGATATTTGATCACGTGTATAGGTTTTCTTATTTACGCGGTCAAAGAGCTTTTGCTTTGCATAGTTTGAAATCATCGAAGAAGTAACCTGCATCTCAGGAAACTCAACGAAATAGCTATTGATGAACTTTGCGACCTGTTCAAGATAGAGACCAACATCAGGAATCTCGTTATATGTAGGCAGACGAAATTCATGAAGAGTACTTTCAATT
>CALISH010000087.1 GCA_938041275.1 uncultured Solobacterium sp.
GAGATGACCAAAGTCATCTCGTAAAAAGTCTAACTTTTAGGGGTCACCTCATTCACTGAGGTTCACTTTTAAATATACGTTATTTTATAGGCACATCTGGTAAATCTTCTTTACATCTTCCACTGTTAATGGAACATATGCATGCTTTAATCGATCATGCGAACATGCCGACTCTGCCATTGCTTGGAAGTGTTCTTCATTAATATTTACTTCTGAGAGTGTCATCAGGATTCCATTGAACTTGAAGAAGTCATGTAATGCTTGAATACCTTGTTTGGCTAGAAGTGCTTCATCATCACCTTGTAGGCCCCATACATTTCTAGCAAACTTTGCAAGACGTGGTGTAATCGTTGAATCTTTTGCAAGGATATACTCTAACCACCTCGGGGTAAGAATTGCTAGACCTACACCATGTGTGATGTCATAGTATGCACTTAATTCATGTTCCATCGCATGACATGGCCAGTATGTATCTAGCTTGCCATATTCTGGAATTCCAGAACATGCGATAGATGAATTCCACATTAGATTTGCACGTGCAGAATAGTTTGTAGGTTCCTTTAATGCGATTGGAAGATTATGAATCACTGATTTTAAGACACCCTCTTGAATTGCTTCAGAGAGGTCTGAGTCATCTGTTCTTGAAAAGTATCCTTCCATGATATGACTCATGATATCAGCAGAACCTGCAGCTGTCTGGTATGTAGATACAGAATATGTATAGGTTGGATCACAGATGGAGACCTGTGGGAATGTAAAGGATCTGCCAATCTTCTTGTTTAATGCCATGTTGGAGATAACGCCACCACCATCAAATTCAGAACCTGTTGCGGCGAGTGTCAAAATATCAACAAGTGGTAATGCTTTGGAAGTGCCGCGAGAATCAAGTACCATCTGCCAATAGTCATCACCTTCGTAATATGCTCCTACTGCGATTGCCTTTGAACAGTCTAGTGTACTACCACCACCAACAGATAAAATTACGTCAATATTGTGTTCTTTACATAATTTAGAACCACGTTCTACTGTTTCAATACGTGGATTAGGTTCAACACCTGCACATTCTACAACTGTAAATCCACTTTCATTTAAAATCTTCATTACTTCATCGTATAATCCGATTTTCTTAATCGAGCCTCCACCATAGGTAAGAAGTACACGTTTACCATATTCATTTAAGCTCTCTGCTAAGTATGAAATTGATCCTTTGCCAAAATAGAGTTTGGTTGGAATGTAATGTTCAAAGCTTTCCATTGTATATTCTCCTTTTCTATAGCGATACAAATCAATTATTCAAAGTTAACTTTGTTATTGTCGAAGTTTTTAATCTTCGCAAGGCTTTCAACACGATAGCCCTGTTTCCGTAACTTCTCTCCACCACCTTGGAAGAGTTTTTCTACACAGATGCCAAGTCCTACGACTTTCGCACCACTTTGATTTGCAATATCAATGAGGCCATCTGCTGCTAAACCATTTGCTAAAAAGTCATCGACAATCAAGATATGATCATCTTTATTTAAATAATCTTTGGAAACCGTCACTGTAAAGTTCTTGTTGTAAGTGTAGGAATGAACGTGTGAGGTATATACACCATCCCCAATATTCTTTGATTTTGCCTTCTTTGCGAAAACTACAGGTACGTGGAAACGTTGGGCAATCGCTACTGCTACCGCAATACCAGAAGCTTCAATCGTTAAGATACGTGTAATCTTTTCATCTTTGTATAGACGGTAAAATTCATCTGCCATCTTATCAAGCATCTCAACATCGATTTGATGATTCAGAAAGCTATCTACCTTTAGAATGTTTCCTGGAAAAACCTTACCATCTTGTAATATCTTCTCTTCTAACTCTCTCATAGGTTATATAGTTTTGTATACTTCTCCTCAAGATAATCTAGGTAGTAATTCACATTGAATTCTTCCCCTGATACCATCTTCATTAGCTCTGGTGCTTCATATCTAAAGCCATACTTGTGGATATGTTCCTTGAGCCAATTCATGATGACATCATATTGGTTATTGCTTAGTAATGTATCTACATCTAAGTCTTTACGCATTGCATGCATGTATTGTGCCGCAAATGCAGTTCCGAGTGCATAAGTTGGGAAATAACCAAAACTACCATCAGACCAGTGTACGTCTTGTAAGATACCCACTTTATCATTTGGTACATCAACGCCTAAGTATTCCTTATACATCTTATTCCAAGTTTCATTTAGTCCTTCTGTGGAGATTGTTCCATTGAAGAGTCCCTTTTCAATTTCATAACGAACTAAGACATGTAATGGATATGTTAACTCATCTGCCTCCGTACGTACAAAGGATGGCTTTGCAACGTTGATGGCTTCATAAAATTCTTCAAAGGATACATTGCCTAACTGGGTTGGGAATGTTTCCTGTAGTTTTGGATAATGATATGTCCAGAAAGCTGTTATACGTGCTAGGTAGTTCTCGCATAATCTGGATTGTGATTCATGCATACCTGATGAAATTCCTTCGGATAGAATCATGCCATCATACTTAGGATCTACATCATGTTCATAGTATGCATGTCCTACTTCATGAACGGTAGAAAGTACTGCTGAAACAACATCATTCTTTACGTACTTCGTAGTTGTACGGCAATCATTTTCACATGTCCATGATGTAAATGGATGTTCAGATTCATTCTGATATCCCCATGATGAATCAAAGTGTAGATATTCAAGTAACTGTGTCATGAATTTCTTTTGGTCTTCAATTGGGAATTCTTGATGTAGGAATTCTTCATTCTTTTGTTTAGCCTTTGTAACCTTTTGAATGAGTGGTACAAGTCTTTCTTTTAGCGCCGCAAAGAATACATCATACTTTTCTTGTGTCATGCCTGGTTCATAGTCATCAAGCATTTGATCGTATAGGTTCTTATCGCTATTACGATAGCGATACATCTTCTTACTGACTTCGATAATCTTCTTTAAGTATGGTTCAAAGATAGAATAGTCAGATTGTGACTTTGCCTGAATCCATGCATCAAAGGATTCATCACGTAGCTTTTGATATGCGACAAATTCATCCTTTGGAATGCACATCGTATCCATTGCTTGTTTGTAGTAGAGTTCTACTGCACGCTTATTATCACCATCAATCTGTGGGTCATCCTTTAATTCCTTTAAAAGTTGAACCATTGCTGGATCTGTTTCAATCGAGAATAGTTCTCCTGCAAGATATGCGGAACGTTCATCACGATAAGCAGCTCCTGCGGATGGTGCGACTGTCTGTTTGTCTATGCCAATGATTGCTAATGCCATCTGATATGCAGAACGGCGAAATATCCAATCTTTATATTGTTGTAATTTCTCTTCGTATGTCATGATATTTCCTCCTATTTCATTGCGTTTATCATACACCCAGCAACTATCTTATGGCACTTATAACGCAATGTTTGTTACTTACAGTATAGCCTAAAAATGTAATGAATCTGTATTATTTTTCTTTCCAACAGGAAAGAAAAACAGGAGTTATATACTCCTGCTTGGATTACTTTTGGAAGTATTGTTTTAGTTTAGAAATGATTTCATCTAAAGCAACACCTGTACGCTCAGACATCTTCTCCACTGTAGCCTTTGGTAACATGATTCTAGCTAATGGTGTATCGAGTGCTCTAAACTTATCACTGATTGTAAACAGATACTGTTTTAGATTAGGATCTGCGTCTAGTAAGTCCTTGAGTTTTGTATCTTTTGTGATACTTTCAGGATTGATTGTAGAAGAACTTGTAGACTCTGCGTTTTCTTCAACTGCTTCTGGTTTTTCTTCTTCTACACCATGTTCATTATTTGACCATGTAAGTAGAGTTTGAGAACCTGTTAATGCACGAATGTGAGTGCAGTCTTGCATCATTTCTAAGATACCTCTAAACTTTCCGTCTTCATCTCTTACCGCAACATACTTGATGTAGATGAAGATTTCTGGTTTATTGATCCAGAATTCAGCTTCATTTTGTTCACCGCTTCTAAACTTCTCAATGATTTCTTCAACGATATGAACACTCTTCTTTGGATGGCAGTTTTTTACATCACGTCCGATAACGTTCTTAGAACGTGGGAATACACGATGCTTTGTGTCTGTGTAGAAACGAACGATTTCGTTTTCATCAACGTATGATAAGTCAACTGGCATATGTTGATATACCAAGTTGATTTGTTCAAGTGTCATCTTACCTGTCTTTACATCCAACTCTTGATCGTTACCGATGTGGTATCCATATTTTCCAAGAAGACTTGCAAGTTCATTTGTAAATCCTTCTGTTGGTTTTGAAGATGCTGTTGTTTCTGTCTTTGTTGGCTCTACTGTGATATTCGCAAAACCAATTTCTTGATCACCCGACTTCATATGCTCAAATTCCTCTGCAGAGATTAAAGCTAAGGAGGTTGGATAAAGTACAGTTTCTTCCTTCTGCATTAAGTCTCTTACATCTGCTACAACTGTGCTTTGTAGTTCGATGAATTCATCTTCCTTGCCCTCTTTAATTAAGTTATAGGCTTGTGTGATTTCATCACGGATAAAGTCATCTAATGTCCACATCGTTGTTGTAGGACGTGTGAAGCCTTTCTTTTCAAGCACTGGATATAACTGATTCTGCTTGCGAGAAAGATGTTTACGCCACTGGATCATCTGGTCATATAATTCAAACCACTGATTCTTGATAACTGGGTATTGTACAAGGTCTTCTACGGATAGTAAAAGTTCCTTCATCTTTTCATTTTCACGATAGTAACATGCGATAGGATGTGTCTTTGGTAGATCTGGTTTACTTGTATTTAAGATGCCATCGAATAAGTCTAACATCGCTTGGATATCTTCCTTACGGCATTCATCATCAATTTCTTCTTTTAATTCTTGTTCAATAAGGGCTACTTCATATGGTTCTAAAGTGTGCACCTTCTCTTTGAGAATGGCACGGGCTTCCTCCATT
>CALISH010000088.1 GCA_938041275.1 uncultured Solobacterium sp.
TGACATATCTATAACATCCTCTCATACCTCAAATGAACGGAAAATAAAAGGACGCAATAGTCTTGAAATCTTCAGTAAAACTTATTACTGAAGGATAGACTATTGCGTCCTTTTTAATTTATATTGACTTATTTACATCTCTATAATGCACTATTTCATCTGCTACACGCCAAATTCTTTTAATAATATCAGGACTAGCTTCTAATTTATTTATATTAGTCAAATTAAGTGGAAGTATATCAATTACTTCATTTAGTACTGCAGGCTTTTTAAAATTAATTATAGTATCCTCATCTCCAAATTTAGCTTGTCTGCCATCATCATAAAATCTAAATTCAGAATGTTCATTATTACTATACACAAAGAAGTAGCTTTTAGAAAAAACAATATACTTTAGTGAATCTATTAATTCAACTATACTGATTACATCTTGTTTTAATGTATCTTTACCAAGGGGATGCTCACTAAAGAATTTATTAGTATTCTCTATGATATTTATAGAATTACACCCTTCAAATACCTCTCTTATTATTTCTTTTAAGCCATTATTTATCTTTCGTTTTGTTTGTATCCCCTTTGCATTAGATCCTAGAAATTCTAAGGTAAACTTGGAAATCACGTCATTACCTTTTTTTACTTTGCTCTCATTTACGATATTTACTGGTATAATAATTCCTCTCTCTTTAGCCAAAGTTGTTATCTCTTCATCTAAAATATGAATCTTAGATAAATCTATAGTACGCTCTAAAGATTTAAACTTTGAAGCTATAACAGATAATGTATTAGCTAGTACATTATCAAAACTTCCATTTACCTTTAAAGCCTGTTTATACCATTCTATCGAATATTCTGGTTCAATATAAAAACCTCTCAAATTTGCTTCTATATTCTCTATTATCTTCTTTATATCAGCTTTTTTAGCAAATAATGATAAAGAAGATATATCATCTATATACCGATTCAATAGCTCAATAATATCTTCACCATAGTTTATTTTTTTAAAATAGTCTTCAAATATAGCTTTTTTTCTATCATTTTCACTACTAAAAAATAATTCTATAGCCTCTTCAAATTTATCGTCTAATAAACTTCCATCTACACTTGAAGATTTTAAATATCCAAAAAATATATCCTTAAATTCAATTTGATATCTATTACTTAACTCATCAAAGAAATATGTATATCGACTTTTTAAGTTGTTAAAAAGTTTTTCAGTAAACTTTTTATCTCCTGATCTCGATTTATCATTTTTAAATGGATATAAATATTTACAATTCTCATCAACAATTTCTTCCAATAGTGTATATCCGAACTGATCATTTAAACGCACATATAACGAGCTAAGAATTTGAGCATTAAAAAGTGTATTATAAGATTCATTTACTAAATATTTATAAAGTTTTGCAGCCTCCTCATATTCATTAATTCGTAAATTATAAAACGCACAACATTGTAATACATCATTAGCACGTCCCGAATACTCTATAGCTTGTCTCATTAACGTTTCTATTCTATCAGTCTTACTTACCTCGTCCATTGAATCCAATAAAATATCTATGTACTCTAATGCACATCCTGCTGCAATCTGATCTTCTCTTAATAATCCTTGCTCATTTATTTTCCAGTACTTTTCAAAAGCATCTATTGCCAGTTCTTTATAATAATTACTATTCAAATCCTTTCGTTCACGATAGATTTTATTTGCCACACTTCCTAAATAATACCAAAATGGAGGATATGCTTCAAAATATTCCTTTATTGCATCTAATCGTTCATATCTACGAATAATATTAGAGTCCTGTAATATTTCATTATAATTTGTAATTTGTCGCTCTGTAAGACGATACTTATCAGGGAATTCATATTTATCTGCGAGACGCCATGCTGTATCAAATAGTTCTCTACGTAATCCATTAAATTGTTCTATAGCAGCCTTTTGTAATTGCCATAATTTGCGATTTCGCTCACTTTGATATTCATTTCGATTATTTCTATAATTCATATACCCCATACCAATTTGTGTAGCTATAGCTACACCTGCGGTCATGAGGTTTCCACCTGCAATTAACATACCAAAATTAGGCACGGCTGACCAAATTGCATTTCTAACTTGCTTATTATATTCTTCTTCAATAAAAGTTCTTTCAACCTTATCAATTCTAAAGAAAGTAATAACATCTAAAATTTGTTTTATTATCAATAATAAAGGTTCATCCTTAGGCATAGCTTCCAAATTGAGGTTATTCAATATAGCCTCATATTCTTGTTCTAATACTATAAGATCTTCATAATCAATTATTTGTGAGACTGATACTGTACATAAATTTAATGCATATGCAGCTCTACGTTTATTTTCTAATTCATCTGGCATCTAAATACTCCTTACTTGTTCCTATAATTTTTATTTTTTAAGTTAAAATCTAAATATATAGGTAGATGATCTGAAACCTTTTTAGTATATTGTTCAAATCGATTATTAACTTCATCATCTTTATAATTTTCATATGCCCAAATTACACCATGTTCTGGAAAAGATATGTCATGCTCTTCTAATCTCTCAAGATCAAATGAGAAATGATCAAAATTATTTGCCAAATAATCTTTTGCCTCATAACTTTCACTCACATCAGTTTGTACATTAGTTATATCACTACTTAATGTATTATCAATCGAATGAGCGGTCTTTCTCAATGTAGTTTTCTCAGAGTTAACCGTTTCAATCCACATCGATTCCTTCCCATTTATATAACCAATGGAATTATCAAAATCTAGACATTCAGATGGTCTGGCTACAAACTCAGCATCTGGTAAATTTAAATTATAATCTCCTAGTAAAAATGTATAGGGTACTAGGTTTCTTGCATACTTATCTATACCACGATAGTCAACCATCATATTAGAAAACCGCTTATAAATTCCCTTAAGCAAGACTTGAAGTTCCCAATTTCTTAATTTAGTATAAGAGCTTATCAGATCTCCATCTTGATTTAACCTTAGTTTATCCTCGTCTTTAATAGAAAATACAATATGTGTATTAATTAATCTAATTTCGTAATAACTTCTCAATGGATTAAACCGAGCAATAAAAGGTGGTCTTACTAATTCAGAAGCATGCCCATAATCAGCAATCCGAGGCTCAAAAGCGTCTCCTTTCATATTTCTAGATAACTCAATCCGTTTAGCATTCCATATAAAAGCATATCCTTCCGCAGCCATATCACTAAATTTAGGCTTAGGCTTTGCCCATCTAGCTTCCCATGTATTACTTTTAAAGCCTGCAATCTGAGCGGTATATGCTCCCATCCTACTAACAGAAACATCTACCACATTTTCATTAGAAAGCTCTCTTAACAAGTATTTCAAAGCTTCTGGATGAAAAACTTCTTGCAAAGCAATAATATCAAAATTATTCTCTCGAATAATTTTTGCAATCATTTTTATATCTTTTCTACTTTCCGAATCATCATTACAATACACAGATTGTCGACTAAATTTTTCTATATTAAAAGAACCAATTCTTATTTTCATAATACATAAGATATCCTTTTTAAGATCAAACTACTATATTCTTTCTAAGCTCAGTTATAATTAATACAATTCGTATAGTCTTTCTCCATGCAGGACCAGTTAAATTATTAGGTAATAACGTTTTTAATAAACCATTAGTATATTCATCAAAAAGCTTTTCTTTAATCTCATCATCTGTTACAGATTTATTTTTGAAATCATATTTAGCTTTTAACTTATCAAATTGCTGTCTAAATTCTTTAAAAAATAAATTTTCTAATGTTTTTATATCATCTTTACTCTTTAATTCTTTTTTATTTATCCCTATACGTTCACATACATCTTTAACAATTTCCTGATATGTCACCCCTTGATTCCCTCTACCTAAATTAACAAGAGTATTACCACCAAGAAGATGAATCTCAGAAATTATAAATTTAACAAGGTCCTCCACATTCGATTCATCAAACTCAACTATATTCTTTTGTACAACACCTTTTATTTTATCTAGAAAAATATTATCTTCAGATATTAAAATGTTATGTAACCTTTTCAAATCTTCAAATGGCAACTGATACAAAAATGATAAATCATTATCGTTATCTATATTAAATTTTTTATTCCAATCCTCTTTTATCTTTTCATACCCCTCCTCAACACACAAGGCTGCAAACTGAGCTCCTAAATATAACCACTCTTTCATATTTCTACTCCTACATTACAAAAATATCATACCCATTACGCACTCTTCATGTTAAATTCATTATATCACAATAAACCAATTCTAATATATACATTTTAAGTCGTAAATATTCAAATAAAAGGATGCTATACGTCTAAATCATTCAGCACATAGATTACTGAATATTAGACTTTAGCATCCTTTTTAGTTCTAATGTCTCATAAGTTTTATAGCTATTAAAATCATAAAAAATACGATTAGAAAAACATATTTTATATTGAATAGATTATTAATCTCTCTAAATCCATTTCGCTTAAATGCTTGTATTAATAGCTTTACTTGCTTACGACCGAGCATATATAAAAGTATGTGGAATACTATCGCCGCTAGTACTGTTGCTTTTAGATTTCCTTCGTATCCACCAATGATCATTGAGTAGATAAAGGCTATATCCATAAGAATAATTGGAATTGTACATATAATAACTCTGTAAATAAAAAATTTATTATACATTAAGCTACTCCGTCAAAGAACGTAATAACCGTAATTTCTCTCGGACAGTTAATACGAATAGGGAACCAGTGTCCAGATCCATTATTTACGTAACATACGCTATTTTTTTCTGTATAGCGTCCTTTTACATATGGTGTACCAATCGGTACCCAAGGCATGCCAAAGAGGATAATTTGTCCACCATGGGTATGTCCGGACAAGGTTAATGGCACATTGCGTTCGATGGCTTCATCAAAGAATTCTGGAT
>CALISH010000089.1 GCA_938041275.1 uncultured Solobacterium sp.
ACTCTCTGGCATTGTTTCCACCGGTGGTGAGGCAAAGCTAAGAATTAAGGAAATGGATATTGTTGTGAATGGTGAAAAAGAGAATCGTAGAGGTAGAAAACTCTATCCAGGCGACAAAGTAAAAATTGAAGGAAAGACTTATGTGGTTTTCTAATGTATATCAAAAATATTCAATTAAGAAATTTTAGAAACTACGAGAATGCATATATAGAGTTTAATCCAAGTATCAATTTAATCACTGGCGCAAATGCGCAGGGAAAGACAAATCTATTAGAGAGTTTAGTTTATCTTTCTTTGACACGATCACATCGTATTGTTGATGATAAGAAATTGATTCGCAATGATGAGATGTTTGCTGGAATTGATTGTAAATTTGTGGATACAGATGAAAAAGATATAGAAGTTATCATTCATCCTAATGGAAAAACTCTGATGATTCACAAAAGACCACTTAAAAAGAGTAGTGAATTCATTGGTTTATTAAATGTTGTTTTATTCTCACCAGATGATTTAAGAATTTTTAATGATCAACCGAAAGAGAGAAGACGTGTGATGAATCAAGAAATCACAAAAGTTTCTACTAAATATCTATTATCGTTAAATCAATTTCAAATGTATTTAAAAGATAGAAATGCTTTGTTAAAGAGTGAAAAAATTGATTTGAATTATCTAGATATTTTAGATGAACAAATGTCTAAAGTAGAAGCACATATTATCCGTGAAAGAAGAAAGTTTATAGAAATAATTCAATCTGTAATTTCTAAGATTTATCAGGAGTTATCAGGTAGTCAAATTAAACTTGAAGTTACGTATAAGACTTTCGTTGAGGATATAGAAGAATTAGAAGAGAAGATTCTAGAAATTCATAGAGAATCACGTCAGAAAGATATGGAATATCATATTACAAAAGTTGGTATTCATTTAGATGACTTGATATTTAAGATGGATGATCAAAATCTGATTTACTTTGCAAGTCAGGGTCAAAAGAGAATGGTAATGTTGTCATTTAAATTAGCTTTACTAAATTACATTAAGTTAATGACAAATAAACAACCAATTCTACTTTTGGATGATGTGTTAAGTGAACTAGATTACAGTCGTCAAAAGAAGTTATTACAGATGGTACAACGTGATTTTCAATGCATTATCACGACGACGGAAATTCCCGATTTTCTGAAACATGCAGACATGACGGAATTTCGTATAGAAGGTGGAAAAATCTTTCCACTTACAGGAGGTAAGTAATGAGCGATAAATTAGAGCAGGTAACGGAAGTATCTGAAGATAGTGAACTTGTATTAGGACAAGAGATGGATATGAAAGTTACCCACACTTATAACGACTCTGATATTCAGGTCTTAGATGGCTTGGAAGCTGTACGTAAAAGACCAGGTATGTATATCGCGTCAACTTCTTCAAAGGGTTTACATCACCTTGTTTGGGAAATAGTTGATAATGGTATCGATGAAGCAATGGCTGGGTATGCATCAACAGTTACGGTAACTGTTGATAAAGACAATATTATTACAGTTGAAGATGATGGTCGTGGTATGCCTACTGGTATTCATGAAAAAACAGGTAAGTCTACAATTGAGACTATTTTCACTGTCTTACACGCTGGTGGTAAATTCGGTGGTGGTGCTTATAAAGTATCTGGCGGTTTGCATGGTGTAGGTGCATCTGTTGTAAATGCTTTAAGTAGTTGGTTAGAAGTAACTGTTTTCCATGATGGAAAAGAATACTATATTCGTTTTGAAAATGGTGGCCATCCTGTAGGAACTCTTGTGGAAAAGGGAACATGTCCTGCAGATAAGCATGGTTCTACAGTTCGTTTTAAAGCTGATCCAACTATCTTTACAGAAACAGTTGTATATGAACATGATATTTTACGTGACCGTTTACGTCAGTTAGCTTTCTTAAATAAGAGTATCTGTTTAAAGTTTAATGACTTACGTGAAGAAGATGAAGCAAAGCGCCATTATGTATTTAAGTTTGATGGTGGTTTGAAACAATATACAGAATTCTTAAATCGTAATCGTGAAGTTATAAATCATGAAATTATTTATAGTGAAGGTTATGAAAATAATATTCAGGTAGAAGTAGCGTGTCAGTATAACGATGGTTACAATCCTAATATTTATACTTTCTGTAATAATATCAACACAGCTGAAGGTGGAACACATGAAGAAGGATTCCGTCTTGCGTTAAATCGTGTTATCAATAAGTATGCTCGTGATACAGGTTTCTTGAAGGAGAAGGATGATAATCTCACGACGGATGACTGTCGTGAAGGTTTAACTGCTGTTATTAGCGTGAAACACCCAGATCCTCAATATGAAGGACAGACCAAGACTAAATTAGGTAACTCTGAAGTACGTAAGATTGTTTCGGATATCTTTGGGACGCAATTAGAGCGCTATCTGATGGAAAATCCTGATGAAGCAAAAGCTATCTTAGAAAAGGTTGCCTTAGCTTCACAAGCGCGTATGGCGGCTAAGAAGGCTCGTGAATTAACAAGAAGAAAGAGTGCTTTAGAAGTCAGTCCACTTCCTGGTAAATTAGCAGATTGTTCATCTAAAGATGCGTCTATCTGTGAGATTTATATCGTCGAGGGACAATCAGCCGGTGGTTCCGCAAAACAAGGAAGAGATTCACACTTCCAGGCAATTCTACCGTTAAGAGGTAAGATTTTAAACGTCGAAAAGGCTAGACAGTCTCGTATTTATGAGAATGCGGAAATTCGTTCCATGATTACTGCTTTTGGTTGTGGTGTTAGTGATGAAATTGATCTTGAAAAGTTACGTTATCACAAGATTGTTATTATGACCGATGCCGATGTCGATGGTGCTCATATTCGTACATTGTTATTAACATTCTTCTATCGTTATTTACGTCCATTATTGGAACAGGGTTATATCTATATTGCACAACCACCACTCTATAAGGTTCAAAAGGGTCAGACAGTGCGTTATGCATATACAGATAACCAGTTAGAAGAAGTAAAACGTGAACTAGGCGATCGTCTCAGTATTCAACGTTATAAGGGATTAGGTGAAATGAATCCGGAACAGTTGTGGGAAACAACAATGGATCCTAAAAATCGTACATTGATTCGTGTTGCGGTTGGTGATGCGGAAGCAGCTGACTATAACTTTACAATGTTGATGGGTGAAGAAGTTGAACCACGTAAGAATTTTATTGTAGAAAACGCTCACTTTGCGGAAAACTTGGATATTTAAGAAAGGAGATAAATTACAATGGCTTTAGATGATTTTATGGAATTTGACGAAAGTAATTTTGATCCTGGACATATTACAGAAACAGAATTAACGAAAGAAATTCGTCGTGACTTCTTGGAGTATTCGATGTCAGTTATCGTATCGCGTGCATTACCAGATGTACGTGATGGTTTAAAACCTGTACAGAGAAGAATTCTTTACTCCATGCATGAAATGAATATCGGACCTGACAAGGCATATCGTAAGAGTGCTCGTATTGTCGGTGATACGATGGGTAAATATCACCCACACGGTGACTCTTCTATCTACGGTGCATTAGTTTATTTAGCACAACCATGGAATATGAGATCTGTATTAGTTGATGGACATGGTAACTTTGGTTCGATGGATGGTGATGATCCAGCTGCGATGCGTTATACCGAAGCACGTATGTCTAAGATTGCGGTTGAAATGTTACGCGATCTTGAAAAAGATACAGTAGATATGGTTGATAACTATGATGGTCAAGAAAAAGAACCTACAGTTTTACCATCACGTTATCCAAATTTAATCGTTAACGGTTCTTCTGGTATTGCGGTCGGTATGGCTACTAATGTTGCGCCTCATAACTTAGGAGAAACAATCGATGGTATTTTTGCGGTTATGGATAACCCAGAAATTACAGCGACTGAACTGATGAATTACATGAAGGGTCCTGACTTTCCTACTGGTGCATATATTTTAGGTAGATCAGGTATCCGCCAGGCATTTGAAACTGGTCGCGGATCAGTAATTATGCGTGCAAAGACAAAGATTGAAGAAATGCCAAATGGCAAATCTCGTATCGTAGTATATGAACTACCTTATATGGTAAATAAAGCTAGTTTAGTAGAGAGAATCGCTACTCTAGTTAGAGATAAGGTTATTGAAGGTATTACTGACTTACGTGATGAATCTAATATGGATGGTATTCGTGTTGTGATTGAATTACGTAAAGATGTTCAACCAGATGTTATGTTAAATCAGTTATATCGCTCCACACCTCTACAATCTAACTTTGGTGTAAATAACGTTGTATTGTTCAACGGTGTTCCTCGTCAAGCAAGTATGATTGATCTTCTAAAGGGTTATATGGCATTCCAAGATGAAGTAATCGTACGTCGTACACAGTTTGATTTAAAGAAAGCACAAGATCGTGCACATATCTTAGAAGGTCTACGTATTGCGGTTGATAATCTCGATGCGATCATTCATACAATTCGTGATTCTCGTGATCCTAATGAAGCGATGCCACGTTTGATGGAAGGCTTTGGATTAGATGAGATTCAAGCAAAGGCAATCTTAGATATGCAGTTTAGAAGACTAACCGGTCTTGAACGTGAAAAGATTGAAAATGAATATCAAGATTTATTAATAAAGATTGCGGATTTTCAGGATATTCTTTCTAACCATGCAAGAGTATTACAAATTATTCGTGATGAATTGAGTGAAGTGAAAGCGAAGTTTAATGATCCACGTCGTAGTGAGATTATTGACGCAATCGCTGATGTAGAAGATGAAGACCTGATACCTGTTGAAAACATTATTATTACGTTATCTTCAAACGGATATATTAAACGTTTAACAACAGATACATATCATGTACAAAACCGTGGTGGTAAGGGTATCAAGGGTATGGAACTTCATAAGGATGACATTATTGATCAGTTTATCAGTATGTCTACACATGACCACTTATTAGTATTTACAGATAAAGGTAAGGTATATCGTATCAAAGGATATAACGTTCCTGAATTCAGCAGAACAAGTAAGGGTATTCCTGCAATCAACCTAATCAGTATGGAGAAGACAGAGAATATTCGTGCTCTTGTACCATATAGTAAAGACCATGATTCGAAGTTCTTATTCTTTGTTACTAAGCAAGGTATCATCAAACGCACTACATTTGATGAATATGAAAACATCAATAAGAACGGTAAGATAGCGATTAAGTTGAATGAAGATGATGAATTGGCATTTGTAAGAAGCACTGATGGTAATGCGGAAATCATCATTGCAGGTTCAAATGGTAAGGCAGTTCGTTTCCTTGAAAACACAGTTCGTCCTCTAGGACGTACAGCACGTGGTGTAAAGGGATTCAATGTTGATGGTGGTTATGTCATTGGTCTAGCAACAAATCTTGAAGGTGAATATATCTTAACAATTACAGAAAATGGATTTGGTAAGAAGTCTGCGTTAGCTGATTATCGTATGACACGCCGTGGTGCACGTGGTGTTAAGACAGTTAACGTAACAGAGAAGTCAGGTAAGCTTGTATGTATGCGTGCTGTAAGAGGTGATGAAGACTGCATGATTATGACTGCTGGCGGTATTGTAATCCGTATTTCTCTCAACCAGGTATCTGTATATAGCCGTTCTGCACAAGGTGTGAAGGTAATTAATGTGAAGGATGATATTGTCTCATCAGTAGCGATACTTGAACCAGAGGAAGATTCAGAAGTAGTAGATATCTCTCATAACGAAGTATTAGATGAAGGTATCTTGGAAGATACATCAGATGATGAAGATATCATTGATAACGATGATGAAGAAGTAACATATTCTGATTCAAAAGAATAAAAAATAGGATAGAGTGAATTTATTGCTCTATCCTTTCTTTTTTGTGTGCCAGACATGGCATATATCTTGGAGGTTGAAAGGTACCTCTAACC
>CALISH010000090.1 GCA_938041275.1 uncultured Solobacterium sp.
TAGCTAAAACAAGTTCTAATTCATTCTGGATTGCAAGTGCTTTGTCATCGTCAAACTGCTTAAACGTGTTGCGATACCAATTTGGTTCAATAAGCAAACGTTTAATGATAATACAGAAATCTGTGAAATCATCAATATTACTACCTGGCTGTATGCTAAATAACATCGCAAAGAATATGTGCCATTGGAAGTTTGAGTTTAACTGTTCTTGCCAATATTTCGCAAAGATTCTACAAAATTCGTCATCGGTTTGATGTTCTCTTTCAAGATGAATCTCTTCTGATAAATCAAGTTTACTAGTCGCAAGCATATTGAGCGTTTCTAGATAATCCATCATTCTTTCTTTGTTATGTTCTCCATTGATGAAGTCACGAACATAAACATACTGTGCAATCATTGCAGAGCACTTCTTAAAGTCAGATGTAAACCCAACTGATTCCCTCATCTTTCGATTCACCAATTCATTGATACTACGTGCCACAAACTGTTTAAAACCAACTTCGTCCATACCAATCTGGGTTTGCTTGCTTTGATGGCTAATTTCGTCATACATGATTTCAAGTTGTCTATCAACAACATCTAAATTATCACGAATAGCACCTAACATATCTTTATTGAATTGATCATAAAGTATAAAATCAGGATTCTTATAAACAACTTCGTGTTCAATTTCACTCCAAAACGCATGTACAAGTGATTTAATCTGTAATTCGAAATGTATGATTTCATCGTTAAAAGTGTAATAACCATCAATTCGATAAATCGTAAAACCATTACGCTGTATCTGTGGCTGAAAAACACTTAAATCAATAAAGATATCTGGATCATTATTTGCCACAAAGTAAGGTGTTCCCTTCTTTCGTGTAAATTTATTAAATAACGTTTTATATAGTTGATCTTCATTACGAATAAAACGACATTGCATCGTAATCCCAATTAAATCGGTTAAGTGAGAGATTGCGTTCTTACCAGCTTCGTATTTAAGATAGAATTGATTTCGAATTAACTTCTCTTTTAAACTATCTTCCGCTTTGATTCTAGAACGCAAAGAAATCACCGGATCTTCTCCATTTAAAAATTCATCCGAAAAGAATTGGTTTAGCTTTCCTTCTGCGTATTGGTATATCGCACTCTTACTTTTGTAATATGCCATCGTTTCATCAATAAAAGAAAATAAGTCTAATTTCATGGATTCATCCTTTCATCGTAAACGTAAATTTTTTGGGTATTTATTCTTTAAGGCAGCACCATCACTTTTCGCACCACCTAGTACAACACCATGATAGCACACCGCGTACCATCCCTTCTTACAAGAAAGATTTAATTGTTCCCCTCGCATATATCGTAAAACATCTTCATCCTCTAAATTGACTGTGTATTTAAATTTAGTGTAAGCAGACATAAATAGTGCATGACTTGGTGTAAAGCGATTCTTTTCTATTTCACCAAGGAAAACCTGATGACGTAGCAAATGACATTTACCAACTTCATAGAACGGTTGAATGCCGCCATATACTTTGTCGTTCTTTACAAAATAATATGGATATTGCTTTACAAAGAATGTATCGAAGAACTCTTTTGCCTCCTTCGGCAACGGTTGTGATTGCATCACCTTTTTTGTTGATTCTGTAAGATTACCATCTTTATGAAGTTTTGCAATAAAATGCCCTTCACCACCATCCATTGGAAATATTCTTCTTGCGTAATCCGTATGACTTCCAAGATCAAATGCTTTTCTACCAAAATTGACTTCAATTGGGACTAAGTGCATATCTGGATGTTCATGCATAAATTTTTTCATGCACATTTCATTTTCTTCCATCGCAAATGTACAGGTACTATACACCATGGTTCCACCCGGCTTTAAGCATTTATATGCCTCATTTAAAATTGTTGCTTGACGCACAGCACATGCTTGTACGTTCTCTAGACTCCATCGCTCTACTGCTTGATCTTCTTTGCGAAACATTCCTTCACCAGAACATGGCGCATCACAAAGTACCATATCAAAAAATTCCGGAAAGGCTTTTGAGATATCTTGAGGGTCATTATTTAATACGATTGTATTTGCACTACCACATCGTTCGATATTCTCTAAAAGTACACGAGCTCGTGTAGGATGGATTTCATTTGCAACAAGTAAACCATCTTGTTCTAACATTTCAGAAATCTGTGTTGATTTTGAGCCTGGTGCTGCACACATATCTAAAATCTTTATACCTGGCTTAGGGTCTAAAATTGTGACTGCCGAGCTTGCACTTGGTTCTTGAATATAAAAGAATCCAGCCATATGCTCTGGTGTAAAACCTACACCACTTTTTATATTTGCATAATATCCATTTTTAGCAAATGGACTTTTTTCTAACTCATAATTTGTATACGTAAAAAAATCATCCGGCGTAATCTTAAGGGTATTAATACGCAGCCCTTTTCTTGCAGGATCATTTAGTTTCTTAAGATATGCAGGATATTCATCCTTCAGCATCTCTTTCATGCGTTCTAAAAATAATTCATTCATACTTTAATAATATTTTCTTAATATCTCTAACATCTTGTTCAAGTTGCAAAATTAAATTCTCACGACTCTTAAAATGAATCTCAGGACGTAAGTATTCTAACAACTGCACCTTTAGAATTCGTCCATACAGAGTACCACTATATCCAATAATATATGTTTCTAAAGATAACTTTTCAGAAGTATTGAATGTTGGATTATGTCCAAGGTTCGTCATTGCACCATACGTATTATGGTCAATTTCCACCATGCTTGCATATACTCCCTCTTTCGGTAATAAGTATTCATCCGAGTAGTCGATATTCGCAGTTGGAAAACCCATTAATCTGCCTTGTTGATGGCCATGACGCACAATACCTTCTAGACTATAGTACTGTCCTAGCATCTTTTTAATCGCTGGCATATCACCTTGTACAATCGCATCACAGATACGTGTACTAGAGATCTTACCCACTTCATCTTCAACCGCATCTATAACAACGACATCGTACTCCGTCTCTTCTTTCAGTGTATTGCAATCACCTGCACCATGTAATCCATAGTGAAAATCAAAGCCACAAACGATACCCTTCAAATTTAACTTTGCAAGTGTTTTGTGAATAAAATCAGTTGGCGAAAGTTCACTCATTTCTTTATCAAAATCTAAAATGATAATATTTTGAATTCCAAGCTCAACCGCACGATTAATTCTTTGCCGCATGGTGGTAATATGCTTTACATCTTTCAACCCTTTGATAGTTACCCATGGGTCAGGTTCAAAGGTAATCAGCGCAGATTCGCAGTTATGTTTTTCTGCAAGTGCTACAGTAGCTTTAACCAAAGCCTGATGACCTAAGTGCATACCATCAAAATATCCAATGCAAGCACACATTGGATTTTGATATTTTTGTACTGTATGAACTCCGATATTGATTACACGCATTAAAATAAACCTCTTAAACAATGATACAATCCATCTTCTTGTAATGCATAAGCCGCAAGCAACTCACCATTTGATGTGAAGATTACTTGTGAATCTGTGATATCTAATTTGATACGCTTACCATTTTTTATATCCGTTACTCGATCTGTTTCAACAATCTTGTATGTTGGATCAATTACCTGAATTGGTGATAGAAATGCCTTTCCAGATTCTAAATCTTCAAAGGTACAAGCATCCTCAAGTGATAGATGCTCAATTTTAGTACGAACAAGAGATGACATGATTGCAAGTTCATTTAATTGTTTTCCAAAGTCTGCAATCAATGTACGAATATATGTACCCGAAGATACTACTGCATCCATACGATAGTTTAATTCATCTATCTTCTCTACTTTTAATGAAGAGATATGTACAGGTCTAGCTTCCCGCTCAACCTCAATTCCTTGACGAGCATACTCGTATAGTTTCTTACCATCTTTTTTTAATGCTGAATACATTGGCGGTACTTGTAAAATATCTCCCGTCAAGGATTCAACTACCTTTATGATTTCGGCCTCGGTATGGATTGATGGCGTCTTTGTGTTGATAACTGTTCCCCAGACATCTTCAGTATCTGTCATTTCGCCAAGTTTTAATGTAGCTTGGTACGCTTTATGATTCTTAACACAATACGGTAAAAGCTTGGTATATTTACCAAGCAAAATAATCATCAGCCCAGAAGCTTCAGGGTCTAGTGTCCCTGTATGGCCAATCTTACGTTCATGAAATATCTTACGGCATTTGGCAACAGCATCAAACGATGTCATTCCAGCCGGTTTATTTAGTAATATCACTGCATCCATATAGCGTTAATATTATAGCAATATCATGATATAATAGCAAAGTTTGAGGAGTTAAAATTATGTCACTAAAAAAGATTATTGGTGCTATCTATAAAGCAGATACAGATTATAACTTAATTCAAAATGGAGACCGTATTTGTGTCGGCGTCTCAGGTGGTAAAGATAGCATCCTACTACTATATGCACTATCCATTTACCAAAAAGCCGCAAAACGCATAAGTGGAAAAGAATTCTCTGTTATTGGAATTCATCTTGAGATGGGCTTTTCTGATATGGACTTTACAGAAGTACGTAAGTTTATGAAGGAACATGATATTGAATATGTTGACTACCCGACAAAACTTTATGATATTTTACAGTTACACCCTAACAAGAAAAATGGAAATATCCAGTGTTCGCTCTGCTCCACTTTAAAAAAAGGAGCAATTATCAAAGCAGCACAAGAATACAACTGCAATAAAACTGCATTTGCTCACCACGCTGATGATGCAATCGAAACCCTCTTTATGAACATGATCTATGGAGGCCGCATCTCAACCTTTACACCTGCAATGTATCTAAAGAATTCCGGTATGAGTTTCATCCGTCCGTTTGTATATGTCTATGAGGATGAAATAAAAAATACTGTCAAACACGAACAGTTACCTATTGTAAAGAGTACTTGTCCTAACGATGGGTTTACAAAGCGTCAAGACACAAAAGAATTACTTGCAAATATCTATCAAACATATCCATTTGCAAAAAAGAACTTCCTAACTTCCCTATCTAATCAAGAACAAATTAAACTATGGGTCAAAGGCGAAGAATGGGAAAAATCAAACAAATAACTTGACATTCAATTTCGAATGTAAGAACATAATAAACATAAAAACCGAATAGAGGTAGCGACGCAAAAGAGTAATACATGGAGCTGGCAAGCAATGATATGTATGAAAGGTAACCGTCGCCGAACGTATAGACTGGCAAGTTTATTTCGTGGGGATATAGAGAATATCTATATCACTCCTTCATGAAAATGAAGTGGCGCTATGACTTATGGACACAAACCCCGTATGTGATAGCATGCGGGGTTTATTTATAAGGAGAAAATTTATGAACATGATTAGAAAAGTATCAGTAGCAGCGTTATCCCTCGTATTACTAGCAGGTTGTGGTTCAGCATCTACAAAAAACAAAAGCGATGACCATAAATTAACGGTCGGCATGGAATGTAACTACGCACCATTTAACTGGTCTACGACAACTGCAAATGAATACACACAACAGATTTCAACAGTAGACTATTGCGATGGTTATGATGTTGCAATCGCAAAGAAGGTTGCGGATTCATTAGGCATGGAATTAGAGGTTGTAAAGTATGACTGGGATAACTTAATTCCAGGTCTACAAAACAATGAAATTGATGCGGTCATTGCTGGTATGACTGCTACAGACGACCGTAAGATGTCTGTTGATTTTACAGATCCATACTACACTAGCCAAGAAGTTGTCATTGTACGTAAAGATAGTCCACTCACATCCATTACAGATATCCAAGATCTTAAAGGCAAGACAGTTAAGGGTCAATTAAACACTCTTTATGATACAATCATCGATCAGATTGAAGGTGTTAACCACGGCACTGCAATGGATAACTACCCTTCCCTTGTGAACGACTTATTAAACAATGGTTGTGACGCGATTACTGCAGAACTTCCTGTAGCTGAAGGAATCGTAGCTTCCAATCCAGATTTAACATATGTAACATTCAAGGATGGTCATGGATTTAAAGCAGATACATCAGTATCTATCGCGGTTAAGAAAGGCAATACAGAATTACTGGATAAGATTCAAAAAGCATTGAATTCTATTTCTGAAGATGAACGTCAACAAATCATGTTGGAAGCAGTTAAGAGACAACCGGCGGTAAGCAAATAATGGAATTCATTAATACTATTGTCACGTTAGTGATACGCTATTGGCCTAGTCTATTACTAGGTATCCAAACTACACTCATCGTTGCCTTATCTGGTACGATTATTGGTCTTGTGATCGGTTTATTCATCGGTGGTTTACGTGCTGTAAAAGTAGATCGTACATCCCCTATCTTTGTAAAAATTCTAAAGAAGATTTTCCAAGTACTATCAAGTATTTATATCGGTATCTTCCGTGGTACTCCAATGATGGTTCAAGCAGTATTTATTTACTATGCGCTATTAAATGTCATTCACTGGACCAATCTTCAAGCAGCTATCTTTGTTATCTCCATTAATACAGGTGCATATATGTCAGAAATTATACGTTCTGGCATTCAATCAGTCGACCCAGGACAGATGGAAGCTGCACGTTCTCTTGGTCTATCCAATGGACAAGCAATGTTAAATGTTATCTTGCCACAGGCAATTCGTAATGCCTTTCCCGCTATCGGTAATGAATTTATTGTAAACATTAAGGACTCATCTGTACTAATGATTATCTCAATTACAGAACTGATGTTCCAGGCAAAATCTATTGCTGGAACAACTTACAAATTCTCAGAAACATATTTTATCGAAGCACTGATTTATTTAATCTTAACAACAGTTACTTCAATAATCTTAAATGCAATTGAAAAGAAATTAAATCAAACTAGTTCGAGTCTTCCACAAAGTGTCACAACACCTGAACAAATGCAGTTCAGTGGAAAAGAATGATAGAAAGGAAACGTCAGAATGTATAATCCACTTGTAGAAATTAAAGATATCCATAAAAGCTTTGGCTCATTAGAAGTATTAAAAGGCGTTGACTTTTCTGTCAATCAAGGCGAAGTTGTTTGTCTAATTGGTAAATCTGGTTCAGGCAAATCTACATTGCTTCGTTGTATTAACTTATTAGAAACTCCAGATAGCGGAATGATTCATGTATTTGGTGAAGATGTACTTTCTATAAAGGACGTTAACCAGTTCCGTAAACGCGTCGGTATGTGTTTCCAACAGTTCAATCTCTTTGCAAATTACTCTGTCATTGATAACTGCATTATGCCACAGTTAAAAGTACTGAAAGTCTCTAAACAGAAAGCCACAGAAACTGCATTATATTATCTTGAAAAAGTAGGTATGCAAGAATTTGCAAATGCAGATGTCAGAAGATTATCCGGAGGACAAAAACAACGTGTCGCAATTGCTCGTGCACTATGTATGCAACCAGAAATCATGTTGTTTGATGAGCCTACTTCCGCATTGGATCCAGAAATGGTAAACGAAATACTAGCAGTCATCAAACAGCTAGCAGAAGAAGGATTAACAATGATTCTTGTTACACACGAAATGAATTTCGCAAGAAATGTTGCGAATCGAGTAATCTTTATGGATAACGGTAAGATTGAAGAACAAGGAGCTCCTGAAGAAATCTTTACAAACCCAAAGAGTGAACGCACAAAAGAATTCTTGAATGCTGTTTTATAATCGAGTAGGAGGAAGTTTTAAAGAGTTTTAAAACTTCCGACCTCTCACACCAC
>CALISH010000091.1 GCA_938041275.1 uncultured Solobacterium sp.
TAGTAAGAGCTCTTACCATACTTCTTAGCTTTATTAGGATCAGTAATACCATCTGGAGTTGGTTCAAAGAAGTCTTTTGCATCTAATTTATCTTTAGGTGTAAGAGCATTAGAGATGCTTGTATCTTTCTGTAAAGAGGTTTTCTGCACGTCACTCATAGCCTCCAGTACAGGTACATAGGCTTCGTTAAAACTTTGCTCCTGGATACTTTTGAGTCTCTCAGTTGCCTTGATATTGGCTACAATAGACTCGTTAAGTAATCCATTATAATAAGATAAGTTTATTTTAAAGTCATTAAAATTGACTTTATCACGAGAATCTTGGTTTTGATAAGCATTAATAAAGTTTTGGTCAAACTCTACAGATTCTTTAACCACATCTGTAGCCTGATTACTATTGTATAGTCTAGTAATAGCAGTAGCATATGGAATAATATATACGAACTCCTCACCATACTTCATTGCATTATAAGCAATATCTTGGAATTTCTTCGCTAATTTATACTTATGCTTAATAAGCTCTACGTTATTAACTATAGTCTTTTGGTTACTAACCATAGAGAAGTTTGTTTCTGCTAGTGTAATATAGTCTTTAGCGAAATGGTCAGCGGATAATACGTTGTCTAATAACGTACTTAATGCTGCATCTAACTTAGGCATATACTTACAAATCATATCGATTTCAGCATCATAGTCTTTAAGATTCTTATTATTGAAGAATGCATTATATAAAGACCCACTAAGTTCCATATCATTACCAAAGATTTGGTTCATATCATCACTACTAGCTGTACCACCACGTGAACGTAATAGTTTAGCATATAATGTAGATATATTATTTAACCCAGTTTTATAACTAGAGTCAGAGATGATACGTTCTACTGTATCAGATATATTTGCATCCGATGCATCTAATTCATCTTTAGCATCTGGTTGAGTCATATAAGCTCTTCGATACAAACCATTGAGCATATTTAGAATAGACTTAGATAAGTCACGTTGCTCAGCTGTATCTTTTTTAATATCATCAGCCATCATTTACCTCCTTGAAAAAAGTAGCATATTAGTAGGATGTTTCAGCATTTAAAGGCTATGACCCAGAGAGCCATAGCCTAAAATATATACTAACACAATAATTTGAATACTTGGTCGATAATATAACCGTTACGTTTGAATAGTCTAAATACTAATAGTTTAAACTTAGATGTAGTCGGAATATCATATAAGTATAATTCCATCTTATCACCCTTAACTATAGGGAAGATACCACGAGAAATCATACATACATAATCTCTCTTCTTAGTTTCCACTACAAGCTTAATTGCACCATCACTGGCTTTAGCATCCAAGAAGTATTGGAACTTATCTACAAATCTTTCATTATTATATTGGACTTCTAAGTTCTTTGTATCCATATAACTCAAGATAGTATAATACTTATCTAGTACATCTTGACGACCAAACTCATAGTTATCATATAAGAATGTAAAATTCTCTTGTTTCATACAGTTCTTGAAATCAAGACAATTGATATTAGCATTACCCTCAATTGGTTTATTTGATGGTGGTGCTACAATTTGCATATAAGACATCCCTGGACCAAATCCAAGTAACACATTATCATTCTCACTATTAAAGATGCTATCACACTTTAGCATCTTTATAAGGTTATTATAGTAGTCTACATTATACTCTTTCGCCATCGTTTATTTCTCCTTTGGATAATTCTTTAGGTTTAAACATAGATTGTACTTCTGTATCAGAATGTCTAAACATATTTAAAGTTGTATATGTATCAGGTTCAACTTCCCCAAGTATACCATCAGTATAAGCCATGAATGGTTTCTTGGTTTGAATTCTTGGTGCATTCATTTTAATAGTATGAACCATCTCTTCAATATTAGGCATATTAAGCCACTTATGACAGAATGTAATACTATCATCTGTGGCTATGTCTTCTATGAACTTAGCACCACTTAAAGCTTCATTATTAAACTTAATCATACCAATCTGAGTTGGTGCTGATAGATTGAACTCACGAATAATACTAGGATATAGAGAACTAAAGTCAAAGTCTACTGAGTTATCAAATAATAACACTGGTTGGTCATTGATTCTAATCTTAGCAAAGTCACTAATAAGATTGGGGTCTGCTACGAATGCACCAGGGAACTTCTCTTTAGGTTTCTCTTTAAACTTATTGATATTATTACCATGAACAAACCCATCATTGTAGTATATCTTAACACGTTGGTTATTAAGATATACAGTCTGTCTATGCGCTTTAGCATATCTAGTATTTGTATCAACTGTAGTATTGTATACATAGTCAATATCACCAGTTTCTTTTTCGATACATACCTGAACTATAACATCGACTACGTTATAAAAGATATATGTCTTAAAGTCTTTAAATGGTAACTCACCAATATCTCTAGTGATATGATGATAGTCTAACTTAGCTACACCAGCAATTTGTTGACCGATATCATTTAACTTATTAGATTGATAAGCCGCTTGTCCTTTACGTCTAGAAGCAAACTGAATCATTTGGTCTAAGTATACAGTATATGAAGATATCTGTGCATAGTCACCACGTTCAGCTAATGCTTGACCAGCACGTTCATCTACATAGTAATAGCATTCTTTAGTATAGAAGTCTGGATTACAAATATAGTCAGATGCTTTCTCACCAAATTGGTCTTCTATACGAGCAATGATATATGGTAAGTCGAATGCCATGTTCCATGCTAACATGAAATCAGGTTTCTCTTCATTGACTCTATCAAATAAAGCATGTAATAGCTCTTTCTCATCACTAAAAAATAATGGATGCCATTTCATGTTTTCTAAACCAAAGTGTTTAACCCTATCATTACCACCAACTGTAGAACGAATAAGACTAAATAACTCTCCAGCCAATCCACCATCTCTACATTGTAATTCAAACTCTTCTACAAGCACATTACGTGGATCTCTGAGAATATATGTATAAATATTATTACCAAAGATATAAGTTACTGCAGATACTGGTGCTTCACCTGGTTCTGGAAAATCACCAGCAATCTCTGAGATATCAACTTCAATATCAAAATATGCTTTAGTCGGTGGGACTCTGATTTCATTAGAGAATCTCCGGCTAAACCAAAATCTATAATGGTCAGATAATTCCATATCAGATAAGAATACTGTATTGCAAGTATGTAACTTAGTATTAGCACCAAAGTCTCTAGACTTGATATTATTATAGAAGTATTCTATATTGCCTGTATTCTCTGCGATAGATTTAAGAAGCTCACCATTATTACACTTAACTGGTATAACCTTATCTCGTTCAATGTAATCATAATGATGAGTGATTGATTGTGGGTCTTTAGCCACAAAATATATGTATTCTGGATTCTCTATCTCACATCTAACTTTCTCACCAGTAGTATTATCTCTGGCAACCATAACTATATATGGGGATGTCCATCCAGCTTTATCTTTCTTGGATTTTATATAGAATGAGTTCAGTAACGTTAAGTCTGACCCATCAAAATATTGGTCGTATATATGAAGCATGATTGTTTCCTCCTATTAATGGTATGTGGTCGGAGTTGTAAAAACTTACTATTCCAATTGAAATCAAGCTAAATAGGCAAAAAATAAATAAGGGGTGGCAAGACACCGAAAGGGAGTGTCTTGCCGAAGTTCAATGTGATACTGTGGTAGTAGGGTGATTTATATTATATTTATTATATAGGGATTTATAGGCAGGTGTATATAAAATGTATTTCCGTTCATATTCAATGGTTATATTATTTATTTAAAGGAGATACCCAAAGGGAGAGTTGGGTAAAATATACACCTGCAGGATTTATTGTTTTGTGTTTTTTGTGTGTTAAGAATATAACTACCACAGTATCACCATTATAGTATATAACTGAAATTATCTTTAGTTATCGTTTTAGCATGCTCATTTAATAGTAGATATAATTCTCTAGTTATAATTCTATATCCAGGTCCACTACCGTATAGATATTTGATGGCTTTACCGCCATCAAATACAAAATCCTTTAATGCTTCATTAATAGTAGGGTCACTTAAGAAGTCATCTATTGGTATACAGTTACTATATGCCGTATACTTCATATAGTGTTTAAAGAATGATATAATCTCTTTACCATCTTTATCAGTTATTACAAAAGAAGCTTGTTCTCTTTCTTTATTTACGTCAATAGAAAGATAGAAGTTTTTAAATTCAAAGACAATATCATTAGGATTATATTTTATATTCTTTAGAATGGTTACAATAAATTTCTTGTTTATATCATAGATTAGTTGACTTTTCATAGATATTTCCTCCTGTTTAGTTATTACGAAGTTAACGTCTATATAAAAACCAATATGAAGCCTTATAAGGAAAGGAAATAAAAAATATGGAAAGCATGTTTACTACTGCAACTGATACGGAGAATAAAGAACTTAAAGTTGAGATTACTCCGCCTAAGAAAAAATTATTTGGTGGTATGAGAGATAATAATAGTATTAAATTAGATGAGCCACCTAAAGAGTTAGTTGTTCCAACTAAACGACGTGGTCGTCCACGTAAGGTTAAACCTTTGAATGGTGAAGATGGTGAAGTTAGACAAGAAAAAGCAGCCATCTTAACTACTAATGTACCTATTGCTGAGATGTATGATGAAACTAATGATATGCTTAGAGAAACAGTATCTCAGTTAGGTGTATTACAAGATGAACTTAAGACAGAGTTCAATCAATTACGTATGTCATCTCGTCTTAAGGGTAAATACCAATATATGACTGATATGGCTAGTGTAATCTCCACTATCACTAGTACTAAGTTAAGTGCTATTAAAGCTATCAATGATAATATCACTACAGCAGCTAAATTGGAATTGTCCCGTGTTAAAGATCTTAAGATTGATGCCGGTGATGATAATGCTGCTATCATGGGATTATACAAAAACTTATTGGATGCTCCAAGACAACAATTGGAATCCACTGGTTTTGTTCCACCACAAGCTATCCAAGGTATGGACTTCCCATCCTTTATTGCTCAACGTGCACAAAGCTTTGATTTGATTCCTCCATCTGATAGAACTCAATTATCCCCATCTCAAGAGTTTACTCCAGAGCAAAATCGTATGATTATGGAATCTAATCCTAATACTAAAGTCGTTGTAGTATACGATAGACGTACAGATGCTAAGTACTTTAAGATGATGAACTTAGCTACAAAACAATATGTAGAAAACGTAAGTTTACCAGATGACTTCTTACTTGAAGCTATGCGTATTAACTTCGCTACTGGTACAGCTAGAAACTCTAATACTAATATGGACTTTCCATTAGTAGTTATCGGTAATGATGGTCGTATAGAAGAAGCACCATTAATCTCTCAAGCTAGAAACGGTAGTTCCGCATCATTCGACGATGGATTCTAAAAAAAATAAAATAAGATAAGGGATACAGGTATTAAGCCCTGTATCCCATCTTTTTACTTTTGATGCAACTCTGGGTCGTTGCGATACGCAACGTACATCGTAGCAACAAATGGGGTAAGTATCCCCATAAAAATGTACATGCCAATTACTTCTAATTGGGTAATTGTCATGTAATTTTCTGCGGTTTCCCGCAAGGCTGCTGGAGCTGAAGCTGGGAGAATTTCCCAGTTCCACCAATCTACTCCTAGTATGTATACTAGTTTGGTTGTAATAACAACCCCTAGCACTACTAAAGCCGCAAAAGTAATGTCAAGGTAATACTTCTTTAATACGTTAATCATGGTAATATCCTCCTGTATAATAATAAATATATTAACCATTGTATTACCACTATATTATACAACTGAAAATACTAAGTTTTACGATTTACTAAATCACTAACAAATAAGTATAAAAAAAAAATAATACATGGGTAAGAATGTTCTGTATCCTTACCCATGTATATTAAATAACTATAACTGATCTTCAGTTATAGCTATTTTGATTCCTGCAGCTATGAGGAATCGGTAAGCCTTAATAGCTAGGCTACGTGGTACATTATTTATACCCTCGTAACGGTCAGCCACAAGACTCATAGCAGTACGGATCTGCCAATCTAAGTTGGTAGATCTTTCCGCTAGGTGATTAGCGTAGTTACCTACGCAACCACTTTGGACCATAGGGACTCACCTCCTTATGACCTGTAGGATATACTCCTACAAGTGTATGGTTATATTTAGATACAGTTATTGTGAGTAGCTGTATCTACCATACACATTTATAGTATGCAATTGTAAATTAGTTTACTTTATAAAAAAAATAATACATGGGTAAAGAAGAGTATCTTTACCCATGTATACCACTACCTATACCCCGTATTTGTGGTATAGACGCATTCTCCATGGCGGTACCATGTGAACAATTAGTGTATCTTTATCTGGTAATCTTTCGCCAGACTCAGTACCAACTGGAATGCTTTCAGAAGCTAGCCGTCTAGCTTCTAGCTCAGGATTCTGAGCACAGATAGCGAGAATAGATTCTCGTTCTCTAGTCATAGGAGTCACCTCCTTTCGGCCTGTAGACATATGTCTACAAGTGTATGGGTAAATTTAGATACAGCTAGTGTCATTAGCTGTATCTACCATACACATTAATAGTATATAACTACAATTTAGTTTACTATATAAAAAAAAAATAATACATGGGTAGATGAGTGAACGCCTACCCATATATATATTATTACCTATAAGTGATTTTCAGTTATAGGTAATTTGATTCCTTCTGACTTGAGGAATCTGTAAGCCTTAATAGCTTCATGATGCGTTACATCATTAATATCGAAGTAACGATCAATCACTAGGCTTATAGCAGTTATAATCTGCCAATCTTTATTGGCAGATCTTTCTGCTAATTGATTAGCGTAGTTACCTACGCAACCGCTTTGCATCATAGGGATCACCTCCTTATGACAAGTAGACTAATGTCTACAAGTGTATGGTTATATTTAGATACAGCTATTCACAGTAGCTGTATCTACCATACATGATTATAGTATATAATCATAAAACAGTTTACTATACAGAAACTCCCATATAGGCATTGCCTATATGGGACTTCTTTTTAATTCTTACATACTAGGAAACAAGAAAGTATATAGTATCTTGATATAAGGTAAGGAGGAAGCACTATGAGTGAAGATTTAATTTCTGTAGTATCTGATAAAATGGGTACATCTAGTAGTACAAGTATTTATGATGTATTATACCCAACAGGGTTCTTTAATGTAGACTATTTGAATGGCTATAAGATTAATGGTTATCATAAAGACGGTACTAAATTCTCTTATGATGCATTTGGTATTGTAGATGGCTCTTTCAATTTAGTTGTAGGACGTACTGGTTCTGGTAAAACAACAGCCGCTATCCAATGGGGTGCTAATATCATTCGTCGTTTTGAAAATGCAAGAATGTTTATCGCATCTATCGAGGGTGGTATTACTATTAACCGTCTTGAAGCATTAACTGGTTGGTTTGGTGATGACTTATTTAAACGTGTAAGTATTCGTAATAGCGGTCTTAATGTAGAAAGCATCTATAAAGAAATCTTATCTATCTATGATGCTAAGATGGCTAATAAAGATGAATACTTATATGATACTGGTCATGTAGATTCTCGTGGATTACCTATCATTAAGATGGTACCAACTGTTTATGTAATTGATTCTGTAGCTAATATGGTTCCAGAACGTGTAGCTAACCGTGGTGAAATGGGTGGTCAAATGGATGCAACTGCTATTGCTAAAGCTAATACACAGTTCATCAAATTGACTATGCAATTACTTAAGACCGCTAATATTATTGTATTAGCAATCAATCATATCAATAAACGTGTAGAAACTGGTTTCATGCCAACTAAGAACGATATCCCATATCTTAAACAAGATGAAACATTACCTGGTGGTAAAGCTATTAACTACGACGCAAATAATATCTTCAAATTAGATGATAAGAAGATTAAAGAAGAATCTTTCGGTTTCAATGGTAAAGAAATCGTAGTTCAAATGATTAAGTCTCGTACTAATAAAGCCAATATGACTACACCATTATTGCTTAACTTTGATATTGGGTTTGACCCATACTTCTCTTTATTATTGCTTCTTAAAGATACTGGTCGTGTTAAAGCCAAAGGGGCTTATATGCAACTAGATGAGCATGCTGACATGAAGTTCACTAATAAGAAATTCACCGAAATCTTATTCAGTAATAAAGACTTCCAAAAAGTATTCTTTGAAGCGGCTAAAGAAGAATGTCGTAAGTTGTTAACTCCGACTAAGACTTTGACTGAGTCTGTAGATAATACATTGTCTAATGATGTAATGGCATTGTTTAGAGCAATGGACCAAGTAGAAGAGTAATTGTATATTATAGTTTTGAGCCAGAAGATTCCAGCAATCTTCTGGTGCAATTCTATGCTTGTTACGTAATGGAAAGGGGTAAGTACATTGGCAACTAGCGTAAATATTGTAGACGAAATTAAGAAATATGAAAGGAGATTGAAATTCCCAGAAGAGGCATTAGGTAAAGAGTTGGCCGAACCTATTCCGACAGCAGTATCTGGGTCACGTAAATTATTGTATTCTACACAGGCCGACCAAGTCATGTCTTTGAACACACCTGAAGTGCCGTTCTTACAGACAGGCTACGAGAATGAATTTGGACATAAGTCCACATCATTCAAACAATACAAAGGTGATGACTTAGTTATCCTAGATAAGGTTGATAAGTTCAACTGGATACCTAATCATCACTATTTTCTACTCACATACAATGCTAATAAGAATATGATTGATGTGGTAGAACGATGCTCATACTTACATATCACAGAAAGTTATGGGTATGACCAAAATACCAAATACTTAGACTCTCTAGGTATTGGTAGTAAAATCCGTACAGGCGATATCTATCTCAAATCCAAAGGGTTTGATGAATATAATAACCGTATGGATGGTGTAAATCTATTAGTTACTTATGCAGCTATCTCTGATACTACAGAAGATGCTATTGTATTATCTGAAAGCTGTGCTAAGAGACTAAGTTCTCCATTATACCATAAAGTCCAAATCATGGTCAATGAAAATGATATCATGCTTAATCTATATGGTAACGAAACCATTTATAAAGTTATGCCTGATATCGGAGAAGAAGTATCCAATAGTCTTCTATTGGCTACAAGACGTGAGAATAAACAAGAATCCTTGTTCTCTCAAGTATATTCTAGACTTATGGATATTAATATGAATGACAATAAGATTACCGCTACAGGTACTGTAGTTGATGTCAATGTCATTACTAATAATCCAGAGATGATGGAATCGTCCAACTATACTACACAGCTTAGAACGTATTGGAAAGAGTCTATTCGATTCTCTCAAGAGCTTGTAGATAAAGTGGATATGTACAAAGATCGTTATCCTAATGCTAAGATTGGATACGAACTACAAGTATTATACTCTAGAGCAAAGAGATTATTAGATGGAGAGAAGTTCTCTCTTGATGGTAAGAAAGCTTTCTCTAATATCTTCCTTGAAGTTGTAGTACGTGAAAACAATGAACTACATATCGGGGATAAGATTACCAATCGGTATGGTGGTAAAGGTGTTATTAGCCGTATACTTCCAGATGAAGAAATGTTTGAGACTATTGATGGCCGTAGGGTAGAAATGATCTATAACCAAGGCACTTCTACTAACCGTCTTAACCCAGCTCAAATATTTGAAACTGAAATAAATGCAGCATCTGCCAAACTTCTAAGATACTTACCTATGGATACCCCATATGAGGTAAATCAATCATTAGAACGTATTGCTACATTTATGAGTATCTTTACTCTAATGCAAGCTAATGCATTCAGGGAATATGTATATGCCTTGAATGATGATAGCAAGTTAGAGTTGCTTAAGTCTATGAAGAATGATGGGTGTATTATCCTATCAGTATCTCCGATACAAGAAAACATTGACCTAGATAAGTTAGTAGCTATGTATGAGTTATTCCCTGAATGTGAGATTGATTATGCTTACTGTCAATTACTTGATAGTAATGGCAATCCTCGCAAGGTAAGAACTCAACGTCCTTTACTAGTTGGTCATCAATACATTGTAAGACTTAAACAGTATGCAGAAGATAAGTTCTCTGTAACTTCATTGTCTGCTACAAACTCTAGAAATGAAAATAGCCGTAATAAGAATCCAGGTGAGGGTGGACATAGATTCCCTAATACTCCAGTACGTTGGGGCGTAATGGAAACATCTGCTATGCAACACATTGGTTCTTGGTTTAATGCTATTATGCTTCTAGTATATAGTACGTCTCCACATGCAAGACGTAAAGCTAAGAATCTATTAACAGATTCTCCATTCAATATCGACGTTAAAGTTGATAGTGAATCTAAATCTAGATCTGTAGAAGTGCTTAATGTATATCTACGGACTATAGGCTTAAGGATTAGATTTGATAAATATAAGAAAGTGATTAAGAGTATATTTGCTCTACCATCTTCTATCCCAAGCATGTTTATCAAAGTTCCTGATGCTGATCGTAAACCTACAATTGAAATGGTGGATGATAAGAAAGGGTTTAAGATTCCACAAATCATCTTTAAAGGTGATGATCCTAAACCTAATATGTTTATCAACCCACCTAAAGAGGAAGAAGAACCTCAGAAGGAGTAAGCTATGTCTGATTTGAGACAAGTTTATATGGATATACTAGGGGGCAACTTTGAGTCTGCCCTCGATCCTCAAAATGTATATCTTATGAATCATATAGCAACTTGTGCACTTCAAGATGAGAATAACGTACGTCTTGATGATGTAGAGTTGGTATTACGTATAAGCAATGCACTATACAATGGTACTGATATTGAAGTATTACCACTTGAAGATGGGGTATATGATCTTTTGTTAGAAATGTATAAGAGATACAACCCTAACTTCCAAGTTGGTGGAGCCAATATTGGTATGAATAGTGTACGTAAAGATAAAGATGATGCTTCAGGGTATCCAAATATGTTTATACCAGTTCCTATAGGGATTGAGAATACATATGGTATGGACATTCTAGCTTATGGAAATACATCTAAGTTTGTTGCACCATTATCATGGAATAATGGTCAAGTATCTGATAGACAAAGAGACACAGCTCATAAGTATCCTGAATTAGTTGGTACTCTTGATAAGTGTAAGTTTGTATTAGATAATAAAGCATTACTTGCCGGTGTAGCTACAGATCCTAATGTAAAGATCTTCGAAAGAGATTTCATTGGATTACATTTCCGTATGGGTATAAACAACCCTACAGATATTTTGAATATGGTTATGGAACTTAAGTATGATGGTATCTCTATTGAAGCCGAAGTATCTAATCATGTAGTTTCAGCTAGAACTCGTGGCGATTTAGATAATGATAGAGCTACAGATCTTACTAGCGTATTGTATGGGTATAGATTCCCCAATACTATTCCAGACAATGAGGTCTTTGGTATGAAGTTTGAAGCTATCATCACTAAGTATGATATGGAAAGACTTAAAGCAAAGACTGGTAAATCATATACCAATATGAGAACTGCAGTATCTGGTATTCTAGGTTTAGCTAATGCTAGAGAATACTTAGAGTATATTACTTTGGTTCCATTAGGTACATCATTACACTTCGATACTAGAGAAGAAGAGCTTATGTTTATGAATAGATACTTTGCAACTAAAGTTTCTAATGCATATAAAGCTTTCTCTGGCAGATATGACCATGTATTATACATGGTAGATAAGTTCGTTCAAGATGCTGATATGATGCGACCATATATGACATTTGCTTATGATGGTATTGTAGTATCCTATAATGATGATCATCATAAACAAGTCTTAGGTCGTGTAAACCATGTCAATAAGTATAGCATGGCTATTAAGTTTAATGCTATGAAACGAGTAACTAGATTCCGTGGATATTCGTATACAGTTGGCTCTAATGGAGTAATCACTCCGATGATTATATTTGACCCAGTAGAGTTCAATGGCACAGTTCACTATAAAGCTAGCGGTCATTCTTATGAACGATATAAGAAACTTAGTCTTAGATATAATGATGAGATTGAAGTTGCTTATGTAAATGATGTAATGCCATATGTAAGTAAACTATACAATACAAACAATGATAAGAATGAGAAGCTATATCCTATAGAACCATTCATTGATCATTGTCCAGCATGTGGTAGTCAATTAGTAGAATCTTTCTCTGGTAAGACTGTATCTTGTGAGAATCCAACTTGTCCAGGTATCCATCAAGCTAAGATGGTTAATATGATGGATAGATTAGATTTCAAGAACTTTGGTCATGCTGCTATAGAGAAACTAGAAATCAAGTCTCTTAGAGATCTATTTGAAAACGTAGACGAGACTAGATTGTTCAATGCAGGGTTTAGAGAGCGTGGTATAGCTAAGTTCCTAGACCAGCTTAATGAAATCAAATCCAGAGATAACCTAGACTTTGTTATTGTTGGGTCTTTAGGTTTCACTGATATTGGATTTGGTACATGGTCAAATATCTTCAATGTAATTCCATTAGATTGTCTTATCAAATTATCTGATGATGAATTATCTGATAGACTATTGGCTATTCCAGGTATAGGTCAACGTACAGCAGATACTATTCTTAAAGAACGTGTAGTATTTGCTGATGACTTAGTCTATATCTATACGAAGATACCTAATCTAAAACATAGCATCAATGCTAAGCCAGCTAAACGTATATGCTTTACTGGTATTAGAGATGCTAATATAGAAGCAGCTTTAATGGCTAATGGAGATATGCCTAGTGAATCAATAACCAAGTCTACAGATTATCTTGTAGTACCTTATAAAGAATATACATCTTCAAAGACAGCTAAAGCTGATAAGTATGGTATTCCAATTGTAACTATAGATGAGCTTGTATCCCAACTAGGGCTAAATATAAAAGTTTAACCCTAGTGAAACAAATCTATAAGTATATATTATAACTTTAGATAGTGAATTTGCTATCTAAAGTTATACTGGTTATTTTATTATAGGAGGATCTTACAATGATCAAAAATTTAACCGAAACAACAATTTTCCAAACTTGGAACTCTCGCTTAGTTGATGAAGTAGGCTTTGATGTTCCATTAGCAAGTTTTAAAGAACTATTCCGCCCAATCATCTTCTCTTTGGCTAACTTCTTATCCAAAGTAGGTGGTGCGGACATTACTACATCTGCAGTTACTATTAGTAATACAGATGGTGTATTCTTGTGTGCATTGTTGGTTAACCGTACAATCGACCAAGAAAACAAAACATCCTTTGACGTATCTTTCACTACTGATAAGGAATTAGTAGACAATAGTGAATTATGTCAATACACTATTGCAGCCTCTGAACGTGAGCTTCAAGAATTCGTAAACAAATTCATTTTGGAAGAAGTTAAAAATCGTTTCCAAACACCTGAATTGCTTTATGATTTCTTGCGTGTGTTATTCAGCACTATCTTGAATTACACAAATAGCTTGACTCGTGATGAAATCACTGAAGAGGGTCTTGAAATCGATATCGAAGACACTATTACTATTGCAGTATCTTTAGATGACGAAAGTAATCGTGTAGTAACTATTGAACCAGGTACTGCATTGAAAACTTACGTTAAAGACGACAAATGTAACCAAGCTCAATAATATAAGATTATACATGGCCAGGATCTAGGGGGATTTTCCCCTAGATCCTTGTATAATTTTTATGAGCGGGGTTAATCATGAAGCGTGCAATATGTGAAGGGAAACTACTTACTCTGTACGATATAGATACAGACTATAATGATTACTTTATGAATGATACATCATTCATGGGGTATATTGATGAGGGGACTGGTATCATTTACCCTAGTACTACTCAAACGTATATAAGTAAGAATCCTGGCAAAGCAGGGTTTTATAAGCATGGTCCATTCTTAAGGTTTATTGAACCATCAGAAGAAGAGAAAGATAACTTTACTTTTGATAAACTGGAACATGTTGATTGGGATAATACATCTAGTATTAGTGACGTAGTAGCTAAGTCTAAAGAGGCATTCTCTTTAGACAATAGATTGCTCAGTAATGTCACACCAGATAATATCTTTGCACCACCAATTCATACCGATGATTCTCCAGAGATGGTTGGTATGAAAACAGCTATTGCAAAGAAGAAGATTGACTTAGACTTATATGGGTATCGTTTTGGAGAGAACTTCAATAATGATAAACGTATATTTGATAAGCCATCTATGACTTTGAATAAGTTAGTTACTATCTGTGATAAGACAGATATTGATGCTTATCTTATTCTCAAGGATAAAGAGGGAGATATCCCTAATCCTATGGGAGAAGAGATAATGATCAAACTAACAAATGGAACGGAAGAGGAGGGTAACGATGAATAATAGTTGGCAAAGCAAGTTCATTGCCGATTATAACGATAAGAATCGTCCTAAGTTTAATGACGTATTCTTCTCTAAATCCGACGATGCTATCATCGAAGACCTAAAAGCTATGCTTATATCTTGTCAACGTGATAAGTATTTCACAGTTAAGATATTAGGCTTCGATACTATAGAAGACTATGATGAAGTAAACAGACTTCTCATAGAAAATAATGATAATATCACTGTACCAATCAAAGATAGTTATCTTAAGATACTCAAGGTAACTTACTATATTGAAGTCAATGGGTATAGTGATACATTTGATGTATATATTGCAGTACCTAGAGTATTTGAGGGTGCTTATATTATACTAAATGGTAATACGTACTTCCCATCTTTCCAATTGGTTGATGGTAGTACGTATAACAATACATTGGCTAAATCATCTAAAGTACAAAAGATTACATTAAAGACAGTCTTTGGTGCTTTACGCATGATTCGTAACTTCTATGACTATCAGACTACTGATGGTACTGTGCTTAATGGCACAGTATATTCTATTATGTCTAATGGTGCTTCATATAAGGGTAAAAAGAATACCGTAGATAGAAAGGTTCCAGCATTCAAATACTTATTTGCTAAGTATGGTTTATACGAAGCATTAAGTTTATTTGGATTCGATAACACTATCTTCATTTCTAAAGACCCATTTGAAGAAGAAGAAAATTTCTATACGTTCAAATGTCAAGCCACTACTAGCCGTATAGGTTATGTAAAAGTAGCTAAGATGCTATTCGATAATGACCGTGTATATCAATCAGCAGTTATAACTATCTTAGATAATCTTCGTAGTTTAAAAACTGGATATACAGCAGAGTCATTATTCGATAAAGACTACTGGGTTGTTTCTCTTGGTGCACATTTCGTTAAGAATAATATGGAATATGAGAAAGGATTATCTGCTCTATATTCTCTAGAAGATCAATACGATATAGTCACCAAGAAGAATATCAGATTACCATATGAATATAAATCTAATACTAAGATGGATGATGGCAGAGTTCTCTAATATTCGACTTAAAGATAACACTGATGTTACTAATAAGCGTATTAGATGGTCTGAATGGATTGCGTCTCTATATGTAATGAAACTAAATACAGGCATGTATCGTTTACATGATATAGCTAGACGTCTTAAATCAGATACTGTAATCAAACGTTTTAGACAATGTATCGATATCAAACCTATGTACTTAATATCTGAGTTACAAAAGAGTGGTATCAAAGGTTTCCGTAATATGGTTAATGAACGTGATGCTATATTACAATTAAAGTGGACTTTCAAAGGACCTACAGGTCCTGGTGAAACATCCAATAAGAATCTCGAGGGTAGACTTAAACGTATTTCTCCATCTCACTTAGGTATCTTAGACTTTAATACGTCATCGCCAACTGAACCTGGTACTAGTGGTATTATGTGTCCTTTGAATCAAAGTGTGTATGATGGGTATACGTTTACTAGTGATGGTGAACCTAATAGCTGGGATGCATCTTTCAATGAACTTAAACAAAGTTACAGAGATGCTATTGGTGTTAAGTCCGCATTTGAATTAGCAGATGATATCGGAGCTGTTCTTGAGGGAGCAGATGATGGTAAGAATCGTGCTATCTATGAAATGTATCAAATGGGTAAATCCATAAACCTAGCTAAACAGTCAAACTATCAACCTGGAGATCTTATAGTCGAAGATTAACTGGGGAGTGTTTACTATGGCAGTAAAAGATATTTATCACCGTGTGTTTATTATGTCTCGCCAACAAATGGAAGAGATTAAAGAACGCAATAATCAACTAGGTTTAAAAACAGAATTCGGTAAAGTAATCGTTAATGGGGTGGAACGTGTATATTCCGATATCATTCTTGATATGGCGAATTGCCGTTATTCTGATGCGGTTAAAGTTATCGAAGGCGACATTCGTGCTATTAATCACACTGAAGTTGTTTAACTAAAGTAAGTATATAGTATGGGTCCAATGACCCATACTATATACATTATTTTTATTAGGAGGAAACTAAAATGAATATTCCGGCTACACTAAGCTTCTCTAAATTAGCAGAAGATCTTTTTAATGCTATCTTTAAAGATGAAGAAAGATATAGTCTTATGCCTAATTGTGATTACTATGGTGAAAATGCTAGATGTCTGGCTTCATGGATTAACCGTATTTTTATTATGGAAGATAAAGAAATAGATTATAATAAAATACGTATGATAATCCATAGATTTCCAACAAACAAACTAGTTGGGTATGTATATCTAGATACAGAAGATGATAAGATCAATAAAAATGAATTTATCTCTACTATCCGTGTAGACATCGATGGTGAAGATTATACGTATAATGAAATTATGCTAATCAACATTAAATCCGTATTGAAAGCTCTACAAAACAAGAACTATGATGTATTTATCAGTCTATGCTATGAGCTTACTAAATACATCTATAGAAGTGCTACACCTGAGGCTAATCAGGATGCAGTAACTGCTATTACTTTGTATATTGATTTCATGTATAATCAATTATTCTCTGATATGGAAATGCCACATACATACGCTAATAAAGTATACCGCACATTATTGGATACCAACTACTGTAACTATAAGCCAGTTATCGAAGCTATCAAAACATTAAGTGATACTATTGCTTGTGTATACTTCTTACCATTGGTTAGTGATATTCTTATCGAAGCAACTAATACACCATACTATACCGAAGAAATTGGTAAGGGTATGGTATCACGTATCTTCGAAGATGAACGCTTTGAAATGGTTGTACCAATGATTGTCAAAGACTGTTTACAAAATCTACCTAATGATAAGATTTTATATACAGCATTGGCACATGCGCCAGCTATCTTAAAGTATCTTGGTGATGAAAACCATAAAGAAGACAGTGATACTTTAGTAGCTTACATCAAATCTAAAGTCGATGACTATGTAAAAGACCATCCAGAACTAGCGAACTTCAAAGGATTTGAAAATAATGATAAAGCATCTTATAAACCAAATGGTAATTTCATTGTACCTGGTCAAAAACTAAATGAAAAAGCTATCTTAGATGCTAAAGAAGAATTCTTAAAGAATAAGAATCATAGTAAGAAGGATTAATATGGCTAAGTCAATGTTTATTCAAGCTAATGAGTGTCCTGAATGTGGGAGTAAATCGTTATATCTTATATCTCTTAAAGGAGAACGTACTCCATATTTGACTATACTCATTAAGCATACTGACCCATATAACTGGATTATGGATTATAAGCATGATTTCAAATTCAAATGCACTAAGTGTGGTAAAGAATATGAAATCGATTGGAGATATAAAATACCTATCCCAATAGACTGGACCACACAAGCTATGCTTAAAGCTCTTGATGAGCTAAACCGTGGATAACACAAAGTATACAGTATGGGACATTGTTCCCATACTGTATATTAATTTTTAGTAATATTTAAACAGACCTCTAATAAGGAGGAAGAACGTTATGCGTATTACATATATAAGATTAGAGAATTATATAGGTATTTACAATGGTCGTGGTGATGATATATTAGAGATAGATTTATCTCAAAATGTGAATCCTATCGTGATTATACGTGGTACCAATGGTAGTGGTAAGAGTACATTGCTTAAATCGCTTACACCAATTAATGATGACTCTAATGCTATTGTTCCTGGGGTAACTGGGAGAAAAGTTATACGATATCTACACAATAATATAACTTATGAGATAGAATATGTGCACCCAATTGACAAAGAGGGTAAACGTAAACAGACTAGGGGTCAAGTCTACAAATATGGGCCTAATGGTAAAGAAGAATTAAATCCAACTTGGAATGTAAGTTCTGCTAAGGATATCATTTACTCATTATTTAATCTAGACTCTAACTTCTTGGCATTAAGCCAACTATCTTCCGAAGACCGTGGCTTAGCTGATAAAAGACCAGCTGAACGTAAGTCATTTGTATCTTCGATTATTAGTGGTATTGAAGCATACAATGCTATGTATAAGATTATATCCAAGAAGCATTCTATGTATAAGAGTCTAATACAATCTTTGACTGCAAAGATTAATCGTATTGGCAACAAGGAGGACTTAGACCTTAGATATAATACAATAACTAAACAAGTTAGCCAAGCTATATCTGATAGAGACGCATCTATTCAACGTATAGCTATGCTTAGGGCTAAGCTTGATGAAAACAATGCAGAGAAGCTATTAGAAGAGTATACTAAAATCAGAGATAAGTATGAACTCAATAAGAAAGAACGTGTCTTATTAACCAATAGTCTATCTCAGTACTATAAAGATAGAACTTCTAATATCTATACAGTAGAAGAGCGTGCTAAGTTCATTAGAGATGAAGAGATGGAGCTATCTGAGAATAAGACTAAACTACCACAATGGGAAGAGTCTTATAAGGCAGCATCTAATGAATACTCTTCATGTGAACTTAAGATAGCAGATATCAATACTGAAATCAATAAGAAGAAATCTAGATTAGAGACTTTTATTGATACAGACTTCTCTGAAGAAGAATTTAGTAGATATAATGAAGCTGTAGCTAATCTTAAAGCTATAGAAGATGATATAGCTAAGTTAGAATATCGTATAGATAATAAATCAGAGTATGATAGACTTAAAGAGTTATTCGATATGATGAATAATTTCTCTTATGCTATTATGGATAGATATGAGTTCATTACTAGAGAAGATGTAAGTACTTTAGTAACTAGAAACTCATCTTTCTATGAGAATACTTTAGGTACTATAACTAAAGAGATCGAAGAATGTACTAAAGAACGTATATCTACAGAGGCAGATATTGGTTTCTATGAGTCTTTAGTAGAGAAAACTAAGAATCTTGAGCTTAAACCTAAAGATTGTAAGTTTACTGATTGTATATTCATAGTAGAAGCTATTGAAGCTGAGAAGAAGAAACCTAAAGATGCTTTAGTTAAGTTATCAGCTAGACTTAAGAAACTAGAAGACGGGTTAAAAGAGCTAAATGATAACTTACATCTTACAAATGAAGCTAAATCTTTTATGGATAAGCTAGAAGCATTACAAGTTGTCTTTGAAAGTAATAAGTCTTATCTATCTAAGATAGGTGCTGATGATATTTGGAAAGGATTTATTGAATCTATTACTAATAATACTACAGCTAAGTTCTTAGAAGAGTATGTATATAGAGCCACTAACTCATATAACTTACTTGAAGCTAAAGAATCTGTATCTAAGGTAGTTGATTCTCTTAAAGAATCTGCTATTAAGTACAATGCCAATAAAACTATTATCGATGAGATTAATGGTGATATTGAACGTATGGAAGCTGAACGTAGAGGATATGAAATAGATTTGAATGTATCTTATGAAAAGATGGGTAATTACTCAGCTCTAAGAGATGAATACTCTTGTCTTATCAATCAAGCTGAAACTAATCTTCCTCATTTAGATAAAATACAAGAGATTGATATTGAAATGAGAGAGTTAGAAAAGAAAGCTGCTGAGTCTAAGGCTAAACGTGACTTAATCAAGGAACTTAATGCTAAGATTCTTGAAGAATCAGCTATAGCCGAACGTTGTAAAGACAACTATAATGAACTCATAGCTCAACGTGATGATATTGCTCATAATAAGATTCTTATTGATGAATATCATAAAGAGATGCAAGAGTATACTGATAACTACGAACGTATCGAAGCTATCAAGTACTATGTATCTCCAAATACAGGTATTCAAACTATATTCATTGGTGCTTATATGAATGATATCATGGTTAAGGCTAATGAATTGGCTTCATGTATCTTTGGTGGTGAATTCGTTATCCAACCATTCGTTATTAATGAAACAGAATTTAGAATCCCATGTCTAGGTAGTGGATTGATGAATGATGATATCTCTTCTATGAGTACATCACAAATCTGTATGCTATCTATGATTATTAGCTTTGCTATCTTAGCTAATGCTAGTACTGATTACAATATCCTTAAGCTAGATGAAATTGATGGTGGTTTAGACACCGAAAATCGTATTCAGTTTATTACCCTACTGGGGAATCTTATTTCGATGGTTGGATGTGAACAATGCTTCCTAATCAGCCATAATATGGAGTATTCAGACAGGGTAAGTGTAATAGATATGACAGCTAGACCAGTTGAGATGAGATAAATGAAATCGTTTATCAAGATTAAAGAAAGTTTTGAAGAATTCCTGGCTACCATGCTAGTTATCATGTCACCTATAGTGTGTATATCCTTATTTCTTACATGGTTACCCCATTTAGTTGGGTGTAACCATGTGAATGAGACTGTATATTATATAACTTATGATATAATAGCGCCTGTATTTATTATTACAGCATCAATCGCTATAGTTATTTGGACACCTCAGGTTTTACTGAGTGGCCTATGGTATTTATTCAAAAGGATTAAGAAAGCATGGAAAAATTAAAGACTTTCATTAAAAGAGAAATAGTTATTCTCTTAGGAGGAGCATTAATAACTGGACTAGTACTAGCACTTTGTAAAGTATTCAACCATATAGCTTTAGAGTTGTATGGTGAGGGTTCTTTACAGTATATAATTGGTGTACAGATTGAAACGTTCTTATATATCTTATGTATGATGCTCATATTAGTATTGACATTCATAAATGTCATATTTATAACTGCCTCATCTATAGATGATATAGTTAGCAAAGATATTAAATAGGGAGGAAAAATGTTAATATCAATAATAGTAGCACATGATTTAAATAATGGTATAGGTAAAGATGGTCAACTATTGTGGCATATACCAAAAGACCTAAAACATTTTAAGAAAACAACTTTAGGATGTACTGTAGTTATGGGTAGAAAGACATATGAGTCTCTTCCTAACGCATTGCCTCACAGGGAAAATTGGATTCTTACTAAAGATGAGTCATATGTACCAAAACAACGATTCAATGATAGAGTCAAAGTATTTCATTCTAAAGAAGAATTACTAGCTGAAGCTGAACGTCTTAGAAAAGCCAATATCTTTATTATAGGTGGTGGAGAAATCTATAAACTATTCTTAGATGATGCTACTGATATTATAGCTACAGTAGTGAATGAGGTACTACCGGCAGATACTTACTTCCCTAAACTAAAAAGAAGTGAATGGACAAAAGTAGAATCTGTAGAAGACTCTGAAACTGTAAATCGTAGACATTATAGTTTTAAGTTTGTGACTATGAAAAGAAAGGGGAAAAAATAATGGCTTGTATTGATGATGAAATAGCTCAAGTGACGTATGAGATATTAGATACTGTACCTAAATCAATCTCTAGATTGATTCCTGGTATAAACCCGTGGTATATTGAAGTAGATGGGTATATCTTGACTTATGAGGATAAGGATAAATACAAACTAAGCCTGCATTATAATGGTAAATGTGTATATGGTGATGCTATTTATAGTTCTCATAGTTTTACAGCATTTGTACAAAAGCTTTACAATATTCTATTTACTAGTGGTAAAGTTGTAGCAGATACTGGTAATAATCCATGGCTGATCAAGGTAAGAACTTTAACTAATTCTCTAAAATCGAGATATGGAGTGATGTAAAAATGACAAATGAAAAAATAATAGCTAATCTTAGAAACGCTTTAAAGGAAGACTTATTTGTTTATATAGCTGAACCAACTGTTGCTTCTAAATATGAACACAAATTTATTGTGGCTAAAGCCATCCCTATTCCTGGATATAATGATAAGATTAATATAAATATAACATTAAAGTTCGATAAGAGTATTACACAAGTAATTGTAGAACCTGAACCTAAATTAACTAAGAAATCCGAAGATGGCGCTAAGAGAATAGTTATAAACTTTGTACCATTTATCTTCAATATTACTGATAAATCTAGCTATGGTGAAATTACAGACTATATCATCAATATAGTGTATAATGCATCAGATCTATTAGCTGAGAATAATATACTAGATGAGATTGCTAGTATAGAATCGTCTATCTTCTTAGAAACCAAAGGATTATATAATTACAGTATCACCTTACCAGAAACTAAGATGGGTATTATATATGATTCAGTTAATGGTGGAGAAAGAACAGCGTATACTGTATTGGCTAGATTTGAAAACCGTCCACAACATGTGAAAACTGTTGATTCATTGACCGATGCTATAACCACTATCAAAGAATTATATCCTAAAGATATAGCAGACTACTGGTGGAGATTAGATATTGGTAAGGTCTTAATTAAGCTCTTCAATATATCTGAACCAAAAGTAGTAGATAGCTGTCTACATACTGAATATATTGGTGAATTTAGAGTACCATCAAATCCTGACTTGGAATATAGCTGCTGGCTTAAAGTCACAAAGAATAGTGTAGGTGAAAAATCTAGATTGTATTTAGAGACTAAATCATTATCTCCATATATTCATGCTAAAGTATCTCTTGATGGATATGATGATATTGTATATAGTGCATATGAAATAGTAAATAGAATAAATACAATAGTTGATATCCTTAACAATATGACTATTGATATTAATGGATGTAGTCTATGGCAAAAAATGGAAACAGATAATAGTGGCCATATAGATATCATAAACAGGCCTAATAATGACTTATTTATAACTTATTGGTATAAAGGTAAGTATGCTAATATATTGGTTATATATACAGGATATGATAAGCCTAGAATAGTTATAGATAACAAGGATAATGATTATATTGAGTGTGACAGCATCGAAAAGGCTATTCTTAAGGCTATGGATATTGTGACTACTAAATAAGATAAATTATACGAGGTGTGAATTATGTCAAATGTGATTGAAAATACGTTAGCTGCTATCGAAGAGATAATTGATATTGAGTTTGATATGGCTCCGGATGAAAGCTATGAACGAAAGTCTTACTATGGTGAGGGTACTTTATTCGGTGCAGATATTGGTGTATCCGTAATATTCGAAGATGATAATATGAAACAGCTTATCATCGAATCTGTACCAGGTGGTAATAGCTATGGTATTGGATATGTATCCGTAATTAAGGACGAGCATGAGCCATCTTATTTATCTCGATCTATCCCATTAGCTATCGATGGTATTATTAAGATGCGTAAGCTCTTAAGATATATCAGCGAAGAAGATAAACAATTCATCCGTGATAATAAAGGCATTCTTACTATTATTGGTAAGACATACACTAATGAGTATAAACAGATTGTATCACAACTAAATACAATGGAATTATGCTTTGAACGTATTCCATTGTGTATTTCTAGTCATGAGGGTATCTTGCTAGAATATGCTTTTGATGTGCGCACAACCAAAGACTATTCTATTGTAAAAGCCAATCTCACTATAGACCAAGCTATCAAATACGTTAGAGAAAATAGCAGTAAGTAAAACAAAATTACAGGTACTGGAAATTCCAGTACCTGTATATTTTTTTTATAATCGTAAAACTGTTTTTTTTTTAATTGTATACTATAATGGTAATACAATGGTTATATATATTTAGTTTATTACAAGGAGGATATTACCATGTATGATACAGCAAAAAGTATAAAAGACTCTATTACAGAAATCGAAAGATTGCTGGGTTATGGCTTTGGTATAATTACCAAAGACAGTGACGATAAATATTTATATACAGGCCGATTCAATCTGTTTGGTGATATTTTTAAAATATCAATATACGTCAGAAAAGGGTACGGATATCCTGATGAAATAGATGTCATTTACTTTGAGTCTAGCGCCGAATGTAATGTATTCGGCGTAAACTATGTAGTCGGTATAACCGATAACGTAACATGCGGCAGCGTGAATAAAGATATAGAGCTAGCGATAAGCTCTATATTAAAAATCAGAGCATTATTATTTGATATATCAGAATATGGTAAATCGTTTATGGAATGGCTGAATGAAAAAGGTGCAACGCTAGCTGCATATGGTACTGTTCCAAACGATGAGCCATCAAGCTTAGACTTTATAAGCTTACAATTCGATAATATACCTTTTGAATTGGTGGGTACATCTAACAAAGAAGAAATCGGACTTGTATATTACTTATACAATACCGATTTAGAAGAACGAATTGACGATGACTGGTATACATTACCGGGCGGTATTCGTCAATTGGCGATCGAAATGGGAATGTAATTTATACAGGGTAGGTTAATTAACCTACCCTATATACTTTTCTTTTTTTTCTTAGAGTAATAGGAATTATAGTTGTATACTATAATTGTGACTCATCGGTTATAGTTAATTTAAAAAGGAGGATAAAACTATGAGTGAAATTAAAGATCTTTATAATGACAATTATCATCTTGTAAACAATGAGATTATAAAGTACTTAGATAAGTTCTTTAGAAGTATTAATATGCTATCTATTGGCGGAGAAACACCTGAAGGTGTAGATATTAAACCACCATTGGAGATAATACAATCTATGGACCAACCGTATGGTATACGTAAGCGTACAATAAATCTATTAGATTTGAATATGAAATTCCATTTACTAGAAGAAATAGGTGCTGGGACCAAAAAGAATGCTTATATTTTCTATGCTTTGGAAATGTATGATAGTATTCATATTCAACTTGGACAATTTACTATTGGCAGTTTAAAAGCAGAGGTATTACGTGAAGCATTAGAGTATATTTGGAAATATCTAATGGCAAGTTCTAAATATAATAATAATGGTATTGATGTAGCTGATGTGTATAAGTTACATTCTATTATTGATCATATCTATTATATTAAAACTGTATATGAACACGGATTCGATTTTAGAGAGCAAAAAGATGAGTGAGTTTTTAAGAATAGCTAAAGAGGAAGACTTGGATTATGAAAGATATCTACCAAGATTATTTAATGACTTCTTTAGTCGTATTCCATTTGATAATGAATCTTTCGATGGATTCATTAAAAAGAAAAGAATTGTACATGTATTAAATATTGATAATAACTATATCAAGTATGGCATTCATCTACAAGATATCAATGTGTATATTGTGTTACAATTTAAATGCATTGATGGATATATTACTGATACTAAGGTTGAACAGTTTGTATTAAACCCATTCTTTAAGAACTCGGTAATTATATTAAACAAATCTTCTTATAAGATAGATAGGGATATTGTACGTGCTATATTTGATAATATGGCTAAACTTATTGCGGAATTCAAATATAACTTTCCTATGTACAATAAAATTAATGACAAGGAGTTTTTTGATTTAGCACAAGACTATTTCTATCTAGCAACTAAAGACACTATTT
>CALISH010000092.1 GCA_938041275.1 uncultured Solobacterium sp.
TCAGTTTCATATGTTTGAGAGTCTAAATTTTCCAAAAGGTCATCCAGCACGGGACGATTACGATACGTTTATGACTGAGGAAACTGATTCTAGCGGCGATCGTTTGATCGCGCCGGCGCATACGTCGACTATGCAAAATCGCGTGTTGGCGGCGGCGTTGCAGGGATTTTTGCGCGCCATGCCGCAAGAGATGGCGGAAAATATTGTTATTTTCCGCCATGTTTTTTAAATCATATAATAAGGAGAATATATATGTCTGAAACAAGCAAAACTCAACAAAATGTTAGTTTGTTAGGTTTAGTTGCACTTACTGTTACTACAGTTATTGGTGCTGGTGTTTTCAATCTACCACGTGATTTAGCGGGATTAGCTGCTCCTGGACCATCCTTAACGGCATTGGTTATTGCAAGTATTGCATTTGCAGTATTTGTATATTGCTTGAAATATCTACAGGATCATTATCCACATTTAGATGCAGGCATTTTTAGTTTTCCAGAACAGGGATTTGGTAAGTTTATTGGCTTCCTATCATGTACTGGTTATTGGCTATCTATTGTTGTTGGTAATGTATCATTAGGTGTTCTATCTGTAAGCTCGCTTGGATATTTTATACCGATGTTTCGTGGTGGCAATAACATTGCATCATTAAGTTTATTATCTATTATTTTATGGTTATTTTATTACATATGCACAACAGGTGCAAAACAAGCTAGCCTTGTTAATACGGTAATTTGGATTGCAAAAATGATGCCAATTCTTGTTTTTGTTATTGCATTAATCTTCGCATTTAAGGTTGATATATTTAATAATGGCCTTTGGGAGAATGTATTTGCTGCAGATGGAATGGAATTGTCAATAAGTGGTCAGATAAGTTCTGCGATGGCAAAAACAATATGGGTATATGTAGGTATCGAAGGAGCACTAATTTATTCTGCTCGTGCAAAGACAAAATCTGATGCATCAAGAGCAATTGTAATATCGTATATTGTAATTGCTGTTACCTATTTATTACTTACTTTTTTAACTTTTGGTGCGTTATCACAGGCACAGGTTGCTGGAATGGAAGTGCCAGCTTTAGGTGGAATATTAGAGGCAGTTGTTGGTAAATGGGGTGCAGTATTAATGAATTTCGGCATTGCACTATCAGCTGCTGGATGTTGGTTTGGTTGTTGCTTATTTGCTGGTGAAATCTTAGATGTAGCTGCCAAGCATGAAATCGTTCCACGTTTCTTTGGTGAAGAGAATTCAGTTGGACAACCTGTAAAATCTTTATTAGTATCTACAATTATTCAACAAGCTTTCTTTATTACAATTATTATTAATGAATCTATCTATAATGTGATGGCATTATTTGCATCAAGTACAATGTTAGTACCATATTTTACTGTAAGTTTAACAATGGTAAAAGAGTCGCTAAGAATTGACAAAGGCTTTAAGATAAATGCATTGCTTGGATGTGTTTCAACAATAGCAATGGGATATTTAATGTACTCTACAGGATGGGATTACATTATTATTACTGCATTGCTATTTGCGCCATGTATACTAATGTACTATTTTGCTCGCAAAGAAAATAAAAAGGAATTCCTTACACGTTCAGAAAAAATTATTGCAATTGCAATTGTATTATTAGCATTAATTAGTTTATTCTTGATTATTAACGGAACAATCGATTTATCTACAATGTAAGGATAGGGACAATCTAAATTTATATTATGGATCATTTAATGGGTAAATTTTTATAAAATAGGAGGTTTGTATGACTTACCCTAAATTTGTAATTGACAGCAAAAAGTTGAAAGCAAATGCCGAACATGTTTTAAAGATGTGCGGTCAAAATAATATTGAAGTTGTTGGTGTTGTAAAAAGTGTCAATGGTTTAGACGGTGTTGTGAAAATATTGATTGAAGCAGGGTTTAAAACACTTGCATCATCACGACTCTCACAATTAAGAAAAATCAAAGAAATAAATTCTGATATTCTGACATACGACTTACGAATTCCAATGTTAAGTGAGGTAAATGAAGTTGTTGCTTATGCAGATATTAGTTTGAATTCATCACTTGAAGTATTGAAAGAATTAAATCGATCAGCGAAACAACAAAATAAAATTCATAAAGTTATCATCATGTGTGAGCAAGGTGATTTGCGAGAAGGTATATATGATGAAGATGAACTAATTAAAACTGTAGTCACAGTTGAAAAGGAATTAGATCATCTATTCTTACTGGGAATTGGAATGAATCTTGGATGCTATGGTTCTATCATGCCTACAGTTAAAAAAATGAATGAACTGATAGCAAAAGCTGAATTAGTTAGTAATTCAATAGGTCGTAAAATCGAAGTGGTATCTGGTGGTGCTTCGACTAGTTTGCCTTTAGTAGCGAAGGGAAAGATGCCTGAAGGTATTACACAGATGAGAATTGGTGACGCATTATTTATCAGTGATTTAGATGACTGCTTTGAATACAAAGTATTTACCGATGATGAAGAAGCATTTACATTACATGCAGAAATTATTGAAATAAAGGAAAAACCGAGTCATCCGATTGGTACAATTGCTGTTGATGCTTTTGGAAATAGCAAACAGTATATTGATAAAGGTATACGCAAGCGTGCACTAATTGCAGTAGGAAGACAGGATTTGGGGGATTGCATGCATTTAAGACCATTAGACTCAAGTGTTGAAGTAATTGGTGGTAGTAGTGATCATACAATTCTAGATATTACAGAATGCAAGAAGGATTACAAACTAGGTGATGTTATTGAATTCCATGTGATGTATGAAAATTTAATGATGTTAAGTCAATCAGAA
>CALISH010000093.1 GCA_938041275.1 uncultured Solobacterium sp.
ATAAATAACAATGCCGCAACAAGTGTACTTGCAGAAATAATGGAGTCCATACGACTATCTTCACCAGAGGCAATCAGTGAACCAGAGTTCAATCTCTCTCCTGTCTTCTTCACATACATGCCCATAAAGAATTTAGCTAATACAGCCACAAAAATAATAACTAATCCAACTGTTGTATACTCTGGTGTACTTGGTTCTAAGATACTCTTGATTGCCTCCACAAATGAAGTGATACCAGCATATACAATGATCAAAGAAATCACTAATGCACTGAGGTATTCAATTCTGCCATATCCATACGGATGCTTATAATCTGGTTTTTTAGCAGCTAGTTTTGTACTGATGATAGTAATAATGGATGAAAAGGCATCTGATACATTATTCACTGCATCCAATATGATTGCGATAGAACCAGACAAAAATCCAACCATAACCTTAAAACCTGCTAGCATTACATTTACTATAATTCCTAAAATACTTGTACGAACAATCTCTTGATTACGATCCATATTCTCACCTCGAATGTAGTTATTCTAACATCATTTTCAAAATCTGTTCTGATTATTCAGCCGTTTTTTCGTGTTGTAATAACCAACGCTTCCTCTCTAAACCACCTGCGTATCCATGAAGACTACCATCTTTTCCAATCACGCGGTGACATGGAATAATAATCGAGATTGGATTATGACCAACGGCTGTTCCGATTGCTTGGTTTGACATGGATGTTTTTCCTAACTTCCTACAAACAAGTTCTTTTATATCACTATAACTTCTTGTTTCTCCGTATGGAATTGCTAACAAGCATTCCCACACAGCTTGCTGGAACACAGTTCCCTTAGGAGAAATCTTCAGAGTCATTTCTGGATTTTTACCAGAAAAATATTCATCGAGCCACTTTATTGTTTTTCTAGCCATCGTAGAAATAGAAGTAGAAAATTCTCCCTGCATATCCGCTCTATCATATTTTTGACCATCAAACCATAAACCGATGATAGTATCGTCTTCTATTGCAATTGTGATATTTCCTAATATAGATGTATATTTAACAAATTCAACCATAGTTTGTTTCCCTTCGTTGTGATTATATATCAAGGCATCGCAATTAGACCATAGACACATATTCAAGTATAATAGTACCGCTAGGAGATGATATTTATGTCACTTTCTGAATATACATTAGCCCGTAAAAAAGGCAAAGCCGACGAGGAAACATTAGCAGTTTTAAACAATAGTATTTTTAGTGATTTGCCAAAAGTATATGTCGGAATCTTAGAAATTCCTTTAGACCTTGTGGTAGGTACCATCACTTCCTCAAGAGCGACATCCTTTACTGAAAGTTGGATGCCAACGCTAGATGAAGATACAGAATTTGCGACCAAGTGGTCTAGACTATATGATGCACAGATTGAAGAAGGAATCCGTGAACCAATTCAAGTTTATGAATACATGCATGCATTCTTTGTCAAAGAAGGAAACAAACGCGTGTCCGTACTCAAGTACCTACAAGCACCTTCCATCATGGCAGAGATTACTCGTATCATGCCTGTTCATAATGATTCACAAGAAATACAGGTGTATGAAGAATTTTTAAGATTCCAGAAAGTCACCAATTTATATACACCATACTTTACAATTCCAGGAAGTTACCAACTTCTCGCAGATATGTTAGGACAAAACCTAGAAACAAAATGGCCACAGGATCTTATCCGTACTTTCCAAGGTGCTTTCTATCGTTTTGAACTTGTCACAAAGGACATTACACAAAACCAGCCATCCTTTAATATCTCTGATGCATTCTTAATCTACTTATCGATCTTTACCTTTGATAGTTTGCTAGATAAGAATCGTATTATCCTACGTCATCGTATCGAACGTATCTTAAAGGAATTCAATCGTAGTGAAAGTAACGTAAGTCTTGAGTACAAGGCAAAGTCACAATCCATCCTTTCCCTACTCAACTTCCGTAAACAATACTATTCCGAACATAATCCACTAACGATTGCCTTTCTCTATCCAGCTGATGATTTAAATGATTTACAGACAGCTATAATTGAAAGTGGCAGAACCTATCTGAACAACCGTTACGAAGGTGTCCTTAACACCACTGCATATACTGGTTGTTCAGACACAAAAACAACTGAACAAATTATTCAACAAGCATGTAAGGAACATGAGTGGATTATTACCACAAGTCCACTCTTACTCAAAGATACATTGAAGGCTGCTACAGACTATCCTGATCATAAGTTTATGAATCACTGTACCCCTCTTGTATCACATATTATCAATACCTATGCATTACGTAGTTATGAGTTATTCTTCTTAATGGGTATCTTGGCAGGTATGATACATGATCAACGTCTTATTGGCTATATACCATATGATAATGAAGTATCTGTGATAGAACTCAATGCCTTCGCACTTGGTGTATCCTGGACTTCTCCAGACGCCAAAATTCATATCTTGAAAGAGCCATGCCAGAATGCGATTATCATGGATAATCGTTCCACTACGCATAAACCAGGTTTATACCGATTCTCAGAATCGCAAGAAGAATGTCTAGCAGCACCAATTTATAACTGGTCACTCTTCTATGATTTACTTGTACAAGATATTTTGACCCACAAGGAAATCAGCGAACAAAGCTATTGGTTAGGTTTATCCTCAGGTGTAGAAGAACTCTATCTACCTTCTTCCACATCGTCTGCGATTTTACGTAGTATGAATCACTTTATTACTGCTATCAAAGAAGGAACGATTGTCCCATTTACCGGGCCAATTGAAACACGTACTGGCAAGCAAATTATCGAAGCAGATAAAACCTTACAACCACTAGATATCATTCGTATCAATTGGTTAAACAATAATATTGTCGGAGAACTCTCTTCCAACAATATCCCACGAGATGAATTAACGGAGATTAAAACAACAGATGAAGATACTAGTCATTAGCGATCAGATAGATCCCTATCTATATGATTACTACACACCAAATAAATTAAAAGATATCGACCTGATTATCTCTTGTGGAGATTTACCAGCACGATATCTTGAATTCCTTGTGACAGTCGCAAACAAACCACTATTCTATGTCCATGGCAATCACGATACCGCCTATCTACGGCATGCGCCAGAAGGATGTGTTGATATCGACGGTCGTGTATATGAATACAAAGGGTTACGTATTGCAGGACTTGGAGGATGTATGAAGTACAATGATTCTCCATTCATGTATACTGAATCCGAAATGCAAAAACGCATCAACAAACTTAAGCCAAGCCTTTGGATTTCCAAAGGAGTCGATATTCTAGTCACGCACGCACCTGCCGAAGGCTATGGTGACCTAGATGATCTACCACATACAGGATATGCATGCTTTAACGAATTACTTGATAAGTATAAACCTGCATACATGGTACATGGACATGTACACCAAGAGTATGGACAATTCCAAAGAGAACTCATCCACAAAAGTGGCACAAAGATTGTCAATGGTTATCAAAAGGCAATCATCGAAATAGAGCCACCTGAACAAACAGAGAAGTCATTTCTATATCCATACTTCGTCACAAAATTCTAATCATCGAAAAATGGTATCCAGCACATCGGATACCATTTTATATACATTACTGAATAATTACTCCATCACGAAGAACATAGTGTTCACCAACAAGTTCTTCTATCTTTTCTTCCGTATCACCGAGCACATAACTACCATCTTCCATTAGATAGAATGTATGTCCTTGACTATCCGGATAGGTAACATCTTCTAGAAGTCGAAGCCCATCTACTACTTCATTCTTCCAAGAAGAATAGTGAGGAAGAATCATCTTCTCTGTTAATCCTAAACCAACCACAAAACGCTGATACGTTGGATTAATGACTTCCCCTTCTAGTTCTGGTTGGGCATAGACAAGCGTTGCACTATTCATACTACCAGCAGAACTACCAATCCAGATTCCGCAAAACTCTTGAAGATGTTTCTTCAAATCAATCTCTTGGAAGAAAGCATTCTGTGTTGGAACATGACCACCCATTGCGATAATGATATCCGCCTTATTAACAAGTTCTTTTGTACGCTCTGCACTATTTCGATCTAAGATATCAAACCCTGATAAACATAAACCATGTTTATCCATGACATCCACAATCTCCTGTGCATAGTGCCTTGTCTTTTCAATCTCATCAGGAGAAGACGCAACAAGTAATGCATGGCATGGAAATTTAACATGTTTTAACAGATCTTCAACCCAATGATATTCATTGTGCAGTTCCATCTTTGAATAATCAACTAAACTACTGCATAGATAATATCTCACTACAAATTCTCCCAATCAATTACTTCATCTTTATAGAAGTAGAGTTTATCCTTTTCACCAATCGGTCTAATAACACGACAAGGATTGCCAACCGCCACAACATCGCTAGGAATATCTTTGGTGACAACACTTCCTGCACCGATTACAGTATTATCGCCGATTTTTACACCAGGCATTAGTATTGCGCCTGCTCCTACCCAAACATTCTTTCCAATATGTACATCTTTGTTAAACTGCAATCCCTTCATTCGTAATTCCGGAATGATTGGGTGACCCGCAGTCGCAACAACAACATTTGGCGCAAACATAACATTATCACCAATATAAATATTGCCATCGTCAACAAGTGTTAGATTATAGTTGGCGTAAACATTGTTACCCATAAACACATGTCTACCACCAAAATTAGAATGAAGAGGTGGTTCAATATAACAATTTTCACCAATCTTTCCAAACATCTGTTTCAAAAGAGATTGGCGTTTTTCCAACTCATGTGGCCGTGTCAAATTAAAGTCATATAAAAGTTCCATACAATCCTGTTGAAACTTTGCGACTTCTTCATCAAAAGGATCATATACAAGACCCTTATCCATACGTTCTCTGTGTGTCATCATAAATCATCTATTAATTGAAAAATAAATCTTCTTCATTCTCTTCATCCCTATAAGGGTCAAAACAGTCTCTTTGTAATATTTCTTCAACCTCTGCTAGCATCTTTTCATAATAGTGACAGCCCTGATTAATTTGGTATTCATAACCTTCTTGTGCACCTCTTAAAAGAGTATACGCAACTTCATAGTCACCTTCCTCTTCACCAATTGCCAAGAATTTCTTGCCCACGCCAAATAATACGCTTGGATAATCTAATCTAGCAACTTCTGGTAACTCATTTAAAGATTGGAAGGCTGTCATGAGATAGTATTCCGCAATCTCATCATTTTTCTTTACGCCCTTGCCATGTTCATACATCGTACTTAACTTATATAAAGCATCTGTATTCTTAAAGCGTGCAGCCATCTTAAAATACGCAAAAGCAAGTTTAAGATCCTTCTCACAACCTCTACCATAGTAGTAACAATATCCAAGGTTCGCTAGTGATTGAACATTACCCATCGAAGAGGCAATACGATAATATTCGATTGCAGTATCGTAATCCCCAGCACGATAGAACTCAGCACCTGTCGAATTAAAATAGTCCCCATTAAAATCTTCAAGCGCTACTTTATTCTCATTCTCAAATTCAATTTTCATATTCTATTCTCCCTGTTCAATTAATAATGAACATTCTTTTCCAAATTATATACCCAACGACAAAAATAAAGAAGGCATCTCGTCCATGCAGACCAAGATGTCTTCTACTTGTACATGCAAATATTTACTTAGTGCAAAACAGTTTTCTAATGTTGGTAAACATTCTCCACGTTCCCACTTGTAAACTGCCTGTACGTCTGAAAAACCAAGGTAATCTGCTAGCTCACTGGTCTTCACTTTACGTTCTTTTCGCAAACGACGAATGTTATCACCAGTAGCACTTAAACTAACGATAGGATAATTCATAACTCCATCACCTCCAATATATTCCATAAAGATGGTATATCAATATACCATCCTTTGACATGCATGTAAATACCAATGTGATGTTAAAAGTGAAAACACTGTAATGGGCTTTTATTCACCCTACATCATCATTGCAAAAATATTGTTATCCTACAGAGAGAAAAGAGGCTGTGCAAGGTTAGCAATTCCTCGCATCTCTTCCCTAGATTTTCATCACGAAGCTCTGGTGGGATTGATTACCCACACTTTTCACCCAACTCTTCAGCATTTGTTCTGCGATCTTCCTTTTTCTGACTCAGAACCTGTCTCTAGGCTACCAAGAGAATCTTCTTCCATATCTTATACACGAATTTCTTCGCTTCACGACAGAGTGGATTATTGGCTATTCTTAGGTTTGTATATAACGCCAATATATACCTAACTAAGATTCAGGTGCTTTATTCAAGCAACCCTCTATTGTTCCACCGATATGTATTCTGGACTATATTGCACAATGATATGTGCCATCTGTTACTTTCAGGAATTGCACCCTTCATCTAGTATTACTACTTTGATGCGGCCAGCCGTAAGAAAGTATCCTTTCTCTTAGCCCCGAGCTTCATTCCAGATACCCCAGCAGGTTGAGTAAACCCTCTACACCGGGATATTACAGTATCTTCACTTTTGACACCATCTTTCTTGGTACAGTTATTATTCTACCTACCGCAACCATCATCCACAATGAACCTGTAGTTTAATTTTATTACAAGCAAGGCACTTGCAAGTTTGAGTTAGTTAGCGTAAACTAATTATAGATAGGAGATGTAGATTATGAGAAAAACAATATATAAACGCATCTTATTCTTAGAAAAGCTATTTAACAAAATAGAAAACAAAAGTAATTAAAAAGATTCTACTAAAGAATTAAATATATACATAAGAACAAGATGAACAAAGGAAGATATTTAGACTAGTGTTAGTCAGATATCTTCCTTTTTAGGCGATATAAAATCTCACGGGGATATGCCATTTATAATAAAAACTCCTATGCTAAAATTCAGTCTTGCAAGTGATTGAAATTAAACATAGGAGGTGCCAAATGGCTATAAATGATTTTATCATATCCACACTTAATGTTAGTGACGATATGATTTTTTCGATTGATACACATAAATCATCTGACAAATTACACATCTTAATAAAACTGAATGATACTCACCCTACCTGTCCCTGTTGTGGAGGTCATACAAAAATAAAGGATTATTCTTCATACAGCTATAACCATCTTGATGTTGCAGGTATACCATCCGTCATAGATTGGAAAAGAAGACGCTATGTATGTAAAGAATGTGGGAAGTCCTTCTCTGAGCCAAGTCCATTTGGCCCAGAGAACTTCCACCAGTCATACGCAGTACTCAATGCGATTGCCTTGGATCTACATAATGTTCGTATGACATACAAGGATATTGCGCATAAATACCACGTATCCGACACAATCGTAAGAATGTATGCCGATAGTTTCATCCGTGCACCTAGATTAACACTTCCTGAGAACCTTGGTATCGATGAGATATCTTCTTCTATGGCAAAATACGGTGGTTCATACTTGTGTGTATTCGTAGACAACAATCACAGGACATTAAACGAGATACTGCCAAATCGTTCGAAAGTAACGCTGTCGAAACACTTTGAAATGATTCCACAATCAGAGAGAGACAAGGTAAAGTATGTGACGATTGATATGTGGGAACCTTATAGAGATGTGTGTAAAAAGTACCTGAGACATTGCGAAATAGCAGTAGATCCTTTCCATGTTATCAAACACCTTACGGAGTGCTTTACGCGCATACGCGTTGGAATTATGAAACAGTGTGTTTATGATAGTCCCAGTTACTATTTGTTGAAGACCTGGCATAAGTTATTAGAAACTGATTCATTCGACCTAGATAACGAGCCAAGATATAATTCAAAATTTCGTCAGAAGATGAATTACAGGGACCTTTACAACATGTTGTTGGAGATAAGTCCTGATTTAAAGCTTGCGTATGAATGAAAGGAACTATATAGAGACTTCAATAAACACTGCTCATTTGAAGAAGCTGGTGCACAACTTGATTATCTGATCGAGGTATCCAATGGATATACAAACCTAGAACGTTTTCGTGCACGTGCACTATACTGTCTTAACGACAAACTATTCTATTGCTTGACAACATGTCTGTATTCCAGAAAACGAGAACACAAAAAACGTGGTACATATACCAAATATCTCTCTGATACACTAATCAACGACTAATAAACTGATACTATCAATCACTTTCACATACAAAAGGATGACTACATCAGAATGCCACTACTAGCACTCTATAGTCATCCTATTTTACTGTTCAAAACCCATTACTGATTTTAGAGCAGAGTTTAATGAAACCCCTCCCGACTGATTTCGCTTAAGCCAATTTACTTTCACGAACACGTGCTCCAGAAGTAACAAAATTACCATCTGAAAATCGTATTGTACAGAATCCACCAGTATTACGAATGACGGTAGCTTTCTTGATAAAGACAGAAGAGGACATAAAATAAATAACAGCACCTTTAGTAAATTTTTTCAATTACTATCACCTTGAATTATATTAATGAACATTAGAATTTTTTTTGCTTTCTGTAAGTAGCTGCAGTAATTCCTCATCAGTTAATACATCGTTGATAATTTTTTCTAATGTTGTTTTATACAAATCAAGCGATGAATCAGCAGAAACATTAAATTCCTCAGAGAGATTAATTGTTTTATCTTCAATTATTTTTTTTGAAAGGATAACAAGATTATCAAAGTTCATCAAATAATCATTATCGTTATAACTGAAATATACACTTTTATCTGCTGTTTCTTTTGTAAATATTTTAATTTCCATATTTTAATATTCCTCCATATATCTGGTATCTCTTCTTTATGTTCGACTTCCCACCATCTAATAAAGCTGCAACTTTATCTGTTCCATAAGCTCTATTTTCAGTGAATTCAAGTGGATAAGAAATATAATTAATTTCATTATTATCATCCACATTAGCTTGGATTATCATGTTAGCATCAGCATTAACTGTTAATATTGGATCATGTGATGTTATAAATATTTGAGTTGTTAGTTTTTGTTTTAGCAAAAACAGTGCTAAGGTATTTGTTAAAAATTCTTTGTCTACATCATTTTCTGGTTGATCTATAAATACTATATCTGGTTGCTCATTTTTTATTAAATCCTCAAAATAGTACTTCATGGATATTTTTGCAATTGTTCCTTGGTTTATAGATGTAGCGTCTTTCCATTCAGATTCAGTAAATAATTCTAGTTTTAAAGGAATTTCTTTTACAAGTAAATCTTGAATGCTGACTTTTTGATTAATCAACTCATCAATAAATTCTTTTACGGAATTATCGTTATTAAAGTTAATCATTTGCTTTTTTAGTTTTCTCAATTTCGTTAATTTCCCACTCGAATCAATTAATAAATTTTCCGAAGTTATATCAATACTACGGAAATCATCTTTAGCCATTGACATCGTGAATCTAGCTAACTGCGTAGAATTTCTTTCTTCTATTATTTTTTTCATTAACTCATATGGATAGATAAGATTGATTTGTGAAGATTTATATTCAGATTTAATATAGCTTCTTATATTTTCAGACAATTTAGTTACATTGCGATTTAACACTTCTTCTCTTGTCTTATATGCTTGTTCTTTTTGCCCAAGTTTTGTAATAGTCTTTTTAATCGCTTCATTAAGTAAAAATTCTAATTTTTCCTCTATTAAATATTCATTCATCGTATATTCGTGTATTCTATTTTTTTCACGTAATATATTTAGTAATTGCTCATACAATTTGATAATTTCATTT
>CALISH010000094.1 GCA_938041275.1 uncultured Solobacterium sp.
ACAGGACACGCACCGCAAGAAGAACAGAAACTGATGTTAAATCTGATTAAACCCGTTTGGTTTATGCCAAATCATGGTGAATACAAGATGTTAAAACAACATTCCGCAACAGCGCAAGAAACAGGTATTCCTGAAGATCATTGCTTGATTTGTTCTAATGGGGATGTCGTTGTATTACGAGATGGTAAGTGCTTTATCGCAAATGAGCGCGTACAGACAGACGATATCTACGTTGATGGTAATGACATTTCCGGTCTAAGTACATCCGTTATTAAAGACCGTAAGATCTTAGCAGAAAATGGACTTGTGGCAGTTATCGTCACAATCGATTCTCGCTACAATAAGATTCTCTGCCGTCCATCTATCGTGTCTCGTGGCTTTGTATACATCAAAGATTCTCAAACACTTCTGAAAGAAGCAGAGTTACTTGTATATGATTCCCTTAAGAAGAAGATGCAACAACGTACAACCTTTGGCGAATTAAAGAACTGTATCCGTTCTTGCTTAGAACCTTTCCTCTTCCAGAAGACAAATCGTAATCCGATTGTTATTCCAGTTATCTTGAATCAAAAAGCAGCAATTGCAGAGATTCAAGCAAAGATGAAAGCTAACGCAGCACGTACTCCTAGAACAACTAAGAAGATACAAGAGTCCTAATCGGACTCTTTTCTTTATGCATGCATATAAAAAAGAAAAGACGTTTAACCGTCTTTTCTAGATGATTACTTAACTTCTACGATCTTCATCATGTTCGCAGATCCTTCGCCTGTTGGATAACCTGCTGAGATGATGATTAATTGACCCTTCTTAACACCGTAGTTCTTAGCAACTGTTGATGCGAGTTCGTCATCGTTTGTTAACTGGTTCTGTACTTCAGAGTAAACTGGTAATACTCCCCAGTAGCTTAATAACTTACGTTGAATATCCTTTGTAAATGTAACTGCTAATACAGGTACGCTTGGACGGAACTTAGAAATACGACGAGCTGTTGTACCACCCTGTGTGAATACAACGATAGCACCGATATTGTCTAGTGTTAATGTCGCATCACTGATAGCGATAGAAACTGCATCCTGTACTGTCTTACGTGTAGATTGCTTTAACCAATCTAACTTTGTACGGTAGTTGATGATCTTTTCTGCTTCTTCAGCGATTTCTGACATTGTTTCGCAAGCTTCTACTGGATAGTCACCAGCAGCAGATTCAGCAGATAACATAACACCATCAGAACCATCTAATACAGCGTTGCATACGTCAGATGCTTCGGCACGTGTACAACGTGGGTTGTGTGTCATAGAATCCAACATATGTGTAGCAGTAATTACTGGCTTACCAATAATGTTTGCTTGACGAATAATGTGCTTCTGATAGATAGGAACTAACATTGTAGGAATTTCTACGCCTAAGTCACCACGAGCAACCATAACACCATCAGCTGCTTCAAGAATTGCATCGATGTTATCATAACCCTCTTGGTTTTCAATCTTAGGAATAATGTTAATATGTGGTTTACCTTCTTCAACACAGATTGCACGAATTGCATTTACATCTTCTGGTCTTCTTGTAAAGGAAGCGAAGATAAAGTCAACATCATTACGGCAACCGAAACGGATATCAGCCTCATCCTTAGCAGATAAGAATGGCATACTTAATTTAACGCCTGGTACGTTACAGCCCTTACGTGAACTGATAGGACCTGCAACTTCAATGCGGCACTTTAATTCGTGACCATAATTTTCAAGTACAGTAAGCTTCATCTTACCATCATTGATCAAGATATAATTTCCCTGCTTTAAGTCATCGAATAACTCTGGGCATTGAATGTGGAAACGTTCATGTGTTCCTTCAATTTCTGCCTTTGTCAAATAAACGATTTCACCGATTTCGTAGTTTTCTACATCGTTCTTGAAAGTACCTAAACGAATTTCAGGACCCTTTGTGTCTAACGCAATCGCTAAATTTACACCTGTCTTTGCACTTACGGAACGAACTAAGTTGATTCTTTCTAAGTGTTCTTCATGTGATCCATGGCTGAAGTTTAAACGAGCGATGTTCATACCTGCACCTACAAGTTCTGTAAGTGTCTTCTCATTTTCTGAAGCTGGACCAATCGTACATACTACCTTTGTTTTCTTAAATAAATGTTTGTTTTCCAAAGCAATCATCTCCTTCTTATACTAAACGATCAAACAATCGATATAGTTTCTTTCTACTCTTACGAGGTTTCTCTAGTGCTTCTTGAATTGGCATTGAACAAATTTCGTTGTCGATAATACCAACGCAATGACCGCCAATACCTTCCATCAATAAATCAATGGCTTTTTCACCCATTCTGCTAGAAAGCATACGGTCAACTGGAGTTGGGGAACCACCACGCTGAATGTGTCCCAAAATCGTTGCACGACCACTGAAGTTTGTATGTAATGAAACTTTCTTTGCTAAACCATCCACGTCACAAATCTTTTCAGAGATAATAACGATTGCGTGATTCTTCTTCACTGCATCTCCAAGATAGCGTAGCTTTTCTAGAATTTCTGTTTCATCATAACCTGTTTCTGGTGTGATGACGATTTCTGCACCACACGCAATCGCTGTATATAGCGCAAGGTCTCCACAGTGATTTCCCATTACTTCGACGATGGAACAACGGTGATGTGAACTAGATGTATCACGTAGTTTATCTACGTTTTCTACACAAGTCTGTAACGCTGTATCAAAACCGATTGTGAAATCAGTGCCAGAGATATCGTTATCAATTGTACCAGGTAACCCAATACAATTAATTCCCTTATTTGTAAGTGCGAGTGCTCCACGATAGGAACCATCACCACCAATGACCACCAGTGCATCAATGCCTGCTTTACGCAAGTTTGAAACACACTGATCTTGAACCTCTTCTTCTTTAAATTCAGGTAAACGAGCCGATCCAAGTGTCGTACCACCGCGGTTTAAAATATCCGATACATCTGTACGTTCTAATACTTGAAACTTCTCTTCTAGAAGACCTCGATATCCATCGCGAATACCGACAACTTCAATTCCATTACTGAGTGCAATTCTGGTTACGGCACGAATTGCGGAATTCATTCCCGGCGCATCACCACCTGATGTCAAAACGCCAATTTTTCTAACCATGTAAAGGCCCTCCAAATCTCAATTATTTTATACCATTAAAGTGTATTATTAAAGCATTTTACAATGTTTTTCGCCTATCTTTTCCTGTAAGCGTTTTTATCTTTGCCATACTCGTAATTCTCTCCACGATACGGGCTGCTTTCAGTTCATCATCCTTGCCTTTTCCAACATAACGGAAGTGTTCTTTGAGTGATTCAATATCACAGTTGGATGTAAACCAAGTTGGTAATCCTTCTGTATATCGCTTCTCTAATAGCGGCAACAATAATTGATCGCGATTCCATTCATTCACACTCTCTGCCCCAATATCATCTAAGACAAGAAACTTTGCACGCATCAATCGACCAAGTTCGATTTTGTATTCTGAAGTCTTCATCGTTGCGATGGCTCTTGTACAATATGTTGGATAATGCACAAAAGCTACCGTTTCGTTTTTGCGAGCATGATCATTTGTGGCACAAGCGGAAAGATATGTTTTCCCACTTCCCATTGTACCATGTAGATAAAGTCCTTGATTATGAATGCTAGCACTTCTACAAGCTTCCCAAACAAGTAAGTATTCTTCCATCTCTTTGATTAAGTTGATTTTATCAAAAGATACTGTGTACATATTAGATGGCATATCATTTACACTAAACTTCTCTAGATGTGCTGTCTTTTCCATATATGCCCGTTGGAATTTACATGGTGTTTGTACATTTTGAAGAATACCATTATCCTCTAAGTCATCATAGTAACCCTTCACTCTCTGCTTGCATTGATTTAAGCCTGTACAGTGCAGGCATGGTTCAAAGCCTTTTCTCCATGCATGAATCTTCCATGGAGATGTGTTCAAATATCTTTCATTGAGTTTGTTTCTTTGAAACAGCTCGACAACTACAGGGTCTTTACGTAATTCATCTTGGAGCGATTGAGTTTCTTGTTTCTGCTGATCCGTCACCGGAATCTCTTTGATATTTAAGGCTTCCATGAATTACTCCTCTCCCTTCTGTAGTTTTTGTAATCGTTCTAATAGTTCTGCCGATGCGACTGTACCTTCTGGTAGAATGCCATCTTCTTGTTGGCGTATATAGTCTGGCATGCCAATCTTAACACTGCTATTAACCTGTGGGGTTTGGCGAACAATTTTCTTACGCTGTTGTAGCGCTTGTTGTTTGGTAGTCACACCATCTCTAGCCCACTCTGCCGCAACCATATCCACAAAGTTACGATTCAAACGATTTTGAGAAATCTTTAGGATATGTTCAATCATCACGTTGATAACTTCATTGCTGAAATGCATGTCGATTGCTAGATGTTCTAAGATACTCTTTTCTAATTGGGTAACCTTTGCACCACCTTGCTTTGCCTGTAAGAAAGATACAGGTGGTAAGGAGTATGGATCACTTCCCGGTTTTACATCCGATTCTGCGCGTGATGCGTAAATCTTTAGCTTTGCACCATCAAATGTCATCGTTTGTAAATTAATACAACGGTTGACTAAGATACGCATTTTATCTACAGATAAACCATAGATTGTCGCAAGTTTACCAATTAAACTTAAGTTTTCTTGCGTGCGTAGTTCAGCTGGGAATACTAGTGTACTTGTAGTCGCGATAAATTTCTCATAATCAAAGTTAATTGTTTGATCATCCATTGCGAATTGATAACGTGGCTGTAGTGCATCAAACTCAATATGACGGTCTAAAAGATCTTCTGGTAAGAACTTGACTGCCTTTGTGACTTCTTTATAGCCGCGTAAAGAAACATTATTTGCGTTTAAATGTGTCAACGTAGTAGTTGTCTCATCTTTTCCTACAGTACGTTCATAACGATTCATAAATACATTTGATTTTAAGAAATCTTTTGTATGAATCGGACTATTTAAAACATAGATGTATTGGTCGCATAACTCTGTCGTCTTTACATATGTTCGCATTAACATATACTCTTCTAGTTTTGTACATGCTTTATCGAGTGCATTAATATCCAAATCTACTAGCACTAGTAAACGTTGATGTTTCTCAAAACCCTTTTGGGTTTTGCCTTCCGCAATAAGTGTTAAATATAAAACTGTCGCATCTTTACCAATCAGTGGTTGGTATAACATCATCAATGAAAGTAAAGTTTCCTCAGAGATACCGTTACTAAAATCAATGCGATATGTACTAGTTGGCATTCTTTCCATTTCTGATGTCCTTTCTAAGTTCTCCTAACCATCGGTTGATTTGTGAATCTAATTCTTTTAGATCACCTTCGTTATAAATCACTTTGTCTGCCAAAGCAATCTGTTTTTCTGCAGGTATCTGCATCGATAGTCTTGCCTTTGCTTCTTGATGTGTGTAGTTTCTTTCTTCCATCATTCTTTGAATGGCAATATCTTCACTACAGGTTACGACTACCGTACGATCAAAGTATTGGTTCCAACCTGTTTCAAATAATAGTGGAATCTCTGCACAAATGATTGGTTGTTGCGAATTTGTTGTAAAGAATTTTTGCATCCCCTCTAATACAAAGGGATGAACGATTGCGTTTAGTTGTTCACGTTTACTATTATCTTGAAAGATAATCCCTGCAAGTTTCTTTGGGTCTATATCACCACTGGCGCCAATCACATCTTCACCAAATACTTCTTTAATTCTTTCATAACAAACAGAACCTTGATACAAGGAACGCTTTGCGTATTGATCCGCATTAAATACCGGTATTCCTCTTCTTCTAAATAGAATCGCAACAGTTGTTTTCCCTGCCGCAATCGTTCCTGTAATCGCAATCTTCATAAAACTCCTATTTCTGACAATGTGGACAATAATAACTTGACCGTCCACCGATATATTTTACGTGAATTTCCCCTTTACAACGAGGGCAAATTTTCTGCATATGCACGGTACACTCCGTTTGAAATCTACCAGTGACACCTAAGCTGGATGTATACGTTCTAATCGTCGTACCACCAGCCGCAATCGCAGCTTTCATGATTCGTCTTGTATGCAGTACAAGATTTTCTTCATCCTTGCGCGTGATACGCGCACAAGACCTACCAGGTCTAAGATTGCAAGCCGCAAGAATTTCATCCGCATAGATATTTCCGATTCCTGCCACAAAACTTTGGTCTAATAACAAACTCTTCAGTGGTGTACGTTTTCCTTTACGATATGCATGAATGTAGGACGCATTGAACGCTTCATCAAAAGGTTCCGGTCCTAAGCCATGAAAATGGCTAAAATCCGTATCCAGCGGAAGGATTTCCATACGTCCAAATTTACGTGTATCCATATAGCGTAACTCTTTACCGTTATCTAGATGAAATATCACATGCATATGACGGTTGGTCGGTTCCGTTGGATCTTGAATATAATATCTTCCTTCCATGCGTAAATGGTTCATGAGGATACAATCATCTAAGCCAAATAGTAGATATTTACCACGACGCATGAATGTATGAAATGTTTGATTCTTTAGTTGTTGTTTAAACTGTTCTACGTCATTTTCAATCATCTTTGGGTAGCGTACATCCACATCTAAGATTTTTCTTCCTTGAATTTGATGTTCTAGTGTACGTAGGACAGTTTCTACTTCTGGTAATTCTGGCATATTACTTAGCCTCGTACCAATCGCTGCCGATAGAACATTCAGCTGTCAAAGGTACCTGTAGGTGCATTGCATTGACCATGCCATCATTGATAAGCTTCTTCATGACATCTACTTCTTCCTTTGGTACATTAAAGATTAATTCATCGTGTACCTGTAGAATCATCTTACTCTTTACTTTCGCATCCTTCATCATCTGATCGATATGAATCATCGCAAGTTTGATAAGATCTGCAGCAGAGCCTTGAATTGGTGCGTTCATCGCTGCACGTTTACCGAATTCACGTGTTGCGTGATTCTTATCGTGAATCTCAGGAATCTCTCTGCGTCTACCACAAAGAGTTTCTACATATCCCTTCTCTTCGCACTCTTTCACGATTTTATCCATATAAGTGCGAATCTTTGGATACGCTGCATAATAGCGTTCAATAAAATCATGCGCCTCATAACGACTTACACCAAGCTGTTCACTTAGACCAAAGTCGCTAATACCATACACGATACCAAAATTAACTGTCTTCGCACTGCGTCTATCTTGAGGTGTAATTTCATCCTGTGGTTTATGGAAGACATCCATTGCTGTCTTTGTATGAATATCGATTCCTTCTTTAAACGCTTCAATCAGACTCGTTTCATTTGCCATATGCGCCAGCATTCGTAACTCAATCTGATGATAGTCACTCGAAATTAATACACAATCATCTTCTGGCAAGAAAGCTTTACGAATCTCTTTGCCCTGTTCATCACGAACACTGATATTCTGTAAATTTGGTTCGCTAGAAGACAGTCTTCCAGTTTGCGTTGCGGATTGGTTATAGATTGTATGAATCTTACCATCCTTTTGAATATACTTCTTTAAACCTTCAGCGTAAGTACTATAAATCTTAGATAGCTTACGGTAATCCAAAATATAATCGATGATTGGTGATTTTCCTTGTAACTTTTCTAACTCACCAGCTGCAGTACTTCTCTTTTTACCTGTAGGAAGCCCTAAATCATCGAATAACACTTCTGCTAGTTGCTTTGGAGAATTGATATTAAACTCTTTTCCTGCAATCGCATAGATTTCTTTTTGTGCTTCGCTAATCTTCGCCATTGTTTCTGTCGCAATGCGATCAAGAATATCAATATCACAACGAATTCCTTCTCTTTCCATGTGATAGAGAACGCTTGTTAGTGGCATCTCCATTTCATAGTAGAGTTTTTCCATCTTATATTCTTTTAATTTTGGGGTAATTTCCGCATATAAACTAAAGATATTTCTCGCAAATGCGCATGCATACATGCATTGTTTTTCTTCATCAATAATTAAATTTGGCTTTGTAGGTTTTCCATATACATCTTCATAACTCACTGTATTTTCAAAGCCATAACGATCAATAATCTTTGCGGTTGTTGTTAAAGATGAATCTACTAAAGAAGCCGCAAGCATCATATCATCATGGAAATTTAGGGTTAATCCTTCATTTTCCGCTAGATGAAAGTTGCGTTTTACATCAAATCCATATTTATGTGGCATATCACTTGAAAGATATGCTAGCAAGTCTTCATCTTTCTTTGCATCTGCTAAGGAAATATATACTGCTTGCTTACCGTTGAATAGCGCAAAGCCATTGATTGTCGCATGCATGAATGCGTCATGGTTATCATCCACAAATACAGCAGATGCATCCTTGAACATTTCTGTAGGTACTTTTGTAACACGCTTATCTTCACTTGACGTCACAACAGTCTCTTCTGTTGTATTCTCTTCTGGTACAACCTTATCTAAGAAGCGTTTTGCGAGCGTGTTCATCTCTAACATCTGTAAAAACTTTACAAGTTGTGGATAGTTTGGTGTAAAGGATAACTCATTCTCACTCATCTTTACATCAACATCACGACGAATTGTCGCAAGTTTTTTAGATAGCAATGCCGACTCATGTCCTTCCATTACTTTTTTCTGTAAGGCGCCCTTGAGTTTATCTTTATTTGCTAGGACATTTTCAACTGTACCGTATTCTTCTAAAAGTTTGAGTGCTGTCTTTTCACCAATCCCAGGAATACCTGGAATATTATCTGACTTATCACCCATCAAACCCTTCATATCAATAATTTGTAGTGGCTCAATCCCCATCTGTTCCTTTAGACTTTCAGGTGTCATGACATCCATATCTGTGATACCCTTTTTCATTAGTAATACAGAAGTCGTATCATCCACTAGCTGTAACATATCGTGATCACTTGTTAATACATAGGTTTGATAGTCCTTTGCTTTTTTGGAGATTGTTCCAATCAAGTCATCGGCTTCAATATCTTGCATCTCCACCCATGTAATCGCAAAGGCATCCAAAAAATCTCGCACGAGTTTGAACTGTGGTACTAAGTCATCAGGTGCTGGCTTACGACCACCCTTATAGTCTGCGTAGAGTTCATGACGGAAAGTATGTTTTCCTGCATCAAAGGCAACTAATACCGCATCTGGTTGAATAATATCAATTGCTTTTTGCATCATTGACGCAAAACCAAATACAGCGTTTGTTGGTGTTCCATCAGATGTAGTCATTGGTCTTCCATATGCTGTAGCGTAATACGCTCTAAATAACATTGAGTTACCATCTGTCAGTAATAATTTCTTCATTTCATATTCTCCCACCTGTATAAAAATTAGGCTTATTTCTTCTCTTCGATTGTCGTAAAAGACCTTCTTTTATTATAGTCTATTTTGGTTTTCATACCGCAATATGACTCTTGTTTACCATAAAAGTATCCCTATTATTTTACCATGTATTAGGTTGTGATTCCATGTGCACATTGGTACGCTTCCATACAAGTTTCAAAGAGTTCTTCCCTAGCAAAACTGAGAAAACTTGTCTGAGAAACGATGAGATGATCCAACACTCTTACACCCATCAGTTTGCCACATTCCATTAGTTTTCCAGTCACTACCAAATCCTGTGTACTCGGTGTTAATACACCGCTAGGATGATTGTGTGCCAGCATAATATCTGTACTACCAATCAGTAAAGCTTCCTTAAAGATTTCACGAGGATATACTGCACTTGCATTAATGGTTCCTACAAATAAGGTCTTTGCGGAGATAATTCGATGAGCAGTATTAAGATATACAACCAAGAATTTTTCTTGACTACCTGTACCAATTTCATTTCTTAGCCAATCGATAATACGCTCTGGATTATCGATAATTTCCTCTTCATAAGCAGTTTCTAATGACGCCCTTCGGCTAATTTCAAAGATTGCTTGTAATTGTAGAGCCTTTACCTTACTAATCCCTTTAATTTTACATAGTTCTTCATTTGACATCCGTACAAGACCTTTAATCCCCTTCGACATCTGTAATAAATTATCAGCCATCATTAAAACAGACTCTCCTTGTGAACCTGTACGTAATATTAATGCGAGTAACTCTCTTGAGCTAAGAGATCTCACTCCATATCTCAGACCCTTATCCCTTGGTCGTTCTGTACTTGGCATTTCACGAATAATCATTTTCCAAAAACCTCCTACTCTTTATTACAAATCATTCCAAAAATCCCATGGCAAGATTAGTAAATTGGCGCAATATCGTTTATCATTATCCCGAGGTGTTCCTATGAAAAATAACTATCCTACTATCACAATTTCTAAAGAAGGAGAAACTTGGCTTCAAAAAGGTCAAATGTGGATGTATCGCAATAACTTAGTCCAAGCTGACGAAAATATTTCAGATGGATGTATTGTCAATATTATCTCTACTGATGGCACATATTACGGTACAGGTTTCTACTCTCCAATCAGTCATATCACCTGTCGTATCTTAACCAAAGATGAATCAGAACTTATCGATCAAGCTTTCTTTGAAAGACGCATACGTTTCGCGTATAACTATCGTAGGACAGTAGAACCAAATAACTTGTCCAATTGTCGTTATGTATTTGGTGAAGCTGATTTATTACCTGGTCTTGTTGTGGATTGTTATAACGATATCCTGGTAACACAAATTTCGAATACTGGTATGGAACAACACAAACAGATGATTTATGACATCTTACTAGAAGTATTCAAAGAAAATAATCACATCATCAAAGCTATCTATGAACGTAACGATATCAAAGTCAGAGAAAAAGAAGGATTAACAACCTACAAGGGTTTCTTCTATAATCCAAATCATGTATCTCCACAAACGATTATCAACGAAAATGGTATTCAACTTCAGGTAGATATTGAAAATGGTCAAAAGACAGGTTACTTCTTAGACCAGAAATCAAATCGTGCATTATTACGTAATATCGCACGTGATAAACGTGTACTAGATTGTTTTAGTCATACCGGTGGCTTTGCGTTAAACGCAGCTTATGGTAACGCAAAAGCAGTCACCGCTGTTGATGTATCAAATGTTGCCCTACAACAAGGCTATCAAAACGCCAAACTTAATCACCTTGAAGAGAAAATTCAATTTGTACAAGCAGATGTATTTGATTATCTTGAACAACTGAAGAAGAACGAGTTTGATATTATCGTCTTAGACCCACCAGCATTCACAAAATCTCGTAAGACAGTGAACAGTGCCTACTATGGATATAAAAACATTAACATGAAAGCCATGAATGTATTACGCAATGGTGGTTATTTGATTACTTGTTCGTGTTCAAGATCCATGGAAACAAAACTCTTTGAGCAGATGTTACTAGAAAGTGCCAAGGAATGCGGTGTTACACTACGTCAAATTTCTGTCACTCAACAAAATCCTGACCATCCTATCCTTTGGACGATGAATGAAACAAGTTATCTAAAATATTTCATATTCCAAATTCTATAAAGTCCGAAAGGACTTTTTCTATTCCTCATAAGAAAAGACTCACATCAGTGAGTCTTAAACATCAATCTTATTGTCCTGGAACTACGTAATAGGATGGTAAGTAACCAGAGATATCCTGAACGGTTACACCGATACCATACGTAGCAGCGTGAACCATTGTTCCATTACCAAGTGCAATACCTACATGATATGGAGCTGAGTCAGAACCATAGAAGTAGAGTGCACCAGCTGGAGCATTCCATACATCATATTGGTGAGTACCGAGTGCTTGTTGAGCATATGTTGTACGAGCACCTAAACCATAACAGTATTGAACTAAGCCAGAGCAGTCAAATCCTGCTGGAGTTGTACCACCCCATTGATATGGAGTACCAACAAGAGATAACGCAGCAGCGATTCCACCAGCATATGAACTTGAATCATACTTAGATGGATCAAATGTAGATGTAGTAGCAGATCTAGCAGTGTTCGCAGCTTGTTGAGCTCTAGCAGCTTCTTCAGCAGCCGCTCTTTCAGCTTCTTCTCTTTGACGTTGTTCTTCTGCCTCAATTCTTGCATCAACAACTTCCTGTGGAGTACGAACAGAGACTGTCATAGTCGCTGTAGACTTATTACCTGCAGTATCAACGACTGTATATGTAACCGGATAATCACCATCCGTGTTCATATCGACAGAACCTTCAACAGTTAACACAGGAAGGATGCCTGAATCATCATTGATATAAGAAATATAACTAGATGCATTGAATGTATCACCATTATTTACTACAACAGATGAATTCTTCAACTTGATGACAGGTGCTGTACTATTGACAACATTTACAACAGCTTTCTGAATAAAGGAATACCCTAGAGTCTTTTGCGCTTCAATATCACCAGTACTTGCAAGTGTAACCTTGACGGTAACTGTTTGGATACCCGTTACTGAACGATTGAATCCTTCAATATCCGCAACACTCTTCTCGATTGAGATATTTGTAAGATCATATGTTCCATCAAAAGCAGCTCTTTCTTGGATTACCAAACTCTTGATTGTATCCAGAGGATTTAAATCCTGCTGACTTACTTCAATAACTGGTAATGTGTTTTCCTTTTCAACTGTAGTAACTTTGTTGTCATCTGCGTATACTGTTTTTGTTGAATATGTACCGGCAATGAGTAATGCGGATAATAATCCAGCACCTACTCTGCCGAGTTTTTTGTTTAATTTATTTTTTACCATGACTCTATTTTACTTTTTTTAGTGCTAATTATGCAACTTTTTGGACCTCATTTCACACAATTTCACAAGTTTTTCAAAAAACTATAGTATTTTTAGGTATTTTTTTACAATTTTTCGCAAAAATAAAACTCCTTTTCAGGAGTCTTATTGTCCAATAATTACATAATAGGAAGGCATGAAGTATGTGATACCGATGACCTGAATACCATCATTTTCATTCATTGCCTGTACTGTCTGACCACCACCAAGAGCGATAGCTACGTGGTAAGGTGCAGATTCAGAACCCCAGAAGTATAGTGCGCCTGCTGGAGCATTCCATACGTCATAGCGGTGTGTTCCTAATGTTTGCTGTGTATATGTAGTTCTCTGTGAAATACCATAGCAGTACTTAACAAGACCAGAGCAGTCAAATCCAGATGGAGATGCACCACCCCATACATATGGTGTGTTACCTACGAATGATAATGCAAGGTTAATTGCGTCAGTATATGCACCATACTGTCCATATTGTGGAGTTGGAGCTACATACTGTTCACTTTGAATATATTGTGCATATACCCAACCAACTTGTCCATTGATTACGATTTCTTGCCATCCGTTAGAAACTGTATCTGTACAGTAAACAGGATCATTAACATTTAATGTAGTAATAATAGAACTAGATGTACTTGGCGCTGTACGAACATTAAGACGTACATTTGGGTACATTGTCTTTGTTGGTGTAGGAACTGGTGTAGGTGTAGCTACTGGAGTCTCTACTACAGTTGGTGCTGCAGGTGTAGGCTCTGGTGTAGCGACAGGTGTCTCAGTAACTGTTGTAGCTGCTGGAGTTTCTACTGCAGGTGTTTCAACAGTTGCAGGTGTCTCTGTAGCTGCTGGTGTAGCAGGAACATCGATTGTCTCGTTTTTACCCACTGCAGCATTTGCGTTATTACCAATTTCCTTAATGGAATCAATTTCTTTCTGAAGTTCAGCTAACTGTGTTTCCAAACTATTTGTAGTAGCAGTTGTAGCTGCATCAGTTGTTGTGCTTGTTGATGAATCGGTTAATGCCTTTACAGCCTCAAGTTGAGCTGTAACTTCAGCTTTCTTTGTCTCTGCTTCAGCTTGTTTTGCTACTGCTACTTCGACAGGAGTCTTTACAGTAACGGTTAATACAGCAGATGAAGTATGACCAGCAGTATCAGATACTGTATAAGTTACTGGATACTCACCATCTTTATCCATATCTACTTCGCCAGTTACTGATAATACAGGTAAGATACCAGAATCATCATTAATATAGGAAATATAACTAGAAGCGTTAAATGTATCACCGTTATTTACTGTAACGGCATCACTCTTAAGTTGTACTACAGGTGCACTGTCTTGTTTCAGTTTAACAACAACCTTCTGTACAAAGGAATATCCAAGCCTCTTTTCAACCTCCTTATCCCCTGTACTTGCTAAGTTGACTTTTACTGTAACAGTTTGAATACCTGTTGCGTTTCGATCAAAACCAGTAATATCAGCTACACTCTTATCAAGTGAGATATAGTTCAAATCATATCCACCGAGTAAAGCACGTTGCTTGATAACTTCGTTCTTGATCGCTGTATAAGGATCTTCTTCCTGTGCGTCTACAGTAATAACTGGTAACGCATTACTTGTAAACGGATTGGCAGCTTCTTCTGCCTTTACATGTGTTATTGATACAGAACCTGCAACTAATACTGCAGATAATGCACCAGTCACAATCATTCCCATTTGTTTTTTGATAGTATTTTTCATCATGGCTGTATTCTAACCACTTTCCTATTTCATTTGCAATCATATTCAAGTGTTTTTCGTGTTTTAAATTTACGAAAAGTGTAAATTATCCTTATTCTATGCTATTTTTTCGTATTTTAATTTTTTAAAAATTTTTTTGATTTTGTTACAAAAATTGTAAAAAAATGTGAAATTTGTTACTTTTTCCCATTTTTCCAATTTTTTCGTCAAAAAATAAGTTGCACTTCCAATCAATCCTACGATTTCAATAAAAAATAGAAAAAAAGGAAACCATTTAGGCTTCCTAATAAAGATTTTTCATGTTTTATTTATGCAATATCTTCGTCCGGATGTTTTTCATCAAAGTCAACGATTTGACTATGTCCTGCCTCTACTGCTAAAGCAGCTAGATCATTAACGTTATGAATATAACTTCTAGCCATACTTGCTTGTAGAACCATTCCGATATTTAAACCAGCAACCACATCAATATTGCATTCTGCCGCGTACTCTTTGGCAAGTGTACAAGCTTCACGATAAGTTGTACTATCCTGTACATCCGCCATGATGAGAATATCGCCACTTTGTTTCATGGATTCAATTGCAATACGTAATCTATTAATGAATTGATCAACAGTCTCTTCTAATAGAAAGGATACGGTGGTATAGTCTTCTAACTTTCCAGAAAGAATTTCAACTGCACTACTTACACCTTCTGGGAATTTGCCATTACCAGTAATGATCAGTCCAATCATAGTACTACTCGATTCCATTTGGATTCATTTGAGTGAAATTCCATGAATCCTTACACATCTGATCAATATTGTACTGTGCCTTCCAACCTAATAATTCTAATGCCTTTGTTGGATCAGCATAGCATTCCGCAACATCTCCTGCTCTACGTGGCAAGATTTCATACGGTAACTCTCTACCACATGCCTTGCTATAGGCTTGAACAACCTGTAATACACTATATCCATTACCTGTACCAAGGTTTACCTTTTCAACACCCTTATGCTCTAAAGCATATTTAACAGCTGCGATATGTCCATCTGCTAAATCACATACGTGGATGTAGTCACGAACACCTGTTCCATCAACTGTATCATAGTCATTACCAAATACCCGAACCTTCTCACTAGTACCAATCGCAACACGAGCGATATAAGGTACTAAGTTATTAGGAATACCATTTGGAACCTCTCCTAATAATCCACTTGGATGTGCACCAATTGGGTTGAAGTAACGTAATAACATGATAGACCACTCAGGATCTGACTTACTTAAATCCTGTAAAATCATCTCATTCATTAGCTTTGTAGAGCCATATGGATTTGTTGTGGATACTGGGAAATCTTCTCGAATTGGACAAGACTCTGGAGAGCCATAAACAGTTGCACTAGATGAGAATACAAGTGTCTTACATCCAGCTTCCTTCATTGCCATATATAGGTTTAAAGAACCAGTAATATTATTTTCATAATATGTTAATGGAATTTCTACAGATTCACCAACTGCCTTATAACCCGCAAAGTGAATGACCGCATCAATCTTATTCTCCGCAAAAATCTGATCTAATCCCTTGCGGTCTAAGATATCTGTCTTGTAGAACTTTGGCTTTTTACCTGTTAGTTTTTCGATACGGTCTAATACAACTTCTTTGGAGTTGTAAAGATTATCTAATACAACGACGTCATACCCTGCATTCATTAAAGATACACAAGTGTTTGAGCCAATAAAGCCAGTACCTCCTGTTACAAGAATTGTTTTCATTTTATTTAATCTCCTCTACTTTATAAATAACTTGGAAATATCGTTCCATGTCGCAAATATCATAACACTGATTAACAGTAGCCAACAAATTATCATGATAGCTGTCTTTAATTTTTCATTAAACTGACGCCTTGTAATCCATTCAAGTACTGTAATCACAACCTGTCCACCATCTAATACCGGAAGTGGTAATAGGTTAAAAATACCGACATTCAGGCTAATTTGTGCTACCAACATCATATACGCACCAAAGCCAAGACTTGCATAAGTAGCAGTGGCTTGATAAATTCCGACAGGCCCAGATAATTGATTCAATCCCTTACCTCGTACAAGGTTTAGTAGTGCCTGTACTGTCATTGATGTTATAACCTGCATCTCAACTAGACCATAATACCAACAGTTCAAGATATTAATCTTTACCTGTTCTCCAGCTTTCGCACTGATACCAAACATATAGCTATCTGTTTCTTTATTGTAGGTTGGTGTAACCTTAACTGTTAATGTTTGGCCATCACGCAAGATGGTGAAAGTTTCTGTACCCTTATTATCACCGTTGAATGCTTGGAATTCTAGGAATGTCTTTGGTTCAACGGATGAGCCATCTTCTTTAACAACTTTAATAATACGATCGCCTGCCTGCAAACCTGCTTGTTCAGCTGGGCTGTTTTCTAAGACTGTCGCAATCACTGGTTCACTTGATTTTGTAAATGTACCAGTGTTTAACAAGAACATAGAGAAGATAACCCATGCAAGCAAGAAATTCATTGCGACACCTGCAAGCATGATACAGATCTTCTTCCACGGTTTTTGATCTGTAATTCTTCTTCCCTCAGGAACCTTTACATTAGGATATGCTTCATCCCCTTCGGTTTCACCTGCCATTGCGACATATCCACCGATAGGTAGTGCACGGATAGAGAACTGTGTCTCTTTTCCTTTCCGTGTAAAGATAGCTGGTCCCATACCGATTGAAAACTCAAAACAATAAACACCAAATGCCTTGGCAACTAAGAAATGTCCGAATTCATGAATCGTTACAATAATGGAAAGTAATACGATAAATAAAACTGCTGTCATTGGTTTGCTCCTTGTATTTGTTGATATGCGAAGTCTCTTCCCCAACGATCCGCATCAATTAAATCTTGTACTGTATTGACCGGTTGATAGGTTACAGTATGCACTGCATTTATAACGATGTCTTCAATTGCTAAAAACGAAATCTCTTTCTTTCTAAATGCAGCATTTGTGACTTCATTTGCGGCATTCATGACAGCCGGAAGATTCCCTCCCTTTTTACCAGCTTCATAAGCTAGTGCTAGTAATGGGAACCTTTCTAAATCAGGCTTTGCAAAATGTAAAGTTGCAACTTCAGTTAAGTCTAATGGCTTCTCTAAAGCAAGCGGATAGCGATGTGGCCAAGTTAATGCATACTGAATTGGCAAACGCATATCAGGTGCACCAAGTTGCGCCATCACACTATGGTCTACATATTCTACCATAGAATGAATCACTGACTCTGGATGCATCACCACATCAATACGATCATAATCAATATCAAATAGATAATGTGCTTCAATAACTTCAAATCCCTTATTCATCATATCTGCACTATCAATTGTAATCTTGGCACCCATCGCCCAGTTAGGATGTGCAAGTGCTTGTTCTAACGTAACATCCTTTAACTCATCTCTTGTTCGATTGCGGAAAGAGCCACCTGAAGCTGTTATTAAAAGTCGCTTAATTTCTTTATGTTCATTTCCTTGTAAGGCTTGGAAGATGGCAGAGTGTTCACTATCAATTGGATATAATGATACACCATATTCCTTGATTGCCTTTTCGATTAGTTCTCCACCAACAACCAGTGTTTCCTTATTGGCAAGTGCGATATGATGACCAGTTTGAATTGCATGTAGCGTTGGCAGAAAACCGACAAATCCAACAAGTGCATTTACTAATAAATCATAGTCTTTCATTTTCGCAAGTGTAGTCAAGCCATCATCTCCATAGTAGAAATGAATATCTGGAAATTGAGAAGCTAACTCCTTCATATCTTTTTCTTCACATACACATACGTGTGATACATGAATTTTCTTTAGAATTTCTTTTAAGATATCGATGCGATGACCAACACTTAATCCAACGATTGAAAACTCATCTGGATGTTGTAAGACAACATCAATCGTTTGGGTACCAATAGAACCACTGGCACCCAATAACATCAAACGCTTCATTTTAGATACCCCATAAGATCATCAAACCATTAAAAGCCATCAGACAGAAAATCAGTGAGTCAATACGATCAAAGATACCACCATGTCCTGGCAAAATATTTGAGAAATCTTTAATTCCAAATCTTCGCTTAATTGACGAGAAACTTAAGTCACCAATCTGTGCAACTGCAGGAATAATCAAACTAGCAGAAATCACAAGTTCTTTTGGTAGATATGTCGTGACTAGTAATCCCCATAATAAGGCTCCAATCGCACCAACAAGGTATCCACCAATCGCTCCTTCCACCGTCTTATTTGGTGAAACATGGGGAATTAACTTATGCTTTCCAAATAACGAACCAGAAAGATAGGCACCCGTATCACAAAAGAAACAACCAATTAACACAAAGATAATTGTTAAGAATCCTGTTTTGGCACCATCTTGATAAATGACTGAAATACAACGTAAACCCAAGCCTAACAAGATAGACATCAATAATGTATACGCTGTTAAATCGCTGCTTTCATTTTTGCGTAATAACTCTGTGACAAATAGCACAATCACCCAAATTGCAAGGATTGCTGGAAACATTGAACGGTTGATATAGTACATTGCCATCACTGCAGCTAATGTCATAAAAGATAAAAACCAATGTTTCTTCTGATCTGTTAAAGACGCAATCTCAAGCGAACCTAACGCACTAACAAGAACCAATAGCGCTTGTAATAGATTTCCGCCAAAATAGAGCGGTGGTGCTACAACAAGAATAATCACAAACGCAACGATTGTTTTTAATTTCATTTTAGACATTCTTAACTCCTCCAAATCGTCGATCACGATTTTGATATTCCTCTAAACAACGCTTTAATACATCTGGTGTAAACTCTGGCCATGACTCTGGCACAAACTCTAACTCCGCATACGCAATCTGCCACAATAAATAGTTTGAAATACGCTGTTCGCCACTTGTGCGAATTAAAAGATCGACTGGTGGGAAATCTTTGGTCATCATATATTGATCAAAATCTTCCTCTTCGATATCCAGTGTAGCCTTTCCATTCACAACATCTTGGGCATACTTTCTAGCCGCAAGTAAGATTTCTCTTCTAGAACCATAATTCATACAGATATTAAGCGATAAGCCATGATTATCTTTTGATTCTTCCTCCGCATCACGTAATACCTTTTGTGTTACCTTTGGTAACATATCCAATTCTCCAATAATACGCATACGGAAGCCTCTGTCTAAGAACTCCTGCATATACTTCTTAAAGAAGAATGCTGGTAATTTCATAATGTAGTTTACTTCATCAGCTGTTCGTTTCCAGTTCTCGGTTGAGAAAGCATAGAGTGTAAGATATTCAATCCCCATCTCATCTGCCGCAATTGCGATGGTACGAACATTATCACTTCCAACAAGATGTCCAGCGGTACGAGGTTTTCCCTGCGCCTTGGCCCATCTACCATTGCCATCCATGATAATTGCTAAGTGTTTACATGTATTCATATCAATTCTCCACTAACTATCTTATTATACCTTTTTACTATAAAAAAATCAGCCTGTACACAGACTGATTATAAAGTATAGCTTTGCGATTAAACCTTTAATACTTCAGCACTCTTAGCAGCTGCTAAATCATCGATCTTCTTAACATACTTATCAGTAAGCTTCTGAATCTCGTTTTCGCAATCCTTCTGAGTATCTTCGTCCATTGTCTTATCCTTCTTTACAACAGACATTGCATCACGGCGGATATTACGGATTTGAATCTTGCATTCTTCGCCCATCTTATCAACCTTCTTTGTCATTTCCTTACGTGTTTCACCTGTTAACTGTGGAACTGTTAAACGTATAACTGTTCCATCGTTAGATGGCGCAATACCTAAGTCTGCTTCATTACATGCATGTTCAATAGCCTTTAAACTACTTGGATCATAAGGCTTGATGACAAGTGTACGACCTTCAGAAACGGATAAAGCCGCAATCTGGTTGAGTGGTGTTGGGGAACCATAGTAGTCCACTTCAACACGGTCTAACATCTTAACGTTAGCTGCCCCTGTACGTACTGTATTTAATTCTGATTGTAGATGTTCGATAACTTTGTCCATCTTTACTGCGCTGGAATCAACGATTGCGTATGCCATTATTACTTCTCCTCCTTATTAATGATTGTTCCAATCTTTTCGCCCTTCATTGCTTTGACGATATTGTCTTTCTCATTCATGTTAAATACCATGAGCTCCATGTCATTATCCATGCACATACTTGTGGCAGTGGAATCCATGACTTGTAGTCCTTTATTTAATAGGTCCATATATGTTAGATGTGTATACTTCTTCGCAGTCGGATCCTTCTTAGGATCAGCACTATATACGCCATCTACACTATTCTTCGCCATTAAGATAACTTCTGCTTTAATTTCACTCGCTCTTAAAGCTGCTGTCGTATCGGTTGAGAAGTATGGACTTCCAGTTCCTCCACCAAAGATAACAACTCTTCCCTTTTCCAAGTGGCGAATCGCTCTACGCTGAATAAATGGTTCAGCAACCTTAGACATTTCGATACTTGTCATCACTCTTGTATCAACACCAATACCTTCAAGAGATGATTGTATTGCCAGAGCATTGATAACAGTTGCTAACATGCCCATATTATCGCCTTGTACGCGATCAATTCCTAACCCTTCAACTACTTTTCCGCGGATGAAGTTACCTCCACCAACAACGATAGCAATTTGAATTCCTAATTTCTGTGCTTCTTTGATTTCCAAGGCAAGATTTTGTAAAATGCTTGGATCAAAGTTCTTTTCATTCCCTGCTAAAGCTTCTCCGCTTAGTTTCAACAGAACTCGTTTATACATGATGTTTTTCCTCCATATGTATTTCTATAGTATTATAGCATTGCTAGAAAGAGTTTTCATTCCTTTTTATTTATGTTTAAATGAGAACAGTGAGGCTATTCTATGACACAGTACGCAATCGCCGATATCGGCTCCAATACCATCGTCTTATTAGTATATGAGATGGTCAATCATTACCCAACACCTATCCTACATATTTCTACTCCAGCACATCTCATTGACTTCGTTGATGCAAATCGATTCATGTCAAAAGAAGGTATCTTAAAAGCAACCGAAGTACTACAATCCTACGCAGATAAGCTTGATGAAATGCATGTACAATACCGCTTTGCGGATATTACGGAACCATGCCGCATTCAAAACAAAGAAGAACTCGTCGCATCTCTTCAAGCAACAGGATGGGATATCTACCCACTGAGTGGAAATGAAGAAGCGCTCTACGATTTCTTAGGTACAAAGTACTCCTACCCTACTTTAAACAAAGGAATTGCCTTCGACGTAGGTGGTGGTTCAACCGAACTGATTTCATTTGAGTATGGACAGCCAATCGACGCAATGAGCTTTCCATTAGGATGCGTACGTTTACGTCATTTATCAATTGATACACCAGAATGTGCAAAACAAATTCTTTCTGCACGCACACAATACCCATCTCTAAATACTACATGTGAAGAACTCATTGGCATTGGTGGAACAATGCGTGCAGCAGGCAAAGTGTATCAAGCCCTCTTCCAAGAAGAGTTGGTTATTGAAGTTAACAAGCTTCAAGACGTCTTTGATAAATTATGCATGCATGATCCTATCTTTGAGGAAGCTATGAAAGCTAACGTTGCCCCTAGTCGCCAACCAGTTTTCTTACCAGGTTTACATATGATTTTAGAAATTGCCAGAATCTATCATGCAAAGCGTATACTCATTTCTAAAACAGGTATCCGTGAAGGTTTCCTTAAAATCCGACTAGAAGAAAAGAAATTAGAAAATTAACCAATAAACAATATATTAGGAGGAGTTTTAAATCTCTTTAAAACTTCCGACCTCTCACACCACCATACGTAC
>CALISH010000095.1 GCA_938041275.1 uncultured Solobacterium sp.
AATGATTTTTCGACCAATTCCTTTTCCTTGGTATTCAGGAAGCACAAAAATTGTAAACAGACTGCTCTCATTCTCGCGATTCCAATAAGGACCTATTGCACCACAGCCAATTATTTTGTTTTCCTCATATGCAACATAAAAATGATTCCATTTTGCACGTTCTAAAATATTTTTTGGCTGCAATTTTTGAATGCTATTTTCAATATATTCCATTGTATAGTCTTTGATATTAACTTCTCTTAATGTTTTTGCAATCAACTTCGATACTTCTTCAGCCTCTTCAGATAGAAATTCCCTTATAATCATGACACCCTCACAAGTTCTAATTTATTTTACAAAATACTCTTCGCGGAGAATTCCCATCGTCAGAACATCAAAGTATTGACCGCGATGATAGGAAGCCGCTCTTCTTCTACCCTCTAATACAAAGCCAACCTTCTCATACATCTTGATTGCATTTTCATTATATGAGAATACATTTAACTCTACTTTATGAGCATTTAATTCTTCAAAACAGATACGAATTGCTTTACGCATCGCTTCTGTACCATAGCCCTTACCTTGATGCTCTGGTCCTACTAGGATACCAATTGTCGCAATCATCTCAGGCATCGATAGATTGAAAGCTGTAATATGCCCTACTACTTCACCCTGTTTATTTTCTATCGTTAAACCAAAGCCAGTTCTCGCTTGGTTTGATGACCAACTATGAAATAGCGAAGAATTCTCTTCGGCAAATGTAGGAACAATTCTTGAACGATTCCCTAGTAGCATTGTCTCTTCATTCCACCACTTCGCTAAGATCGCTTCATCCTCAGCTGTGGTACCTCTTAGTGTAATCTTTTCCCCACATAATAATTCATTTCGGTATTGCAACAAATCTTTCATACACTCTCCTTTTAATCTAAATACATTGGATTGATATCAATCCGTAATCCTGTCACATCTATCTTTATTGTAGATAAAAACTTTGCAACAGCTCGCCTCATCGAATCTAAATCCTTACCCTTTAACAAGATTCGATAACGATACAAATCTTGTATCTTTAATAACGAAATGATACCTATTGTTTTAAAGTCACCAACAATTTCATTTTTGATTGCCATCGCTTGTTTCATCACCACATCATCTTTACGGCCTTGGATTGTTAAGGCAATCAAATACGTATATGGTGGATATTGTCCTGCATGGCGAAACTTCATCTCGTTGCGAAAGAATGCCTCATAGTCTTGTCTAGCGGCACACTGAACTGCATAGTGATTTGGATCAAATACCTGATACACCACTTCACCAGTCGACTCTGCTCTACCACTTCTTCCGCCTGCCTGCATCAACAAATCAAAGGTCATCTCACAACTGCGAAAATCTGTACGCTGCAAACCTTCATCCCCATTGATTACACCAACTAATGTAACGTGTGGATAATCTAATCCCTTGGCTATCATCTGTGTACCCAATAAGATATCTGCTTCATGATTACCGAAGGCTTGTAATATCTTTTGATGTGCATTCTTTCTACCTGTAGTATCCGCATCCATGCGTAATACCCTTGCGGCAGGAAATAATGCATGCACTTCCGATTCCAATCTCTCCGTGCCAAAACCCATTGTGGTAAAACCCGTACGGTTATGACAATGTGAACATTCTTTTGGTACTGCTATCTCCGTTCCACAAGTATGGCATTTTAAGCGATTAACATCACGATGATAACTCATCGCTAAATCACAATGCGGACATTTCACAACTTCTTGGCAAGACTTACAACGAAGCTGAGTAACATAACCACGGCGATTTAACAATAGAATACTCTGCTCATCTTTTTCTAATCGCTCTTGTATCTTCGTGCGTAATTCGTCTGTAATAATATAGTTCCCATTCTTCTTAATGCTATCCTTGATTGATACAAGTTGAATATTTGGTAGGCTTTGATTGATACGTTCATTCATCTTCACCAAGTGATATACATTTTTCAAAGCACGGGCATAGCTTTCAAGTGCCGGTGTCGCAGAACCAAGTATCACTTTACAATGATGATAATGACCTCTCCAGATAGCAATGTCACGACAATGATATGCCGGTTGGTTCTCTTGTTTATAAGAATTATCATGTTCTTCATCCATGACAATTAGTCCTAAATATTGAAATGGTAAAAACACTGCACTTCTTGTACCAACAACAATGGATGCCTTACCAGTCTTCACCTTGCGGTACTGCTCATATTTCTCTTGGTCACTTAGTCCACTGTGATAGATGGCTAATGCATGCCCAAAGCGAGAAGAAACACGCATAATCATCTGTGGTGTCAAACTGATTTCAGGCACTAAAATTAATACCTGTTTATGTTGTGCAAGTGCCTGTGCAGCTAACTGTAAATATACCTCTGTCTTACCAGATCCAGTGATACCATGTAGAAGATATACTCCATCCTGACTATTGTTAATTTCATCCATTGCGGACTGTTGTAATGCTGTCAGCTGTAGTGCAGATTTAATATTGACATTTACATCATTTACCGCTTCTTTTTCTTTTTCTTCTAAGATAATTGCATTTTTCTCAATGAGTGTACGTGCTTGTCCTGGATAGCTTTTACGTAATTCTGTATATGTTAATGGCTGATGCTCACGTGCGTAAAGATAGGCTTCTAATTGCTTTGGTGTTAAACTGACTTCTTCATCCGTTAGCTTAACCCATTTCTCTTTCACAATTTTTTTATTATTCGTAGTTGGTTTCAGCTTCGATGGTAACATCGTCTGAAAACAAGATATCGTTGTCGATAAAGTATTTTCTTTTAACCACATCGCTAAGTCATGCAATTCATCCGTAATCAAACTCTCGTGATCTTTAACATCTTGAATAAAGCGCAACTTAAAACCAAGTCGTATTTCAATCTCTTCCTTTGTTTCATCCGTATCTTGGATACTCTCTACAAATCCAACAACACTACGATTTAACAGCGGAATCGTTACACGGCTACCCACTTCGATATCTTTATCATCATATAAGTATGTAAAAGTCTGATCCAACCTGCGTACAGGATGTTCTAACCAACATTGCACAATTTTCATGGTATCTCCAATTTCTGATTCTATTCTACTATAAAATGAAAATTCCACGATAAAAGATTTGCCAAAAAAACAGCAGGATCTATTCTGCTGTTTCAAGTTTTAAGATATGTCGTAATAATTCTTTTGTATATGGATGCTGTGGATTCTGCATCACATCCTTTGTTCTACCCTCTTCTACAACCCTGCCATCCTTCATAATCATCACACGATCACAGAGATTGCTAACTAACGGTAAATCGTGGGACACAAAAATTGCTGAGATATGATGTTGATGACATAGATGTGTTAATAGACTGCAAATTCTCTCTTGTGTGATGACATCCAATGCACTTGTGATTTCATCACACAACAATACCTTTGGATCACACGCAAGTGCACGTGCAATCGCTGCACGTTGACATTCTCCTCCAGACATCTCATAGGGATACTTTTTTGCAAAGGAAGTATCCAACCCGACCTCCTGTAATAAGAACCGATTTTCTAAAGCACTAGGATTTAAATGTTTCCGTATCTCATCCAAACTTTGTTCTATCGTATACTGCTTATCAAAAGAAGCACGTGCATCTTGAAATATCATCTGCAAATTGCGAAAGCGACTACGATCTTTTGTATCAAGCGATTTACCAAATAATGTCACTTGCCCTTCATCTGGTTGAATTATCCCCGATAGTAATCGCAAGATTGTACTTTTTCCACTACCACTTTCACCAATGATACCAAGTATCTCCCCTTCATCAAGATGAAGAGAAACGTGATCAACTGCTAATACTTGCTGCTTCTTATCACGGAACCTTTTAACGATATTCTCTGCTTGTATTAATCGTTCCATAAATCCTCCGTCTTCGGTAAAGCAGCTAATAACTGTTTTGTGTATGCATGCATAGGATTTTCAATTAAAGTCTTTGTTTCTTGTACTTCTACAATATCACCTTGGTACATTACCGCAATACGATCACATAGTTGCACAGCTAGCGCAATGTTATGCGTAATCACTACCATCGTCATACCATTTTCTTCTTTCAATCGCTTTAACTGTCGAATCATTTCATATGCACTTTTTACATCCAATGCACTCGTTGGCTCATCACATAAAAGTAAATTTGGATCATTCATTAGTGCAAGAGATACAGCCACACGTTGTGCCATGCCAATTGATAACGCAAAAGGATAACCATTAAAAATACGTTCAGGATTTTTTAATTCGAACTGTTGAAATAACTCATATGCTTTTTGACGAGTCTCTTCTTTGCTTAGTCTTCCCTTTGTTGTCTCGTAAAACTGAGAAGATATCTTTCTTGTAGGAACAAGTGTAAAGTTACTGTTCTGAAAAATCGTCGCCATTTCACCTTGAAATAACCGTCGATATTCTCTCTGATTGATATCCAAAAGATTTTGATTAGAGTACAAGATTTCTCCTGCATCAATTTTAAGATTTGGTTCTAATTGAAGAATACAATTTAATAAGCTTGTCTTTCCACTACCACTTTGTCCAACAATACCAATCACTTCTGTTGGGTACACAGAAAGTGAAACATCATGTAACACTTCTGTATTGCTATATCCAGCAGTAATATTTTTTAGTTCTAAAATTGGTTGTCTCATGATTGCAGTTCTAAATCAACTGTAATTTGGTAGTAGTCCGTAACGTGAGGAGTAAAATTCTTCAATTCTTTTCTTGTTGCGAAAATCAAGTTATTAAATCCAATGTACGTAATGCTATAACTTGACAACAATATTTCTTCAATCTGCTTAACAATTTTATTACGTTCCTTTGTATCGTAGGAATTATTCAACTGTTTTAACAACACCTGCATTGCATGGTTATCATACCCAGAGTAATTCACAGAACCGCCTTCGGATAATAACGCGTTTAAGTAGTATGCAGGATCTCCTGTAGGCATTGTTACCATAGAATAGAAACCTAAATCATATTCTTTATTTGTTAGATACTTCGTACCTTCATGTAATTGAAGTTCGGAGTGAATACCAATCTTCTTAAGTGCAGACTGTAATTCAGTCGCAATTGCTTCTTGCGATAGACGTTTGTAGTAAGCGATTGTAAGAGAGATGTTTTGACCATCCTTTTCTACATAACCATCACCATCTGTATCTACATAGCCTAGAGATTCTAAAATTTGCTTGGCCTCAGCTTCGTTATAAGAAGTTACATTAGAACTTGGTAATGCATACTCAGAATCACTTGTAAATGGTCCATCTGTAGCAGTCATTGTACCATCCAGTAAGTACTTTGCAATTGATTCTTTATCAATTGCTTTCGCAATTGCTTTACGTAGTGATGTATCTGAAAGAGTCTCTGTATTCATATAGAGAGAATATACACGGCTAGATGGAATCATATGAATATCAAATTCATCAGTATCCTTTAGCTGCTTGATTCCCTCGGGATTCATTTCTGTATATGCATCTAATTCATGATTTTTGAGTGCTAGAATTGCAGTTTCTTTCTCAAGCATCTTCGTAACTGTAATCTCATCTAATTTCGGCGTTCCATTCCAATAGTTTGTATTTGGCTCAAGGACAATTTCTTTATCAGCTGTAAATGACTTCACCTTATATGGACCAGTACCGATAGGCATCGTAGCCTTATCTTCCTTTGAAGCTAGATTTAACATCGTAAACATCGGATCACTTAGATCAGATAATAATGTTGCGCGTGGTTCTACAGTCTTAATTGTGATTGTATGACCATCGATTTCATATTCAGCACCCTTTAAAAAGTCAGCTCTTGCATTTTCTTGTGCAATATGATGTAGATTATCCACTACACTTTTAGCATCCATTGTTGTGCCGTCTGAGAATTTAATATTCTCACGTAGTGTTAACTTCCATGTCTTCGTATCAATGTTTTCTGCGTTCGATACGAGCCATGGTTTGATTTCCATATTATCTTCTACTTTAAATAAGGTTTCCCCAATACCGTATCGAACGGTGAACCATCCATTCCACTCTAAAGCAGAATCTAAAGATGCAGTGAACTGTTCTGTACCAATGCGGATAGTACGTTTTACAGTTTCATCTGTTTTTTGTGTTGGTGTACATGCAGACAACACTAACGTCATAGACACAAATAATGCTTTAATCAATCGTTTCATATCGTTTCCCCTCCTGATTATGAAAAGTCTTCGCAAATTGATTTATCAAAAATACAGTGATGAAGATAAACAAACATGGAAATAAAGAAATCCATGGTGCGGATGTTAAATATTGTCTTCCTTCACTGATCATAGAGCCCCATTCTGGCGTTGGAACTTTTACTCCAATGCTTAAAAAGCTAAGTCCTGCAAGAGACAATAACATATTCGCAAAGTTTAAGGTCAATGTCACTATCATTACGTTTCGAATATTCGGTAGAATATGTTTCAATAGTATTTCGATATCACTTAATCCTGCAAATTTTGCAGCTATTACGTATAATTCTGATTTCTCTTTGAGTGTAGCAGATCTTGCCAAGCGAGCAAACAACATCCAATCGCTAATTGCTAAGGCAATCATCGCATTATGTAAGCCACCTCCTAGTATTCCCGCAATCGCTATCGCAATTAACATTTGTGGAAATGCTAGGAACAAATCACAAATAGCCATGAGCACTTCATCCAAAAAACCACCCATATAACCACTAATCATGCCGATAAAGATACCAAAGCCTCCAGCAACTACTACGATTACTATCGTAGATAGAATACTAATTTTCGCAGCTGCGATTGTTCGTACAAATACATCTCTTCCAAAAGCATCTGTCCCAAAGAAGTGATGAATACTAGGTGCTTGTAAACGAATAGCTAGATTTGATTCTAAAATCATCTTTGGTAACATTAATTCCATCACAACACTGCATAATAATAAACCTGCAAGCATGATAATCATCATCCACTGTTTACGATTAAGCTTCATGACTATCACCACCTAACCGTATCCGTGGATCAAATATTCCATAGAATACATCTGCCACTAAATTAATCATGACATACGCAAGCACAAGCCACACTACAACGCCCTGAATAATTGGGATATCTTTACTAATAATCGCATCTATTAATAACTTTCCAAGCCCTGGCCAATTAAAAATGGTTTCAATTAGTGCAACACCACTTAAAAGACTTCCAAAGGAAACAGCAGTTAAAGTAATCACTTCAACCATTGCACTACGCAAAACAGTATGGAACAGAATTGAAACTGTACCAATTCCTCTGGCGCGTAAGCCTCTGATGTAGTCTTTCTCTAATTCATGACTAGCAATCTTTTGAATCTGTTTGATATATCGAAATGACATACCAAGCATGATGGTTAAACTAGGCATAATAACACCTGTATTATCCTTTGGTAATACACTAAAGATATGGAACACGGAAGTAAATAAATACAACAACAATAGCCCAATTATAAAGGTGGGAATCGATATCCCTACCTGTGTTATCGCATTAATCAACTTTGAAAGTCTTGATTGCTTGCGGTATGCACAATAGATTCCAAGTGGCAAAGAAATTACCAGTGTTAATACCATACTGTTGATCGCAATCGATATTGTATATGGTGCAGCTTTCATAAGCTTTTCAAAAACAGGACGACCATCCTGATAAGAAGTACCTAGATTTCCTTTCAAGAAAGAAACCCACCAGTTTTGATATTGGATAAAAAATGGTTCATCCAAGTGATGTTCATGACGGAACTGTTCTAACATCTCTTCAGTTGCCGGAGTCCCTGCTTGGTGGAAATGCATATGTGCAGGATCACTTGGTGAAAGATAAATTAAACTAAATGTGATAAGCGTAACTCCTATGACAATAGGAATTGTACGCAATAAACGCTTGATAAAATATTTCATTGTAAATTCCTTTGCATAGTTGAATATATCTTCAACTAATATCTACAGAAACAAAATACATTAGCACTATCGCTAATGTATCACTCTTGCCTGTATTTTAGCTACATAAATGCTGTTTCATGCACAACAAATGGTATGGGAATTCATTGCTTTCGTCAAGTCATATCACCA
>CALISH010000096.1 GCA_938041275.1 uncultured Solobacterium sp.
TCGTCTCTATCAGATGCAAGACCTGCTAAAGGCAAAGATGCAAGAAAATAACGATATTCTCGTACAGAAGACTATCGCTGCTTCAAAATACAAAGGATGGATAGCACAAACGGATGTTATTTTAGGATTTATCCGTGATGGGATTACCTATGGATATCTAATCTATTTGATGATGCATGGCATGATTGAAATGGGTTCATTTGTTCTCTATATCGGTATTGTGATTAGTTATGGTCAACGATTCACGGCATTAACTGCTGAGATTGCTAGATTACATTCTAACCTGGATCTAACAAAGAGAACTTATGAATTTGAACTGGATAAAAATGTTATCAACCAGGACGGTAAGAGGGTTGTTGCGCCATTCGATATCATTTTTGAAAATGTATCTTTCCAATATCCAGAAAGTGAAAAGTATGTTTTAAAAAATCTTAATCTACACTTTACAGCAGGAGAGAAACTCGCTCTTGTGGGTGTAAATGGTGCAGGCAAAACTACAATCGTGAAACTGTTAAGTGGATTGTATACACCAACTTCAGGAAGAATCTTAGTCAATGGTATCGATTTGAAAGAAATTAATAAAGAAGATTACTTTAGTAAACTTGGAATTGTATTCCAAGAAATTGATTTGTTCTCTATGACAATTGGTGAAAATATTTCTTGCATGCATGAAGAAGACTATGATGAAAATCGCGTACAAGAAGCGTTACGCATCTCTAAGTTAGATACGATTGTAAATCAGTTACCAAAGGGAATTCATAGTTATATCAATACAGATCTATCATCTGATGGAATCAACCTCAGTGGTGGACAACAACAACGTTTATTGCTTGCAAAGGCATACTACAAAAATCCTTCTATACTCATCCTAGATGAACCAACTGCAGCACTGGATGCACTTGCGGAAAAGGATATGTATGAAGAGTATAAGGAAATTACAAGAGATAAGAGTGCATTATTTATTTCACACCGTTTAGCTTCAACTCGTTTCTGCGACAATATTGTCTTCTTGGAAAATGGAGAGATTATTGAACAAGGAACTCACGAGCAACTTATGAAATTAAATGGTAAATACGCAGAGATGTTTGATGTACAGGCAAAATACTACAAGGAGGAAGAACAAGATGAAACTCAAGCAATTCTATCAACAAACGCATGATTTGATTCAACTATTAAAAGTTCAATTTCCTCATATTACTGTACAGATGATTACATTAGCTTTCTGTAGAAGTACACCTAACTTCATTTTACTGTTTGGATATTCACGTATCTTAGACTTATTACTTACAAGCCAGTTTCAAGCAGCAATTCAAGTTGTCACGATTATGCTAGTTAGTAGTTATCTATTATCCTTCATTGGTAATTGGATTGATTCTTATTTACAAGGATATGAATTTATTACAGATGAAATAATCATGAGTCAGGTGAACTATATGTCGTTTACCATGCGCTATGATATTTTTGAAGATAATGATAGCATGCAAAAAGTACGTGCAGTAAGTAATCGTATGAATGCTACAGGAGGAACTGGTTCTTTCTTACAGATCATAATTCTGTTATGCACTAACTTATTTTCTGCTCTATATGCATTATGTTTTGTAGGGTACTTGTTTTATCAGGCAATGCAGTATTCGTTCTATTTAGTATTACTACTATTACTGGCAGTTGGCTGTATTTGTTTGGGCGTTATGATTTTAAAGCGCACGAGTGCTTATTATGAAGACTTAAATAAAAGAAATATTCATAACAATTCCGTGTTTAGTTATCTAATCACAACAATGGTCAATGTAGAATACAAGAAACAAATGATGATCAATCGAATGGGTCAGTTGTTTGAGAAGTATTTTAAAAATATCATTAAAACAATCCATGTTTATTTGGACTTCTCTAAGAGAAAAGGAAGATATGAATCGGTTTATAACTTCGCATTAAGTATATTTGGAGCATGTACATATATTTATATCGCATACTTAAGCTTGCATGGTTATTTATCAATTGGTTCTGTGCTCTTATATGCAGGTGCGATGCAACAACTGATCCAATATATTTCGGGTTGTATCATATCGTATAGTGATGCGGTGTTCCAATTGGATTATCTAAATCACTTTACAGATTTCTTACATGATGAATCTATTCGTACGACAGGCTCATTACCAATTGAAAAGAGAAATGATAATGCATATGAATTCTGCTTTGAAAATGTAAGCTTCCACTATCCAAATAGTGAACAACTTGTATTATCCAATGTGAATCTTACATTTAAGATTGGTGAAAAGTTAGCGCTAGTTGGACAAAATGGTGCTGGTAAGACAACAATTATCAAACTGCTATGTCGCTTGTATCAACCGACTGAAGGAAGAATCTTGTTAAATGGTATTGATATTCAAAAGTTTGACTTCAATGAGTATACAAAAATCTTTAGTCCAGTATTCCAAGATTTCAGTATGTTTAATATCAGTGCAAAAGAAAATCTAGAGTGTGGTCATTACAATGAAGAAAAATATATCAATGCGGTTATCGCAGATGTCGGTCTAGAGAAGCGCTTTACATCTAGTCAGGATGGACTGGATTGTGTATTGGAAGATTTAAATAGTGAAGGTGTTAAGTTATCTGGTGGTGAAGCACAGAAGTTAGCAATTGCACGTGCATTGTATAAAGATGCGCCGTTTGTAATTCTAGATGAACCTACTGCAGCTTTAGATCCATTCTCAGAAGCAGAAATCTATGAGAACTTTGATAAACTCGTTGGAGGTAAGACAGCTATCTATATCTCTCACCGTATGAGTTCATGTAAGTTCTGTGATCGTATTGTTGTCTTTAAAGATGGTAAGTTAGTAGAAGATGGTAATCATGATTCACTCATGCACCAACAAGGTGAATATTACACACTCTATCAAGCACAGGCAGAGTATTATCAACAATAACCAGAAGGTATACTGTTTCGATAGGAGGAAGATAGTGAAGTATATTGTAAGAGATTATTTAAATTGATTGATTCGTCTTCGCGGAATATCTGATATAAAAATAACTACTGGTTTATGATGTTCTAGTAAATCAGATTCGTACATGATTATGTCGATTGGTTAGAAAAGAACAACGATAATAATGTGCATAATAGTGGCAAATAATATTTGGAAACATCGGATAAGTACTATTTGAGTGATTTAGGATTTCGCTATGCGATGTTAGGGACCGTAATATGGATTATGGGCGTGCCTATGAAAATTTAGTGGCTCTTGAATTATTGCAAAGAGGATATACAATCTACGTTGAAAGACTCTATCAAAAGGAAATTGATTTTGTGGCTATGAAGCAGAATGAAAAAGTATATATTTAGGTTTCTGATGATATAACTAGCCAAGACACATTAAATAGAGAACTCAAACCATTACAAGAAATGAAAGATTCCTATCCGAAAATTATTATCTCAAATACGAAGCATGAAAATTACGATATAGAAGGTATAAAGGTGCTTGATATTACAAGATGGTTATTGCAAGTGGCATAAAAGTGGATTGTTGATTTTGTGAAAACTAGTGACATTTTTATGTGATTTGCCGTATAATATGGCTATTAAAGCGATAACGAAAAGAGTAGTAGCCAAACACGCTATAGAAAGAGAGGAACCTAAACGCTGAAAGGGTTCTATAGAAGACGCTTGGTGAATTCACTTTTCCAGTGGGATTAATCATCCCCGTATATCTACGTTACAGATTAATTGAGGTGCGCACGATTGTGCGAATCAGGATGGTACCGCGTGAATAACGTTCCTGCAATATTTTGCAGGAATTTTTTTATGGAGGAAAAGGTCGATGAGCGATAAAGTTATGCAGGTCCAAGAAGAAGCGTTAGCTGCGATTGAGCAAGCAACAACCTTGGAACAATTACAACAAGTCAAAATTCAATACTTAGGTAAAAAGGGGAGTATTCAGGCACTTATGTCTGAGATGAAAGCTTTACCACCAGAGGAAAAGCCAGCCTTTGGACAGAAGGTAAATGTATGTAAGGATACAGTTGCCAAAGTATTAGAGTCAAAAGAAGAAGTGTTAAAGATTGCGGCTCTTGCAGGTAAGCTAGAAGCCGAAAAGATTGATGTTACATTAGCTGGAGATATTCATAAACTTGGAACGACACATCCACTTGTGATGATTCAACAGGAGATTGAAGATCTCTTCTTGAGTATGGGTTATAAGGTTGCGGAAGGTCCTGAAGTGGAACAGGATTACTACAACTTCGAATTGGCTAATACACCAAAAGATCACCCAGCACGTGATATGCAGGATACGTTCTATATCGATCCAAATACATTATTAAGAACACATACAACTGCGATGCAGATGCGTGAATTAGAGAAGGCAAAGGGACAGGTTCCAATTAAGTTAATTTGTCCAGGTAAGGTTTATCGTCGTGATGACGACGATGCGACACATAGCCATCAGTTCATGCAATGTGAAGGCCTTGTTGTTGGAGAGAATATTACTTTAGCTGACCTCAAGGGAACATTAGAATACATGGCTAGCACAATGTTTGGTCAAGGTAGAACAGTTCGCTTCCGTCCATCATACTTCCCATTTACAGAGCCTTCTGTAGAAGTTGATGTTTCTTGTCCATTCTGTAATGGTAAGGGTTGTAACGTATGTAAGGGATCTGGTTGGATTGAAATCTTAGGTGCAGGTATGGTACATCCAAATGTATTACGCATGAATGGATTTGATCCTGAGAAGTATTCTGGGTTTGCCTTCGGTGTAGGACTTGAAAGAGTTGCGATGTTGAAATATGGAATTGATGATATTCGCAACTTCTATACAAATGACGTTCGCTTTTTGAAGATATTCGATCGTTTTGACTAAGAGGAGGAAGGCAATGAGACTAAGTTATAAATGGCTACAGGAATATGTAGATTTAAGTGATATTACGCCACAACAACTAGCGGACAGATTAACAACTGCTGGACTAGAGGTTGAAGGAATTGAACCGATGGCACAAGGTACTGGTCTTGTGATTGCGGAAGTGATTGAATGTGAAGATATCCCGGATACACATTTACACCGTACAATTATTCGCTATGGAACAGGTGAAAATGACACAACACAAATTGTATGTGGTGCTCCAAACTGCCGATTAGGTTTAAAGGTAATCGCAGCTTTACCAGGTGCAGTTTTACCTGGAATTACCATTCAAGCAAAACCACTTCATGGGATTGAATCAAATGGTATGCTTTGCTCACTACGTGAGTTAGGTATTGATCATAAATATCTTACAGAAAAACAAATTAACGGAATTGAAGAGTTAGCAGAAGATGCACCTGTAGGTGAAACAAACGTGCTTGGATACATAGGCTATGATGACACGATTTTAGATGTATCATTAACACCAAATCGTGCAGACTGTTCTAGCATGTGGAACATGGCAAAGGAAGTTGGTGCTATCTTACACCGTGAGGTAAAGTGGCCTGATTATGCTGGTAAATCAAATATCGGAACACCATCCACATTTAAGGTAACAAGTAACACTGAAAAGTGTGACTTCTTCATGGGTAAAGTTGTAAATCATGTAAAGGTAGGACCATCTCCAAAGTGGATGGTGGAATACTTACATGCGGCAGGTATCAATTCTATTAATAATGTGGTTGATATTTCCAACTTTGTAATGCTCGAAACAGGACAGCCATTACACTATTACAATCTTGCAAAGCTTCCAACAAGAGAAATTACAGTTGTGGATGATTGTGAGTTAAAGATGACTGCACTGGATGGTGTAGAGTTTGCGATTGAAAAGGGTGATATCCTTATCACTACAAATGGTGAAGTGACTGGTATTGCCGGTATCATGGGTGGGGAAGAATCCATGATCGATGAAACAACAGAAGGTATCTTTATCGAAGCAGCACATTTCAATAAGACATCTGTACGTCGCTCATCTATCCGTTTAAACCTTATTACAGAAGCAGCACAGCGCTTTACAAAGGGTATTGAGGCATTAGCAGCACAGAAGGCAATGGACCGTTCTGTACAACTCTTACAAGAGTATGCATGTGCAGATGGATTTGAAGAGACAGTTACTTATGGCACAGATGGTTATAAACCAGTTGTGGTAAAAGAAACACTTTCTCACTGCAATGCTTTATTAGGTACAGCATTTACAATGGATGAAGTGAAGGAAACACTCATGTGGTTGAACTTTGAACCAGAAGTAAATGGTGATGAGATTACTTGTCATATCCCAAGTTACCGTGTTGATATCGAAGGTCGTGCAGACATCGATGAAGAAATCGTGCGTTTGATTGGCTTTGATACTTTGAAATCTACATTACCAGTAATGACTACAACAGTTGGCCAACTAACACCAAAACAAAAACTCAGACGTATGACACGCGAAACATTGAAGGCCTTTGGTCTCAATGAAATCGTTACATATACATTAATCTCTGAAGAAGAGATGAAGACAGCGTTAGCTCCACTTGGTGAAGCAATCCCTCTTGCGATGCCAATGTCAGAGAATCGTAAGTACATCCGTGCAAGTTTATTAAACTCTGTATTAACAAGTGTGCAATACAATGAAGCACATCAGAATACAGATAACTTGTTATTTGAAATCTCTAAGGTTTATGCAAAGAATAAGGAAGAAGAAAGACTTGCAGTTGTATTAGACGGTAATGTACAAAATGATCCACTTCATAAGTTAAATGAAGCTGGTGATTTCTATGCCTTAAAGGGAATCTTAATGACATGGTTAAATCGTTGTGGTTTCAATGATGCACGTATTACGGTACGTCCAAATACAACAGATGTTGAACATTTCCACCCATACCGTAGTGCAGAGATTCTCTTAGACCGTAAACCATTAGGTCTATTTGGTGAATTACATCCAAGCTATGCGAAGAAGTATGATTTAAAGAGAGTAACATATGCGGAACTTTCCTTGGATGTTGTAAATGAAACAAGTGCTTCTAAAGTGAAGTTTGTACCGATTGATCGTTATCCATCTATCTCACGTGATATTGCGTTAGTTGTAGATAGAGAAGTAACAGCAGAAGAAATGTTAAAGATTATCAATAGTACAGGTAAGAAGCTTGTTCGTAAATCAGAAGTATTTGATATTTACGAAGGAGAACACGTTGAAGCAGGTAAGAAGTCGGTTGCCTTACGTATTACATATCAGGCAACTGATCATACACTAAGCGATGAAGAAGTACGTACTGTACACGATGCAATTCTTGCAACACTCAAAGAAAAGCTATCAGCAGACTTGCGTTCATAACAAAACAAGCCGAGTAATTGCTCGGCTTTTGTATGCATGTTTATTGCTCTTTTGTTTTTAGGAATTGTTTACGATATGCACTCGGAGAACAACCAATTTCACGTTTAAATGCAAAGGTAAAGTAATTTTGGTTTGAGAAACCAATGATAGCGGAGATATCATTCATACTATAACTGGTAGTCTCTAATAGAAATTTTGCTTCGGAGATTCTTCGCTGTATCAAATAACGCATCGGAGAAATTCCTTTATATTGGTTGAATGCATGTACTAAGTAATATTTATTTAAGAATGTTAATTCACTGAGTTTATCTAGGTCGATATCTTCTTTAAAGTGATCATTGATATAGTTTTCGATAAAGATACATTCTTTTGTTGTCTTTTTTACTGGGGATACATTTAGCGTTGTATTGGTACGACGTACCATGTTAATAAGCATAATCTCTAATAAGGAATTTACTAAGTGTTGGGAGTATTCATCTTGATGTTCCATTTCATGCAGTAATGTTTTGAGATAGAAGAGAATATCATTTTTATATGCTTTATAGTTATGCATACTGAAGTTACTATTGAAACGTTTATCATCACTATGGAAGTGTAAACCTTCAATACCTGCTACAATATATTCAAGAGGGGAATTCTCTTTACTAACCTCAGTGTGTTCAATATATGAGTTTACAATAATCAGGTCATCTGCTTGAATGTCTAAGTATTTGCCTTCAACAAAGAATTTACCTTCGCCAGAAATAACGTAGAAAAGCTCTGCACATGCATGACTGTGCGGAGTTGAATGCCAATCTCCTTCATAACGGGAGTGGGTAACATACAAGATCTTACCTAGTGAACGATCTTCGTTTTGGTTCTGAGAAATAGCCGTAATCATCGCTTTAATCATACCATGTAACGCATATCGGCATTCTTAAGTTTTAATTGATTATATGAAATATTGCGAAATAGATATATTAGAGCAATATTTCGATAATATTTAGCAATATATCTCTTGTTTGAAAGCGTTTTCAACAATAAACTGAAATTATCAAAAAAGTTTCTTAGGAGGAAAAGAGGAACAAATGAAAAAGTTATTAACATTATCATTAGCTGGTTTACTTGCAGTCGGCGCAATTGGCTGTAGTAAAAAAGAAGCTGCTACTTCACAGAAGGAAAGTGAAGAAACAACATTGCACATTTCTGGTCTAGACGGCGGATATGGCACAAAGGGTTGGGAAGCTGTTGTTAAGGCTTTCGAAGAAAAAGAAGGCGTTAAGGTTGACCTTCGCTTAGAAAAGAATATCGCTGATACATTACGTAGCGAAGTTCAAGCTGGAACATATCCTGATTTAGTTTACTTATCAGTTGGATCTAAGGGTGGCTTAACAGACACAATGATCGCTGAAAAGATGTTAACAGACATTACAAGCGTACTTGATGAAAAAGTATTGGGTGAAGATACAAAGGTGAAGGATAAGCTCATCGATGGTATCTACGAAGGTTTAGCTACACAGCCATACGCTGATGGCAAGTTGTACTTAGCACCTATCAACTATAGCCCATGTGGACTATTCTATAATGCTAACCTATTTAAGGAAAAGGGATGGAGTGTACCAACAACTTGGGATGAAATGTGGGAATTAGGAGAAAAGGCTAAGGCTGAAGGTATCTCATTATTCACATACCCAACAACAGGATACTTCGATGCATTCTTCTCTGCTTTATTAAATGAAACAGCAGGACCAGAAGTATATGCTAAGTTAATGACATATAACGTTGATGCTTGGAAGTTACCAGAAGTTAAGAAGGCATTCGAAATCGTGGGCAAGCTTGCTCAGTATGTTGAACCAACAACAGTAGCTAACGCTAACGGCGATAACTTCAAGAAGAACCAACAATTAGTCTTAGATAACAAAGCATTATTCGTTCCTAACGGAACATGGTTACCAGGTGAAATGGCTGAAGCTCCACGTGCTAATGGATTTGAATGGGGATTCACAGCTTTACCTAAGGTAACTGCTACAGGTGATGCTTACGCTACAACATTTACAGAACAGGTATTTATTCCTAAAGAAGCTAAGAACCCAGAATTAGCTAAGAAGTTTATTACATTCTTATATTCTGATGAAGCTACAAAGTTATTCTATGAAAACGGTGGTGCTGTAATGCCAACAAAGGATGCTTCTAAGTTCATCGGCAAGGATGATGAAAATGCTTTATACTACACAATCTATGACAATGGCGCTAAGTCAAATGCAGTAGGTTTCCAAGTTATGGACAACATCGTTGAAGGTGTGAGTGTAGCTGATGCGAATACAGGTGTTCTCTATGCAACTGTAAACTCAATCGTAAATGGTTCCAAGACAGTTGATGAATGGTATGATGCAACAGTGAAGGCTGTTGAACAGATTGCCGAAGCAAATAAATAATCAATGAGCTGTTAAGTATTAGAATTCATTAAAATAACGATGGTGGACAGCCGTCGTTATTTTAAGGAAGGGGGTAATGAAATGAAAAAAAGTGTTGAGAAGAAGCTGTTTATCACAATATGCTTAGCTCCAGCAATGATATTACTAACACTGTTTATGATATATCCAACGATAAATGTGTTTATGATGTCGATGTTTAAATGGGGTGGTTTAAGTGATAACCGTACATTTATAGGATTAAAGAATTTTCAGATGTTATTTAAAGATATGAGCTTTATCCGTGCACTCCAGAATACAATCTTAATCATCGTATTGGTAACAATCATAACGATGGCGTTCGCAATCTTATTTGCGTCTATTCTGGTTCGTGAAAAGATAAAGGGACAAAACTTCTTTAGAATCATATTCTATATTCCAAATATCCTTTCTGTCGTTGTTATATCTGCAATTTTCAGTGCAATTTATGATCCATCTGAAAATGGTTTATTAAATTCACTTGTAGGACTTTTCAATGGTAGTGCTGGTACGACAAAGTACCTTGGTGATCCTGGTTTAGTAGTATATGCGTTAATTGCCGCATTAATTTGGCAGGCAATTGGTTATTACATGGTTATGTACATGGCAAGTATGAGTACGATACCAGAACACCTGTATGAAGCTGCGTCTTTAGAGGGTAGTGGAAAAGTAAAACAATTCTTCTCGGTAACGATTCCGATGATTTGGGACAATATCCGTACAACACTTACATTCTTCGTCATTTCAACCATTAATCTGAGTTTCTTGTTTGTGCAAGTCATGACCGGTGGTGGTCCTGATGGAGCTAGTGAAACAGTGCTCAGTTATATGTACTTGCAGGCATATAATCGTTCAAGTTATGGCTATGGTATGGCAATCGGTGCAGTTGTATTTATTCTTTCATTTACCTTATCATGGGCAATCAATCGCGTAACACATCGTGATTCGATTGAGATTTAGGAGGTAATATGAAGAGAAAACATTTTGATTTATACAAAATCTTTATATATGTTGCGCTGATTTCTTTGGCGATATCCATTATCATTCCGGTATCCTGGGTATTCTTAGCATCGATAAAAACAAATGCTGAGTTCTATGGAAACCCATGGGCATTACCACAAGGATTTAATATTCAGAACTTTATTGATGCATTCCAAATTGCACAAGTTGGTGATTTTATTTTGAACTCAGCACTTGTAACTGCACTGGCTCTAGCAATCCTACTAGTGGTTTCATTACCGGCTGCGTATGTACTTGCTAGATTCCAATTCAAAGGTAGAAAGTTCTTTAACACACTTATCATGGCTGGCTTATTTATTAATGTAAACTACATTGTTGTGCCAATCTTCTTAATGTTGAATGGTTGGGATAAGTCACTAGCAAAGAGCGGATTACAGTTCTTTATGAATAACCGTTTCGTTCTTGCGCTTGTATATGCATCTACAGCAATTCCATTTACAGTATATCTTCTTGCAAGTTACTTCCGTTCTTTACCAAAGGCGTATGAAGAAGCTGCGGAAATTGATGGTTGTGGTTACTTTACAACCATGGTAAGAGTCATGTTCCGTATGGCAAAGCCAAGTATTATCACAGTTATCCTATTTAACTTCTTGGCATTCTGGAATGAATACATTATTTCATTAACACTTGTGCAGACAAAGGCACTAAAGACACTACCAGTAGGATTACAGAATCTGATGTCCGCACAGAAAGCAGCGACTAATTATGGACCGATGTATGCAGGACTTGTGATTGTTATGTTACCAACACTAATCTTATACATTCTTGTACAAAGACGCTTAACACAAGGTATGACCTTGGGTGGTCTTAAGGACTAGGAGGACATATGAATCGAACAACACAATCAATCTTGATGGCAATTCTATTTGTTGTCAGTCTAGCAATGGTAATTATTGGTCAAATAGAAGTTGGCTATGTGAATCTTGGTATTCAGGTAGTTGGACTGATTGGCATTTTGTTTGTTATACATCTGTATAACAAGAGATTTAAATAGGGGGACAATATATGGCAAACTTATCATTACGTCATATCAATAAGATTTACGATAATAAAGTACAGGCAGTATTTGATTTTAACTTAGAGATTCAAGATAAAGAATTCATCGTATTGGTTGGTCCTTCCGGATGTGGTAAATCAACTACTTTACGTATGATTGCAGGTTTGGAAGATATCACAAATGGTGAATTGTATATCGACGATAAATTGGTGAATGATGTTGCACCTAAGAATCGTGAGATTGCGATGGTATTCCAGTCTTATGCACTATATCCATTTATGACAGTTTATGAAAACATGGCATTTGGATTACAGATTCGTAAGACAAATAAAGATGAAATTGACCGTCGTGTACGTGCAGCCGCAAAAGCATTAGAGATTGAACAATACTTAGATAGAAAGCCAAAGGCTTTATCTGGTGGTCAAAGACAACGTGTAGCGTTAGGTAGAGCAATCGTACGTAATGCGAAAGTATTCTTAATGGATGAACCATTATCTAACTTAGACGCTAAGCTTCGTGTACAGATGCGTAGTGAAATCATTCGACTACACAAAAACATCGGTGCTACAACAATCTACGTAACACATGATCAAACAGAAGCGATGACAATGGCTAGCCGTATTGTCATCATGAAAGATGGATATATCCAACAGATTGGCACACCAAAGGAAATCTACCAGAATCCAGTAAACATGTTTGTAGCAGGATTTATTGGTTCTCCAGCCACAAACTTCCTAAAGGGAACATACGCTGGTGGAAAATTCACCATTGGTGATATGCATATTGAACTACCAGAACAGTTTACAAAAGACATGCAGGCATATGAAGGTAAAGAAATTGTGATGGGTATTCGTCCAGAAGATTTACACGCAGAGGAAATTGTAAATGAAACATATCCAAGTGCTGTGTTTGACTTTGCAATTGATGTAAGTGAACTTTTAGGTAATGAATTTATCCTACATGGAAAGATTGCAGGACAGAAGTTACAGGCAAGAGTGAATGCACGCTATGATCTTTCAGATTGTGCATCCTTTAGACTGGCAATGGATTTGGAGAAAGTACACTTCTTTGATCCAGAGACAGAAAACCGTATCGTTTAAGGGAGAATAATTAAGTATGAGTACAGGAAGAGTTACAGTCCCAACCGATATTGATGTGATTGAGGATACAATCGAAATCATCATGAAGTGGAAGGCTGATGCGATTCGTGATTGTGATGGCACTGATATGCCAGAAGCGTTACGAAAGATGGATATTAAGCAATACGCTACATATTACACAACACGCAAAGATAATGCGTGGGCAAAAGAACATCCTGATGAGATGCAACAGATGTATTTGATGAGTGACTTTGTTACGGCAAAAGATACATGCTTACGCATCAAAATCATGGAACATTTCTATAAAGATCAATTCAAAGTGAACCCAACAAATGATATTCACCGTTGGTGGGAAGTCATTGATCGTACAACAGATACAGTTGTTTCAAACTGGTATTTTGATAAAGAAAATGGTGATGTGGTGATTGAGGAAGCGATTCCTTATCATGCATACACAGTCAGCTTCTTAGCATTTATCGTATGGGATCCAGTTCACATGTATAACTTCTTAACAAATGATTGGGTAGATGAAGAACATCAGATGACATTAGATGTACGTTTACCAGAAACGCAGAAACACGTCATTGAGAAGTTACATAAGTTCTGTAAAGAACGAGAAGATGTAAATGTTGTACGCTTTACAACATTCTTCCATCAGTTCACACTACAGTTTGATGAGTTTGCTCGTGAGAAGTTCGTTGACTGGTATGGATATAGTGCTTCTGTATCACCATATATTTTGGAACAGTTCGAAAAGGAAGTTGGTTATAAGTTCCGTCCAGAATTTATTATTAACAAAGGCTTCCATAACAGTCAGTTCTGTGTTCCTTCCAAGGAATATAAAGACTTTATCGACTTCCAACAAAGAGAAGTGTGCAAGCTTGCAAAAGTGCTCGTAGACATCTGTCATTCCTATGGTAAGGAAGCGATGATGTTCTTGGGAGACCATTGGATTGGTACAGAACCATATGGTAAGTACTTCTCTGAAATTGGATTGGACGCTGTTGTAGGTAGTGTTGGTTCAGGTTCTACATTACGCTTGATTTCAGATATCAAGGGTGTGAAGTATACAGAAGGTAGATTCTTACCATACTTCTTCCCAGATACATTCCATGAAGGTGGAGATCCATTACAAGAAGCGAAAGTAAACTGGGTAACAGCACGTCGTGCAATCTTACGTTCACCAGTTGATCGTATCGGTTATGGTGGATACTTGAAACTTGCATTAAAGTTCCCAGAGTTTATCGAGTATGTTTCTGAAGTATGCGATGAATTTAGAGAACTCTATGAACATGTAGGAAAACAAACCCCACATAACCTACTCAAGGTTGGTGTACTAAATAGCTATGGTGAACTTCGTCGTTGGGGTGCACATCTTGTACATCACGCAATACGCTATAAGCAAATCTACTCCTACACAGGTGTTCTTGAATCACTTAGTGGTTTCCCATTTGATGTGAAGTTCATCAGTTTTGAAGAACTACGCGAAAATCCAGATATCTTAAATGATATTGATGTTGTACTAAACTACGGTAGTAGTTACACAAGCTTTAGTGGTGGTGAAGAATTTGATGAAAAGATTATTACAATTCTACGTCGTTATGTAGATAATGGTGGTGGTTTCATCGGTATTGGTGAACCAACAGCTTGTGCAAGAAATGGTAAGTTCTTCACACTTTATGATGTATTAGGTGTTGATAAAGAACTAGACTTCACACTCCATACAGATAAGTACAACTGGGAATGCCATGATCACTTCATAACAGAACAGTTAGAACATGAAGACTGGGGTGAAAATGTAAACAGTGTTTATGCATTACCGGGCACAAAGGTTATCAAGCAAGAAGACCTTAGTGTGAAGCTCGCAGTCAATGAATATGGTAAGGGTAGAGCGGTATACATGAATGGTTTACCATTTAGCTTTGAAAATGCAAGACTTCTCTATCGTGCAATCTACTACAGTTGTCATCGTGAAGATGACATGAAGAAGTGGTATTCTGAAAACTATAACGTTGATGTAAATGTATATCCTTCTACACAAAGCTATTGCGTTGTAAACAACACATATGAACCACAAGATACTGTTATCTATCGTGGAGATGGTTCATCCTTCTCATTACACTTAGAAGCTAACGAAATTAAGTGGTACAAAATCTAAACATACGAAAAAGGATATTTGTCATACAATATCCTTTTTTCGATTGCGATAAATGCTGTAACCAATACTTATCATGCATGTAAGAATGGAAATCCATATGGATACTATACGTATGTTGGTGTTTTGGTATTGACATACATACGTACCGGCAGATGGTATTGAAACACTGACGAGACCATTCTTACTTAACGTCGTTTCTAATACTTCTGCAGTATCAATATTATGAATGATATAGCCTTTGTAGTAGGTAATCGGTAGTACAACAGTTTGAGGATTGGTGATCGTAAAACGATATCTACCATAGTCAATCCATTCACCAGTTGTAATTGTTTCACCTGATGTAGTTTGAATTGTCTTAGTATAACTACGGAAATCAGGAGAGTTATAAGGCAAATAATCGCCACCAGCAAGTTCTACGCGCATGTATTGTGCAGAATAGTATGGGTCAATGAGTTTACCATTGGTTACTTCTTGCCATGTGGTATTGTGTGGCATGATAAATGTACGTTTCGTTGCAGGATAGAGATGGTATATTCCTTCTAAACTCAACAACAATATCAAACAGATAGGTAAATACTTAAGTTTACGTGTAAGGTTTTCTATGCCTATTACAGCAGGGACACATAATAGTGGTAATGCAAGCATGTTTAATCGCCATGGAAACTGTAATATCCTTAGCACTAACATGGACTTCCAAGGGAATATCTGTGCAGGCAATAACATACAACTCCATCCGATCACTAACATGATAGTTATGAGTGTATGTTTATTCTTAGTAAGAAAAAGATAGCTGATAGGTACAATGGTTAAAAATAAACCAATATTAACAACCATTGCATTGTTTGTGTTATATTGATTGCCAGATAGTCCAAACACAGTTTGGTTGGCAAAGAACTGCCAGAATGCCATTGCATGATTTTCTAATGCGGAACTTGATGCATAGTAATTCAGATAGAACTGTTGTGATTTTAGTTGTTCTACCATTGGGAAGGTATAGAAGGAAGTTAGTAAACATGCCAGCATACTTTCGACAATAAGAATTCTATATCTATGGATAGATTTTTTCGGAAGATAAATGATACTAAAAATGACTACTAGTATAAAACATAATAAGAAGCTCAGGTTATGTGATAATACAGTAATCACCAAACCAATTAGATAGGAGGGTGAATATTTCTGATTGGTTTCAAAGATTTCGTATAGACCAGATAGTATAAGTGGTATGCCTACAAGCGCAAACACTTCACCTAATGCACTACGTACATAGATATCTGTGATAGTTGCTGAAAAGATATGCGGCGACAGCAAGCAATCGAATCGATGACTTCTGAGTAAACTTACTTGCAAGCATGTACATTGTAATTCCAGAAAAGAAACTTGCAAGAAATACAGTAAGCTTATAGCTATCAACCAATACTAGTCCCAAGTTATGTAAAATTGCTGGTAATAGTAAGAATATATCAGAATAAAAGAGTGGGCTTCCATAACCAAATCCTCCATTTTCATAAGGATAGATAGCGGAAAGCACCTGTCCGTGTTGAAGTGCTCTTGCGTATTGTTCAATACGTGATACATGAAAGAAGGTATCATGTTCAATCGCAAGAAAACTTTTTGTTAGATATGGGGATATTAGTAGCACAGTCAATGCTAGGATAATTGATAAATCAATCAATAACTTACGATACTTTTTCATCCGAAATACCATCCTGGTAGCCATGCTAGAAACTTAGCGAATTGTATTGTTGTACCAAATCCAGTCGTAATTGGTAAGAATAGAATAAACAATCCTAGATAGAGTGCTAGATATACTGGTACTACAAACTGATATTTACGTTGTTTTAAGTGATGAATACAGTATACAATCGCAATAATAGTAAATAGTGATGTTGGATAGAAGTGATATGCAAATACGATACGATGGACATAGATAATCCACGGTAATAGACCACTAAAATAACCAACCACAATATACCAAGCTACCGTATCTTTCTTAAATAGTGCATAGTATGTTGTATAGAGAATCGCCGGGACACCAGCCCATGTTAATAACGGGTTAGAAAAACAAGAAATTGTATGAAATACATTACCTACAGTTCCAACATAGTACCACATCGGACGTAAATCAAATACCCATTGAAACCAAGTACTTTGATATGGGTGTGTTGCGTTTAAATTGACGTGATAGAAATACATCTGTTGAGCTTGTTTCCAAACATTAGCGATTGACCATGGCTCATTGCGGAAAATTTGATCTGGAATATAAGAAATACAATAAATTGTAATTGGAATAATGATGAAGAATAGTATGCACAATAACATTGTTTTCAGTAGTATTTGAAAGAATTGTTGATGTCCCTTTTTATCCTTCTTATATTCAAGATAACGCTGTATCCAGTTTGTAAATAGCATCACTGCTAATCCTACTGCCGCATAGCATCCTGTCCACTTCGCTGAAATTGATATTCCCATAAAGATACCAGATAGGAGTAAGTATATAATCCCCTTCTGCATTGGTAGGGTATAGAAACTCGACATGCAGTACTTAAACATCCAATAGAATGAACATAATATGAATAAAATACTAAATGGTTCTAGTGTTGCGATACGTGAAGTTGTGATATGCATAAAATCCGCAGCAAGCAGGAATGATCCAATCAAAGATAAATCATTTCGTTTAAATAATAATTTTAAGATTCCAAACAACACCGGTAACATGAGTACTCCAGCTATCGCACCAGGTAATCGCCAGGCAAAAGGGTTCATCCCAAATAAACGAATGGATAGTGCAATAATATTGGTGCCGAGTAATGGGTGGACATTTGCGTACATATACTGTCCATTTGCGATTTCCCATGCGTTACGTACGTGATAAATTTCGTCGAAATATGCTTGGTCATAATAGGTGGGAGAAAGAACCAATTTATCTTGTTCATCAATGAGTAGACTTCCAGGGTATAGTCCATCTTTCTGCTTATCTCGCAAGATAGAAATTGGTAAAAATCCAGTATGATCTTCATTACGGAATCCAATTTCTGATAAAGAACTATTCTCGCTTAAGTCAACCAGTTTGATATAACGATATTGCCAATTGCCTTGTTCAATTGCGTAGGTATAAATATTTCCTTGTTTAAGACTGGCAATACGTGTCCATTCTTGTAAATCATTAGAAGCATACAAATGAATATTATTTGTACCAATTTGATATGTGGATGGATTAGAATTCGTATCACCTTCCCCATAGATTGTATAAATCGCATCAAATTTTTCACTTTTGCCAAAGTCAAATGTGATTTGTTGTTTCTCTGCGGTTGGCTGCCATGTAGTCGTTGGAAAACTAGTTGAACCAAGCTTCCAAAAAGAAATGACAGTATAGATTAACATCATTAAAAAGAGTGATAAAATACTGCGATGTTTTTCGGATTTAAAATAATATAGCTGATATAAAAAATAACCGATGATCAATATCACAAAGGTAAAACATAACAGAATTAAAAATTCACTATTTGAAAACAATAATAAACTCAATTTTTCCATAACTTGAACTCCAACCCTATTATACAAGAAAAGTTTTATCCTCATCACTCTTATTGACACAGTGATAGAAAGTGCTAAGATAATTTATGTTAGCACTATATATATTAGAGTGCTAAAAGGAGGAATAAACATGTTAAAACCATTACATGATTATGTAGTCTTAGAAAAAGCGAAAGAAGAAGAGAAAACAAAGAGCGGTATTATTTTGACAGAACAGCCAAAGGAAGAACCTGGAAAGGGTATTGTTGTGGCTGTAGGACCTGGCAAGATGGAAAATGGAAAATTAACTCCATTGGAATTACAGGTTGGTCAGAAGGTTGTATATAAAAAATATTCTGGAACTGAAATCAAAGAAAATCAAAAAGAGTATCTATTAATAGAAGCAGAAAATATTCTTGCGATTGTAGAATAAAGTAGAAAGAAGGAATTATTATGGCAAAAGAATTAAAGTATGGTAAAGATGCACGTCAACTTATGTTGGACGGTGTTAATAAATTAGCGGATGCAGTAAAGGTGACTTTAGGCCCAAAGGGCAGAAATGTTGTATTAGAGAAATCATTTGGTTCACCAGTAATTACAAATGATGGTGTAACTATTGCTAAGGAAGTAGAACTTGAAGATAAGTTTGAAAATATGGGTGCTAAGTTAGTATATGAAGCAGCCAATAATACAAACGAATTAGCAGGTGATGGTACTACAACTGCAACGATCCTAACCCAGTCAATGATTACAGCTGGTCTTAAGGCAGTGGAAAAGGGTGCAAACCCAGTACTCATGCGCGAGGGTATTGAAAAGGCAGCACATGTTGTGGCAGACGCACTATTAAAGAACTCTCACCAAGTCACAACCAATGATGATGTTAAAAACATCGCAACAATTTCATCGGGTTCTGAAGAGATTGGTAAGATTATTGCGGAAGCGATGGAAAAGGTTGGTAATGATGGTGTTATCAACGTTGACGAATCACGCTCCTTCGAAACAATCTTAGAGATGACAGAAGGAATGCAGTATGACAAAGGCTATGTTTCCCCATACATGGTAAGTGACCGTGATAAGATGGAAGTATCCATGGATAACCCATATATCTTGGTAACAGACCAAAAGATCAATACAATTCAAGAAATTCTACCGGTCTTGGAAGAAGTTGTTAAAATCAATAAGCCATTACTTCTTATCGCAGATGACTATGATAATGAAGTGATGAGTACATTGATCATTAATAAGTTACGTGGCACCTTCAATGTTGTAGCGACAAAGGCTCCAGGTTTTGGTGATGATGCAAAGAATCAATTGGCAGATATTGCAGTTTTAACAGGTGCTAACTTCTTTGCGAAAGATTTAAATATGAACTTAGCAGATATGACAATGAATGATTTAGGTTCTGCTAAGAAAGTAGTAGTAAGCAAAGATAAGACAACAATTATCGATGGTGCAGGTGATAGTGTTGAAGTTGCTAAACGTGTATCTGAAATTAAAGCAGCGATCGAAAATGCAAAGTCTGATTATGATAAGAAGAGACTTGCTGAAAGACTAGGTAAACTTACAAATGGTGTTGCCTTAATTAAGGTTGGCGCTACAACAGAAACAGAACTTAAGGAAAAGAAGTTACGCATCGAAGATGCGCTAAACGCAACAAAGGCCGCGGTTGAGGAAGGCGTTGTGACTGGTGGTGGACTTGCCTTAGTGCAAGCGTATAAAGATGTACGTACCACATTAAAGTCAGATGTAGTAGATGTACAACGTGGTATCAATGTTGTGTTAGACGCACTTAAAATGCCAATCATGCAGATTGCTGAAAATGCTGGTTTTGATGGTAATGAAATCTATGAACAACAGTTAGCAGCGAAAGAAAATCATGGTTTCAACGCAAAGACAGGCGAATGGGTTGATATGTATGAAGCAGGTATTATCGATCCTACGAAGGTAACTCGCTCCGCATTATTAAATGCTGCAAGTATCTCTGGCTTATTTATCACAACAGAAGCTGCAATTGCAAAACTTCCAGAAAAGGATGTACCAGTACCTCCAGCAATGGGTCAATATTAAAAAGTATATTCAGCTTTCATAAATAAAATACAGTAGAGCATAACTTATTAAGATGAGTTATGCTCTTTTCTGAGTTTTAATGACTCATTTTCAGTGTATCTAAGCATATATATTTTCTAATGTTTATCGCATTATTTGTTATCTCAATAAATTCTTATGATAGTCGTAGATATAAATGAGAGGATATTATTGCCCGCTGGTATCTTAAAACATTAAAAAAGTATATTATTAGTTTGAAGAGGATATTTAATATGAATGAATCATACGGACATGAATTAGATTTTGCTAGAGAGTATATGTTTGTTTTTCCAATAAGGGAAGAACCAGGATATCATATTCATTTTACAAAAAATTGCCCAGTAGAGATTAAAAATAAGGTGTTAGAACTTTATCCTAAGCTAGTCGAAGAAACAAAAAGAAGACATAAAGAGGGTTTATATACTAGCAAAGATTATTTTTTCTGATAGTTGATCAGGGCGTTTGCTATAACTGGCTGAAAACGGAATGTAAGCTGAGATTTTATATGGTTATTTTGAGGACTTGCAATTTATAGAAAGATATCTTATCTTGTAAAAGAAATCAGAATGGAGAGAACAATGAACGTTTACGATTGGGATGATACAATCTACCGTGGTGATTCTACAGTAGGTTTTGTGAAATATCTTTGGCTACACCGCCCTAAAACTTTGATCAATTTACCGCGTACGGTTTGGTTTGGACTTTTATATGTGATACGCATTGTACCAAAGTTAACTTTTAAATCAAATCTATATCGCATGTTTCGTTATGTAGAAGATATGGAAAAAGTAGTTGAAGACTATACAAGTAGCCATTTAGACCATGTAAAGCAGTGGTATAAAGGTACACAAAAAGAAGATGATATAGTTATTTCTGCTTCTCCAGAATTCTTGATCCAATCTTTCTGTAAGAAGGTTGGTATTAAAACATGCATGGCAAGTGTAGTTGATATACATACAGGTGCATATAGCGGGTTGAATTGCCATGGAGACGAGAAGGTACGTCGTTATCGTGAAGTATTCAACAATACAACGATTGAAAACTTCTATTCCGATTCTTACTCTGATACACCACTTGCAAGAATCTCCAAGAATGCATATCTTGTAAAGGGAGATAACTTACTTCCTTGGGATAAGAAATAAAAAGCCTATATCGTTTATATTGAAGGGAGCAAATATGAAAAAGAGAATATATTGCACTTGGAATAATAGTTGCTTTATCTCTTGTGCTAATTTTAGTGCTCAAATTTGTTCCTACAATGTTCAATAGAACAAATAATTCACTTAATGGAGTGCCAAATGAACAGGTAAAAGGTGAATGGCTAGTAGTTGTATACCGTGGAGAAATTGTTCAGTGGTTCGATTCAGGTGTTGACGCTACATATACGGTTAGGGGTAATGTGGGGGATTTAACAATAGAAGTGAAAGATGGGAAATGGCATGTAAGTAAAGTTGATTGTCCAAACCATAATTGTGAAAAAATGGGTTGGGTAGATGCAGATAGCATACTACCGATCCAGTGCATACCTAACGGGATATATATCGTATCTGCAAATGCAGTTTAAAATTAAAATGATATTCATATAATGATTATCAAACATAAGAAAATAGAGACATCTACATGGATATCTCTATTTTCTTATATATGCAAGCATACGTTGAATTATTACTTACTGTTTTGCGCTTGTACAGCTGTTAAGGCTACTACACCAACGATGTCTTCCCAAGAACATCCACGAGATAGATCGTTAACTGGCTTTGCAATACCTTGTAACATTGGTCCATATGCTTCAGCCTTTGCCAAACGCTGTACTAACTTGTAACCAATATTACCGCCATCAAGGTTAGGGAAAATTAATACGTTAGCTTGACCTGCTACAGAGGAACCTGGAGCTTTGCTTGCCGCAACGCTTGGAACGATAGCTGCGTCTAACTGTAATTCACCATCACATACTAAATCTGGATATTGTTGGTGAGCAATTTCTACTGCATTTACAACTTTATCTACTAATGCATGTTTTGCACTACCCATTGTAGAGTGGGATAGGAAAGCAACCTTTGGATCAGCTCCTACAAGAGTTTTAAATGTGTTTGCTGTATCGTTAGCGATAGCTGCTAGGCTTTCACTATCTGGATCTTGGTTTAGACCACAGTCTGCGAATGCGAATGTTCCATTATAACCAAATTTGCAATTTGGAACGTCCATAATGAAGAAACCTGAAACTAACTTCGCACCTGGTGCTGTACGTAAAATCTGTAATGCTGGACGTAATGTATTTGCTGTAGAGTGGCAAGCACCTGATACAAGACCATCAGCTCCGCCAGTCTTTAATACCATGACACCAAATGTTGTGCGATCTTTCAATAATGCTTCACGAGCAGCTTCAGGAGTCATACCCTTAGCCTTACGTAATTCATATAATGTGTTTACGTATTCTTCTAATTTATCGGAAGTTTCTGGATTGATGATAGTTGCACCATCAATGTTAACGCCATATTTCTCTGCATCTGCTTTTACAGTTGTTTCATCACCAATTAAGATAATGTTCGCTGTTTTCTCTTCTAAGATTTTAGCAGTAGCACGAAGTGTTCTTTCGTCTTCTGATTCTGGTAATACAATTGTTTTTATATCTTGTTTAGCTCTTTCTTTGATTCCGTCAATAAATGACATAGTTATTTCCTCCTTGAACATTAAAATTATCACGCTAACTGTGAAAAAAGTCCAATTATATAGTTGAAATCTTGAAAAAAATATGAAATTAACTAATTTTATAAAAGGATTGAAATTTAAAAATCATGCAAAGTGTTATAATAAAGCCAATGAGTTGGGGGAAGATATGTCTACGTATACAATTCAAAATTCATTTGTGTCAGTAACGATTGATGAACATGCAGCTGAAATACATAGTTTCTTTGATCGTGAAACGAATATCGAGGCAATGTGGCAAGGTGATAAAACCTATTGGGCTGGAAGAAATCCAATCTTATTTCCGATGGTTGGTAAAACTTGGGATGGCATTCTACATATTCAAGGGAACGAATATCATACTGGAAACCATGGCTTTGCTAGAAACAGTGAATTTAAATGTATTAAACATACTGATACTCAAATCGTAATGGAACTGTGTGATAGTGAAGAAACACTAGCACAATATCCATTTCACTTCCGACTTGAAGTTACGTATACTTTGGAGGGTAAAAAGTTAGATATTGCATATCGCATTGAAAATCGAAATCCCTGTGTGATGCCATTTAACTTTGGATTACATCCTGCATTCAATTGCCCACTTGAAAAAGATAAAACGTTTGATGCATACCGTTTAGAATTGAATCAAAAGGAAATATTAAACAATCAGGAAGTAGATGTGATTGCTTTAGATAAAGATGCATTAAAGAAAACAATCATCATCCAAAATCCACGTAGTACCTGTACGAAATTAACAGATGGTATACATGGTATACAGGTGGAATATCAAAATTATCCATGGCTTGCATATTGGTCACCATATGCACCATTTGTCTGTATAGAACCATGGTATTCTCATACAGATTTTGAAAAGAACGAAGTTCCGTTTGAAAAACGTGAAGGCACAATAGTATTAAATGTAAATGATAGCTGGCAAACAGCGTATTCAATAACACTATTCTAAAAAAGGAGAAAGAAAATGTTAAAAATTGTTATTGCAGATTCCTATGACCAAGTAAGTGAAGAAGCATTTAAAATCATGCGTCAGGTTGTAGAGAAGGAAAATCCGGTATTGGGATTGGCTACAGGTTCTACACCTGTTGGTTTGTACAAGAAGATGATTGCAGACCATAAGACAAATGGCACATCGTATAAGAATGCTATTACATTCAACTTAGATGAATATGTTGGTTTACCACGTAATCATGAACAGAGTTACTATACATTCATGCATGATAATCTCTTCAATGAGATTGATGTGCCTGAAGAAAATATTCACATTCCTAATGGTGAAGCAGCAGATCCTGAAGCTGAATGTGTACGTTATGAAAGTGAAATGGCAAAGTATGTGGTAGATGTTCAGGTGCTTGGTATCGGTTCTGATGGACATATCGCTTTTAATGAACCAGGTGCAGCGTTCGATAGTTTGACACATACAATGGAACTAACAGAACAGACACGTAAGGACAATGCTCGTTTCTTCGATGGGGATATTGATCAAGTACCAACTCTAGCAATCACACAGGGTTTAGGCACTATTATGCGTGCAAAGAAGATTATCTTAATCGCTACAGGTGCCAATAAGGCTGATGCAGTATATGGGATGATTAAGGGCCCTAAGACAACAGATTGTCCAGCAAGTATCTTACAGGATCATCCTGATGTAACTGTTATTTTGGATGAAGAAGCTGCCGCAAAAATCAAATAGGGCATAATTCTTTTGTATCAAATATATTTATGCAATAATATGTTCACGGAGGTATTCAAAAATGGATATTATTAAGAATAAAGCAGAATATGACCAAGTATTAGCAGATAACAAATCAGTATTTGTAGACTTTTACGCTGACTGGTGTGGACCATGTAAGATGGTAGGACCAGTTCTTGAAGAAATTTCTAAGGACTATGCAGACATCAAGTTTGTAAAGGTAAACGTTGATGATAATCCTGAGATTGCGCAGCAGTATGGAATTATGTCAATTCCTACAATGATTGGCTTCAAGAATGGTGAAAAGGTAGCTTCTTCTTTAGGTTTCATGCCAAGAGAAGAACTTGAAGCTGTTGTTAAGCAGACTTTATAAGAATGTCTAATGAGCAGGTGAAAGCCTGCTTTTTTTATCTTAAAAAATATTTTAAAAATGCAAAATTTTAGTATGTTATTCTTAAAGTATATGTGGAGGTTTCTTTCATGTTACAGCTGAAGAATATTGTTAAGAGTTATACAGTAGGGGAACTTACGCAAGTTGCTTTAAAAGGTATCTCTTTAAATTTTAGAGATAATGAATTTGTATCTATCCTAGGCCAGTCTGGTTCTGGAAAAACTACGATGTTAAATATAATTGGTGGATTGGACCGTTATGATAGTGGAGATTTGGTAATCAATGGGATTTCTACCAAGAAGTACAGAGATGTAGATTGGGATGCATATCGCAATACTTCGATTGGTTTTGTCTTTCAAAGTTATAATTTGATTCCTCACCAAAATGTACTTTCCAACGTTGAAATGGCATTAACTCTTTCTGGCGTTTCACGTAAAGAAAGAAGAAGACGTGCGATAGAAGTGCTAGAAAAAGTTGGGTTACAAGATCATGTTCACAAAAAACCGAATCAATTATCTGGTGGACAGATGCAGCGTGTTGCGATTGCTCGTGCACTCATCAACAATCCGGATATTTTACTTGCGGATGAACCGACAGGTGCCCTTGATACGGAAACAAGCATTCAAATCATGAATCTTTTAAAGCAGATTGCAGAGGAGAAACTTGTAATCATGGTTACACATAACCCTGAACTTGCAGAAAATTACTCGACGCGAATTGTAAATTTAAAAGACGGACAAATCATTAGTGATACAGATCCATATGATATTCCTGATGAAAGTGTAGGAGAAAAACTTAAAAAGAATTCAAAACGTATATCGATGTCTTTTTGGACTTCTTTAGGATTATCTTTTGCCAATCTTCGTACAAAGATTGGTAGAACAATTCTGACTTCCTTTGCAGGAAGTATCGGTATTATTGGTATTGCGCTAATTTTAGCTTTATCAACAGGAATGAATCAGTACATAACACGTGTTCAAAAGGAGACGATGACATCATATCCGATTACGATTTCTTCCCAGACGGTTGATGCGACTTCGATTATGCAGTTACGTACGCAGATGATGGGTTTATCCTCTTCGAAAGAAACACAAGCAGAGGATGGAAAAGTTCATGCAGATTATCAATCATTGAAACAAAGTGATGCTGTCACAAATAATTTGATTCAAAATAATCTAGCTGAATTTAAAAAGTATCTCGATAATCCTGCATCTGAGATTCATCAATATGTTGGTGAAAATGGGATTATATATAGTTATAATGTTAACTTTGATGTGTATGCACAAAATCCAAATCAACAACTCATTAACACAAATATTGAACTAGATGGAGGAAATGGAAATTCAAATCGTCCTCGTATGTTTAATTTTGCGAATATGGGTGTAAATAATCAATCCGCAAAAAACTTCTCTGAAATGGTTGCTGGTACAGGTGGGCAGCCAATTTCATCTGTAGTAACAGATAGTTATGATATGGTGGCTGGTTCTTGGCCAACGAGTTATAACGAGGTTGTGATGGTACTCAATGAGAACAATGGTATCCCAGTACAATCGATGTATCAACTAGGTTTTATCACCAAGGAACAATATACGTCCGCTAAAAATCAACTTGCGAACAAACAAGATGGAGAAGACTTTACAATTAGTTATGAGAATCTGTTGCAAAAGACATTCTATCTAGTACCATCAAGTGAAAATTATTTGAAGAATGAAAATGGTAGCTTTAGCCAAATCAAGAATCCGGAATATGATTCTGAAGGCTTGATGAATAAATCGATTCCTTTAAAAGTAACCGGTATTATTCGTCCGAAGGAAGATGCGAAAAATGCGACCATCAATACTGCGGTCGCATATACAAATCTTTTAACCAATTATGTGATTGATCGAGCAAATGAATCTGCTATTGTACAAGCACAAAAGAATACTCCGGAAATTAATGTATTAAATGGCGTACGCTTTAATGCTACAACAGATGAAGAGAAGATTCAGGATACTAAGGAGTATTTGCTAAATCTAAGCGATGATGAAAAGGCGAACATGTACCAGTTGATTTTGTACTATGATGGAAAGAGTCAAAATCAAGAAATTAATGAAGATACAAATAGTTTTGATGTGAATGCTTTGTCAAAATTATCCATGAATCCACAAAGTAGTATGTCTGGCATGTTGGAAAATTATCTCAATGATAGTCCAAATCCAACAACGTTACTTGCGATTTACAATGATTATATCGGTGGTAAATCGTTAGAGAAAAATCTTGCTTCCTTTGGGGCAGTGAGCTACGAATCACCATCCAGTATCAGTATCTATGCAGATAGTTTTGAAAATAAAGATGCGATAGGAAAAGCAATTGAAAATTACAACAATTCTGTTGGTGAAGATTCAAAGATTTCCTACACAGATTATGTTGCGTTAATGACATCTTCCTTAACGACCATTATCAATGGTATCTCTTATGTGCTGATTGCATTTGTGGCCGTATCATTGATAGTTTCTTCGATTATGATAGGAATCATTACCTACATTTCTGTAATGGAAAGAACGAAGGAAATTGGTATTCTGCGTGCACTTGGTGCATCGAAGAAGAATATCTCGCAATTATTTAATGCGGAGACATTCATCATTGGTATTTTCTCCGGTATCCTAGGTATCGGTATCACATTATTACTGCTAATTCCAATAAATAATGTCATCCAAACGATATCCAAGATTGAAGATTTAAGTGCGGTATTACCGCTAGAATCTGCTGGAGTATTAATTCTAATTAGTATCGTAATTACTGTGATTGGAGGATTCATACCTTCTCGTAGTGCAGCGAAAAAAGATCCAGTAGAAGCGTTACGTACTGAATAAACGAAGTCACCATATGAAAGTATGGTGATTTTCAGGTATTTCCTATGAAGGAATGAGTGGTTAATAGTATAATCTTTACGAAGAAATGGAGATCATCACATATGAAAAAAGGTTATATCAATTGTAATATCTGGCAAAACCCAGCAACTGCTTTTGCGACGAGTGATGAATATATTATCAAAGTAGGCACAAATCAAGAGATTGAAGAATTACTATGTAAAGAAGACGCTGAAATCTTTGACTTAAAGGGTATGTTTGTCGTACCTGGTTTTGTGGATAGTCATATGCATCTAGCAGAACTTGGCATGTATTTATCCAATGTTGTATTGGATGATTGTCATTCTAATGAAGAAGTTATCGAAAAGGTGAAAGAAAAGCTTGCGACTACAAAAGTAGGTGAGTGGATTATTGGTCGTGGCTATAATGAAGAATCTTTCCTAGATCACCAAAAGCCAACAAGACAGATGCTTGATGAAATTAGTACACAGGTTCCGATTGCCTTAACACGTGCATGTGGCCATGTTTTATCTGCCAATACAGCTGCTTTGAAAGCTGCTGGTATTACGGAACACACAAAGATTGAAGGCGGAAATGTTGACTATGAAAATGGTTTTGTGGAAGAGAATGCTTTAAACAATATTCATAATGCATACCCACAACCAGATGAAGAAAAGATTAAAGAATATATTCGCATTGGGGCAAGTTATGCAAACCAATTTGGTGTTACGACGGTAGGTAGTGATGATTTTTTGGCAGTCGCACATGACTATAAACCAGTATTGAGTGCTTTTGCATCACTGGCGTACAAACAAGATATGACGGTACGTGTTAATGAACAATGTGAGTTTAATAATCCAAAGGAATTCTCAAAGTTCTTGGATGATGGTTATACCTTTGATGTAGGTGATGACTATTTCCGTATTGGTCCATTAAAGTTAATTACAGATGGTTCATTAGGTGCTAGAACAGCATATATGAAGAATGCATATGCGGATGATCCAACGACGAAGGGAATTGCATCTTTGGAAGAAGATGTTATTGAAACTTACGTACGTTTAGCAAACCAATTTAATATGCCGACTATCGCCCATGCGATTGGAGATGCGGCACTAGATAATGTACTGCATGTATATAAAGATACTGTATTAGAAGGTAATCCTTTGCACCATGGTATCGTACATTGCCAAATTATGAGACCTGATCAAATTAAACAGGTACTTAATCAGAAGTTGGCTTGTTATTTCCAATCTATCTTCATTGATTATGATGCACAGATTCTTGCTTCTAGAGTCGGTAAGGAACTTGCAAGTACTTCTTATCCATATAAGACGTTATTAGAAGGAACTCTAGCATCGAATGGTTCGGATGCTCCAGTTGAAATGCCAAATGTCTTAAAGGGTATCGAGTGTGCAGTCACAAGAAAATCAATTTCTTATGATGCATGCATGAATGAAGAGGAATGCCTAACGGTTGATGAGGCTATCGCTTCCTTTACAACAAATGGTGCCAAGATGTTATTTATGGATCATTGTATTGGCGCAATCCAAGAAGGATATTATGCAGACTTTGTTGTGTTAGAAAAAGATATTCGGACAATACCTGTTTCTGACATCCATCGTACAAAAGTTATGTTAACAGTGATGGATGGTAACACGGTGTATTCTAATGATTAGAAATATTGAAGAAAAAGATATACCAGTTATTCTAGATTGGTATAACTGGTATATTAGGAATAGTACTGCAACATTTGAGACGGAAGAATTAACGTTAAATGAATTCAAACAACGCGTTCGTACAATTATAGAGAAGTATCCGTGGATTATTTTAGAAGAAGATGCTAAACCGGTTGGATATGCATATTATTCCGACTTTAATAGTCGTCAAGCATACGCATGTACAGTTGATTTAGCAATCTACTTGGATCCTAATTCGTGCCATCGTGGATATGGTAAAACTCTGATGAAAGAGATGATAGATATTGCTAGAAAATCTGGATATAAGAATATCGTATCGCTTGTAACAGCAGGGAATATCGCAAGCGAAAAACTACATGAAAGATTTGGCTTTATCAAAAAGGCAACGTTTGAAGAAATTGGCTATAAACACAATCAGTGGTTAGCAGTTAGTTATTATTACTTACAGCTAGAGAATCAATAAAAAGGAGAGCATGCATGCGGAAAATCATTCTTGCGGGTGTTTGTTTACAAGCAAATAGTAGTAGCTTTACAAGTGCAATGCAGGAATGTGTTGCGCTCTGTAAAGCATGTGACTTAGAAGTATTAGGAACAATCACCCAACAATCAAAAAGTATGGATCCACATACCGCATTCCGTATGGGGAAATTAGAGACTTTGAAAGCGATGTGTGAAGAACTAGGTGCTGATGGTATTATCTTCTACAATCCCTTAAAGATACAAGTTAGTGATCGTATCTCTGCATATTGTGGTGTCAATGTGATTGATCGTACAGCGTTAATCTTAGATATTTTCTCCAAGCGTGCTCGTAGTCGTCAGGCAAAATTGCAGACAGAAGTGGCACGTTTACAGTATGATTTACCACGTGTACTACATGCGGATAATGACAATGAACGTTCACGTGGTGGTGCAGTCACAAACCGTGGTGCTGGTGAGATGCGATCATCCATCATTGCCGCAAGATACCAAAAGAAAATAAATGACTTAAAAGAAGAACTACGAAAGATTGAAGTACGTCGTTATCAGGATGAGCGAAGACGTCAAAAGACATTGTTGAAACGCGTTGCCTTAGTTGGGTATACCAATGCCGGTAAGAGTTCCTTGATGAATGCAATTCTTTCCATGCAGGATGCTGGGGGACAAGAGGTTCTAGAACAAGACATGTTATTTGCAACTTTGGATACGAGTGTTCGTATGGTACAAAGCAAACATAAGAAATTCTTGTTGTATGATACGGTTGGTTTTGTTTCAGACTTACCACATGGACTGATTGAAGCGTTCAAGAGTACTCTGGATGCCGCAAGAGATGCGGATTTATTAATTCATGTGATTGATGTGGCAGATCCTAGTTGGCAAGAAAAGAGTGCTATCACCCAAGAAACTTTAAAAGAGATACATGCGGATGATATTCCACAGATTCATGTGTTCAATAAGATAGATAAGCTAGCACATCCAGAGAGAGTAGATGGTCTTACCATCTCTTGTTATACAAAAGAAGGCTTAGATACATTGCTGGAAGAAATCATTGAAATGATTTATCCAGCAGAAGAAAGCATTGTATGTAAACTAGGCTATGATAAAATAAGCATGTTCGATACATATAAAGCAATCCTAGATATGGATATTCTAGAGTACCACCAAGATGGTTTAATTGTTCGAATCACAGGTGAGAAAAAGATGTTACATGTTTTTGCAAAGTATCAGATAAAAGGAGAATAAAAATGGGAAACACAGTTTGGGAAAAACTCAATAAAACAGAGTTAAAAAAACTACACGCATTTAACGAAGACTACCGTGTATTCTTAAGCAACTCTAAGACAGAGCGCACATTCGTTACAAATTCTGTAGCATTTGCGGAAGCACAGGGTTTTAAACCAGTAGAAACAGCAAAGAAGCTAAAGGCTGGTGATCGTTATTACGCTGTAAACAAGGGCAAGAATGTTATCTTATTTGTAATAGGTAAAAAGCCATTAACAGAAGGTATGAATATCTTAGGTGCACATATCGATTCACCTCGTATGGACCTTAAGCAAAAGCCAATCTATGAAAAGGATGGCTTAGTATTAATGGATACACACTACTATGGTGGTATCAAGAAGTACCAATGGGTAGCACGTGCGATGGCACTTGTAGGTGTTGTATGCAAGAAGGATGGCACAACTGTTGAAATTAACATTGGTGATAAGCCAGGTGATCCAGTTGTAGGTATCTCAGACTTATTAATTCACTTAGCTGCTCAACAATTACAAAAACCAGCAGCGACTGTCGTAGAAGGTGAAAAGTTAGACCTATTAGTAGGTTCTATTCCTAAGAAGGGTGTTGAAAAGGATCCTGTTAAAGCATATCTTTTAGACCTCTTGAAGGAACAATATGATATTGATGAGGATGACTTCCTCTCAGCAGAAATTGAAGTTGTACCTGCTGGTGAAGCACGTGATTATGGTTTAGATCGTTCTATGATCTTAGGTTATGGTCATGATGATAAGGTATGTGCGTATACATCTCTTCGTGCAATTGCGGAAATTGATAAGCCAGAACGTACATCTGTATGTATCTTAGTTGATAAGGAAGAAATTGGTTCTGTAGGTGCTACTGGTGCACACAGTGACTTCTTTGAACATGTCGTCACAAAGTTATTAGACAAGCAGGGTGGTGCTACACTTGTAAATCTACATGAGGCTATGGAAAATAGTGCAATGTTATCAAGTGACGTATCTGTTGCGTATGATCCAAATTATCCAGAAGTATATGAACCAAAGAATTCTGCTTACTTTGGAAAGGGTATCTGCTTTAACAAGTATACAGGCTCTCGTGGTAAATCTGGTTCTAATGATGCAAGTGCTGAATTTATGGCACAGATTCGTAAGTGCATGGATGATAATAACGTTATGTTCCAAACTTGCGAATTAGGTAAGATTGACGTTGGCGGAGGCGGAACAATCGCATATATTCTTGCCAATAAGAATATGAATGTTATCGATGCAGGTATCTGTGTTCAGAACATGCATGCTCCATTTGAAACAGTATCTAAAGCAGACGTATACGAAGCATATCGCGCATATGTTGCTTTCCTCAAAGATATGAAATAGTATTGATACAAGGGGGTTGATTATGGAACTTAAAGAAACAGTATCATTAGATCAGTACCAAAACGTTGTAGTATTATATCGCGATGAGAATGGTGCGTTATTCATCGGTAATACATATGACTATCATGGACGCACTCCAGATAGCCGTTACCTCAGTATCATGTACCATGAAAGCCTAGATGAAACACTAGGTATCATGGGTGGTTGGAATTATTTGGATGATAATAGCCCAACAATTACGCTTGTGCCTGTTCCAGAGATGTCACTTGGCGTAGATGACTTCTTAACTGCACACAATACAGGGTTAAAGTGGGATGAGATTGAATACCATGAGGTATCAAGCTATCCAAAGATTGAGACATATGTACGCTTATCACCTGTACGTCGCGGTACTGCAGTTGGCTTTGTAATGAAGTAATCCATATTTAGACTAGAAGGACTAATTGTCCTTCTTTTTATGCAAATTTGCGTAATACAATTACTATAATGAGTAGAAAATGATAGTATAAATGCGTTAGGAGAACAGACATGAAAATTACTTTTTATCTTGTTCGTCATGGAGAAACATTATTCAATCATTTAGGCCGTATGCAGGGAAGCTGTGATTCCCCATTAACAGAGCGTGGAATCGCACAGGCACATGAAACATCGAATCGACTCAAGGATGTTTGGTTTGATCATATTTATTCTTCCCCAAGTGAGCGTGCTTGGAATACTGCGGATATCATAGCGAAAGATAGAGAGATTCGACCAGTTCTACTTTCAGGATTGCATGAAATGAGTTTTGGTAGATTAGAAGCTGCTAGGCATACAGCACATGCGGAGGAAATCCGTCAATGCCGTGAAAGCTTAGATTATAGTTCGGCGGGTGGTGAATCCCCAGCAATGATGGAAACTCGTATACGTAAAACTTTACATACAATCATTGATGATGCTGAAGATGGTGATCGTATTCTACTTGTGGGTCATGGCATGTATCAAATTTGTACCATGAAGTACCTATTAGGTGTTGATATTGATGCACTACATCAAGAGTGTGATACGACAGGTCACAGTATGATTCCAAATGGTGGAATTATGGTATTCACTTACGAAGATGGTGAGTATCAAATTCAACAGGTTCCGGTAGAGCCAAAGAACTTCGTATATAAGATGGAAGAAAAAACAGTACACCTCTACTATGTAAGACATGGAGAGACACTGTTTAATCACTATAATCGTATGCAGGGAAGAAGTGATAGCCCTTTAACTGCACAGGGAATTGAACAGATAAAGTTATCAGGGAAAGCATTACATAATATTGATTTTGCGTTTGCGTATTGTTCGACTGCAGAAAGAGCACGTGATACAGCAGCGTATATCTTAGAGTCGCATGATATTGCAGCGATACCAAATCAAGATTTAAGAGAAATCAACTTTGGAACCTATGAAGCTAGAGTACGAGACTCTATCATGGATGAATTATATGAACGCTTTAATCCAAGTGTTGATTTTAGTGATGTCGGTGGGGAAAGCGAAGAACAGGTCGTTGAACGCATTGATCGAATTTTAAAACTTGTAGTATCACGAGCAAAAGATGGTGAGAATGTATTACTTGTAGCACATGGCTCACTCTATATGACACTTCTCAAGCATTTATTTAATATCTATCGTGCAGATTTAACTGAACAAAAGAAGGCAGAAGGAAAACACATCATGCCAAATGGTGGGATTGCGAAGTTCACGTATAGTCATGGTACATATTATTTAGAGCAACTCATGATAACACCAGAAGAATTCATGGAGGTGAAATAGTAAATGGGATTATTTGATATCTTTCGTCCTACGGACATCAATGAAGAACTAAAAAACATGAAGACTATTCCTGGTGCAGTATTGCTGGATGTCCGCGAAAAAGATGAATATGAAGAAGAACATATTCCAAATAGTGTAAATATTCCACTTTCCAATTTAGAACAGATTGAAGACATGCATTATACAAAAGATACACCACTATTTATATATTGTCATAGTGGTAGAAGATCTGGTTTGGCAGTCATGCGATTAAGAGAATTGGGTTATACAAACGCTAAGAATATTGGTGGTATTATTCATTATAAGAAAGCATAGAGGATAGAAACATGAAACCCTGTTTAATCATTGGTTCAACCGTTTGTGATGTGATTATTAACTTACCAGCGATACCTGCATCTGCACAGGATACGAATATCTATGGTCAAACATTACAGATTGGTGGTTGTGCATTTAATGTCGTATCGATATTACATCAGCTCTCTTTGCCATATACATTTCTTTCACCAGTAGGTACAGGTGTATATGGAAAGTTTGTAGAATCAGAATTGCAAAAGGCAGGTATTACTACCACAATTCGTACTGAACAAGAAAATGGTTGTTGTTATTGCTTGGTTGAAGATAGTGGGGAAAGAACATTCCTTTCTTACCATGGTGCAGAGTATACATTCCAAAAGGAATGGGCAGATTCACTTGATCTTTCTTCCTATGGATATATCTATGCTTGTGGAATAGAGATTGAAGATAAGGATGGCTCACGTATCGTAGATTGCCTAGCCGCATGTGATGGACAGGTCGTATTTGCACCAGGTCCAAGATATGCACATATCTCTAAAGAAATCATGGAACACATCTATGCACTCAAACCAATCCTGCATGTCAATGAAATAGAATTGTCCGGTTTGAGTGGAAAGAATGATATCAACGAGGGGTTACAGGAACTCTATACACGAACAGGGAATATTGTGATTGTTACCTTAGGTGAAAATGGTTCTACAAGTTATGATGGTTTAAATTTTGTGCATGCACCATCAAAGAAAGTAACTGTAGCAGATACAATTGGTGCAGGAGATTCTCATGTGGGGGCTGTGATTGCAGGATTATGCATGCATGCGGATATGAAGGATATCCTAGGATTCGCAAATGATATAGCGGGAGCGGTTGTATCAAAAAAAGGAGCAGGCTTAGAACCTGCAACCGCATTAGAGATTTATTATCAATACTTTAAAAAAAGACCATAAGGTCTTTTTTACATCTTGGCTTTCTCGAAACGTTCTAGTGCAGAAGGAAAAGTGCCTTGCATTAGAATCGCAACTTGATCAACAATCTTTTGTGGATTATCATGCATATCTTTTTCAATCCAGTCAAATATTACACCGGCAAAACTGAATCGATAGAAGGATGCCATAAAATGAATTGTTTCATTAGAAACCTTATAATTTTTCGCAAGTTCACGAATGACATTTAATAGTAAGTACTCCGCCGCATCTTCTAGCATACGCATGATGTGGGATTGTGAACGTGAGTGAATTGTATTTAAGATAAAGTGTTTTTCTTTCTCAATAATCTTGAAGGCAGATAGAAGTCCTTCTTGCCAACTGTCATAACTACGTTGGGTTCCGATGGCTTCTTCACCCTCCGCAAGATAAATCCAATCGATTAAATCATAGATATCATGGAAGTGATAATAAAATGTTTGACGGTTTACACCGCAGTCATTTGTAAGGTCAGTAATCGTAATCTTTTCGAGAGGCTTCTGTAATAAAATCTTCTTTAGAGAAGCGCCTAATGCTTTCTTTGTCAAATCGCTCATTTTGTATAACCTCCAGTATGTTTATTTTACGTGGAAAGTTAAATTATTTCTACATTAATACTTTATTTTTTGAATAATAATTGGTATTATAATTCATGTCCTATGAAAACTTTGCAGGAATACCCAAGCGGTTGAAGGGGCAGGCTTGGAAAGCTTGTAGATCGGTAACACGGTGCCAGGGTTCAAATCCCTGTTCCTGCGCCATAGTCAAATTAAAAAACTCGCTTAATAGCGGGTTTTTTAATATTCTAATTTATTTTTATGGAAATTCTTACGGAAAAGATAATTTTCTATTGTATATAACTGTTTTTCAATCTTCATCACTACTTCAGTCTAAAGAAATGCAATTAATGCCAAAGTAAGCATGTATTAAGAGACATCATTATGTATATGGGTAGGAATCTTAGAAGCGTATATGATGAACACACTTTAAAAATGAATGTCTTGATACTAGTTTTCATTAGTTTTGTACAATTTTAGGATAACTATAAAAACCGATTGAGAAACCTAATTTTATATAAATTTGATTAGGGCTAATAGTGTGTAACTTTTGATTTAATCTCTTGCATCTTTTCAAAATAGAGTTGTACAATTTTTTGAAATCATTTTTCGGTAAAAAACACGCAAAAGTAATAATGATGTTATATAAATCTTGCTTTGGTGCATTTGCTGCAATATTAAATCTTGAGTGCAAGCTTTTAATATACGAAATATTTCCACGGCACTTAAATGTAAACAAACTTGAGTTATGAGCAGTTGTATTACGCAGATTTAGCAAGTTATCTAGCATTTTATCAAAATCGTTTGGAAATATTTTTGAAGAAGAATCATTTAAATTTTCACACATAATTGAATTAAATATATTAATAATTTCTGCTCGTTCAGCATGTTGCATGATTTTGAATAAATAAACGACATTTCCAAATGTTAATTCGCTAATTAACACATACATCGGGACATCTTGATGGTCTTTAGCATAGTGTTTTATTGGATTTGGTATTTTTTGGTTTATTTGCTCAGTAATATTTTTTGCTAAAATTTCAATTGTTTTTGCAATGTTTAACATATTGCTTTGGTTAAAATTATAACTGTCTTTGCTAAGGCATGCATATAAATCGGAATGTTTACTGCAGAAAACATGAGCTATGGTAGACTTCAGATGCTTTTCAATTAATAATAAGTATTCTAATATATCATGCTTCAATTCATTCTCGAATTTATGTATTGCAATAATTTCTTCGAATGTTGTTCCATCAAGATACTCATCTGAAATTGTATCTTTTCTAAGAAAGTCACGAGCACATGAGTTTATAACATTGTAATAATTATTCAAAGTTAAATATTGTTTAGCTATTTCTGTATTTGAAATAATTACATTTCTCTGTTGTAATCTTTGGATTTGATCATCAATACTTAAAAATGATTTCATAAATTATATTCTCCTAAAAAGAAAATCCACTCCCAATAGAGTGGATAATCACGCAAACGGGCTTCGCAAGTATCCGCAGCTTTTAAGTGACCTTATCATACCTTGATAAAAATTAATTGTCAAACAAATTAAATCTATTGCGCTGAATTCTGAGTTGAAGTTGATATATTCAAATTTATTGAACGGATAAACGGAATACAGGCTGTCTAAAACCTCATCGCTAAGGCTGTACTCGCTGTCGTTCATCTTGTTCATGACAGAGATCTGCAATTCTAGTTCCTCAATTAGTTTTTCCATTTACCGTTCTCCTAACATAAGTAATTTGTTCTTCTGTAAATCCATAGATGGAAAATATATAATCCTCTA
>CALISH010000097.1 GCA_938041275.1 uncultured Solobacterium sp.
TTCCTTCATATGTTCGTAGAACTTACGGAAGTTACCTGTACCGTGGATTGCGGCAACATGTAATACTTTATCACCGATTTGTACATCTGCTTCACGACTATTTTCAAAACCACGAATCGCATCAAAGCGAATCAAGTTAGCAGGTACTTCATCCTTTGTAACAAACTTATATGCGGAACGCATTGCAGATTCCATAACACCACCAGTATTGGCAAAGATAATTCCTCCACCAGATGCTTCACCCATCAATGGATCAAACTTACCATCTTCAAGATTAGCGAAATCTAATTCAGCCTCACGAATCCAACGTGCAAGTTCACGCACTGTAATGCTGTAGTCTGAATCACGCATTTCTTCTTCATTCCAATATCCTGCAGATGAATTCATTTCTGGACGACGAATTTCTGCTTTCTTAGCTGTACATGGCGTTACACATACAGAAACAATCTTATTAGGATCAATATTGTTCTTCTTAGCAAAGTAAGTCTTCTCTGTTGCGGCTTGCATAGCGATTGGACTCTTTGCAGTTGAAAGATGTGGAATTAATTCTGGGTAGAATGTTTCCGCAAATTTAACCCAAGCTGGGCAGCAGCTTGTATATTGAGGTAATTGGCCATTACCATTGATTACTCTTTCAATTAACTCAGAAGCTTCTTCCATAATGGTCATATCTGCTCCAAAGTTTGTATCTAGTACGTAGTCACCACCAAGCTTACGTAAAGCTGTGATCATCTTTCCTTGTACGAATGTTCCGGCAGGCATACCAAATTCTTCACCAAGTCCTACACGTACTGCTGGTGCAGTCTGGAATACAACAACCTTTTCAAGATCTTGAATCGCAGCCTTTACACCATCTAATTCTGAACGTTCATTTAAACTGTCAAATGGGCAAGATACTACACATTGACCACAATTGATACAGATTGGGACATCTCCGTTTGTAGTCAAGTCATAATAGTCAAATACACCGGCATCGATGGCACAAGCACGTCTACACAATGTACAATTCTTACATTTTGATAAATCCTGGACAATAGAAATATTGTCGTCAGCTATCGGCACTCTCTTATCTAAAAACTGATACTTACTCATGAATTTCTCTCCTCTATCCACACTTTTGAATTTACCATTATTTAGCGAAAAAAACAATTCTAAGCGCAGTAATTCATACCCATGCTATACAGCTTTTGCGGTTTAACATTTTAATAAATTCAGTCTATAATGAACTTAAAATTAGGAGTTCATTATGAAGACAATTTACTACTATTATGTTCGTCATGGAGAGACCGTATTTAATTTGGAAAACCGCATGCAAGGTATAACAGACTCTCCATTAACTTCCAAAGGAATAGAACAGATTTTGCAAACAACGGAAGCTTTAAGAAATCTGTCTTTTAATTCTGCATATACATCCCCTTTGCCAAGAACAATTCAAACCGCAAAACTAATTCTAGAGCCTCATCACATGCATGCAAAAATCTTCGACTCATTACGTGAATTTAGTTATGGGTCATGGGATGGAAATATTAAAAACGAGAGTGACCCAGAATATCAATATCGTTTTTCAAATGATTTATTTGATGATTTAGGTGGCGAAAATCCAACAATGATTCAACAGCGTATTCAAAAAGCTTTTAGTGAGTTACGCAAATTGAGTCACGATCAAGATAAAGTTCTTCTTGTTTCTCATGGAGCATACTTTAGACATCTATTATTTAGCCTTATGAAAGAGAATATTCCTGATGAACTTCTTCATCGTGAATGTTTAATTGGAAATGGTGGAATTGCTGTTTTTAAGGATGAAGATGGAAGCTTCTCACTAGTCGAGGGTCCACTAAGCCAAGCGGAGTATATGAATCGACATGCTAATGATTAATCCAAAAATACTTGCATGCATTCTATCATTTTCTCTATTGTCCGGTTGCACGCATTTTACAAAACATGATGCAAATCCGATTCCACCAACAAATAGACTCATTGTCTTTACAAGTCATAAGTCCGAAGTATACGCACCAATTATCAAGGAATTTGAATTACGAACAGGTATCAGTGTTGAAGTACAAGCTGGTGGCACTACAGAAATGCTCGAGAAAATAAAAAATGGAGAAGATGCAGATGTCATGTTTGGTGGCGATGTTCAAAACTATACATACTATCAAGACTATATCGAACCTTATGTCGCGAGTGAAAGCTCATCTCTTGATTTTCGATATTTAGAACATCATGATAGCTACACCCTCTTCTCCCAACTACCGCTTGTCTTTATCTACAATAATAAGTTAGTCAATAAACAACGAGCTCCACAAAAATGGTCTGATTTTTGTGATGAATCTTGGAAAGGAAAAATATCATTTGCCGATCCACACACTTCAGGTACGAGCATCTCTATCTTAAATGCGTTCATGACATTGAATGACCCGACATACATTGATAAATTTTATCAACAGTTAGATGGTCATGTTGCCAGCGGAAGTGGAGAAGTCATCCGAGAAGTGAGTACAGGAACACGATTGATTGGAATTACCTTAGAAGAAACCGCAAAAAAGGCAATGTTAACAGATTCAAACATTACAATGGTTTATCCTGATTACCTCTTCGTTATATCCGATGGTAGTTTTCTTGTGAAAAATGCAAAGAATAAAGATAACGCACAGAAATTTATTGATTTTACAATCAGTAAAGATGCACAACAATTCCTATCATCTGCAATGTATCGACGTAGTGTAAGACAAGATATCAATCAACTCACGGCACTAACTGATCTCGCAGATTACCAAAATCTCGTGCCATGGTCAAATTTTAGGCAGGAGGAAATACTACAATTATGGGACATTTCTACGAAAATAAACAAATAGAGAAAAGTCAGTCTGTTCGTATTCGACTACTTAATCGTTTCATTGCAATTTCGGTTGTACCAATTGTACTATGTGGTTTTTGTTTGATTTTCTTGTTTCAAGCTATGACATTCAATACATATGAAACTACTGTAAAAAAAGAGACAAAAGAAATTAGTACCAGCTTTCAATCATTTTTAGATGGAATTGATAAAACACTTTCTACATTATCAGCACACCAAGAATTTCTAAGTTCATCAGATAGTGAATCCATATATAATACGCTTTATCAGTTAACCAACCCCTATCGAAATTACGCAACATTTTCTATTTATGATCAAAATGGTACTTGTATGTATGCAACATGTGAACTTGCAAACCGTCCTACTTACTGGGGAATCTTACATACATTAGATAATTCTTCGGAAGAAATCACAAAACAAGTTGATAGCGAAAATAATCAAATCGTTTTAAATATCGCAACAAAAATTCAAACCGATAACAAAACAATTGGTTATATCGTCGCATCGATTCACAACCAAGATTTCGCATATCTATTTAGTAATCAACTATCGAATGATGAAGGGTTTGGAATTGTTAGTAAAGAGAATGAACCTGTTTATATAAATTCTGTCTTATCGACTTCTGGTGTTTTTGATAAATTACATTATGCATGGATTTCTAATTCGAAGAATGATGATTATTTCAACGATTACTACATCACAATCCAAAATATTGAAAATACTGGTTTCAAACAGATTATCATTCATCCAAAAGTACTCAGTTCATCCACAATCAATCGAATGTATATGATGGTAGGCCTTCTTGCCGTGCTGAGTTTTATCGTTTGTATTATTGTTGCCCAAAAGACAACCACTTCATTTACACAACCGATTAACCAGATGAATCAAGCAATGAAGCAAGTACAAGAAGGAAAGCTAGATACATCAATTCCTGTATTACACAATGATGAATTTGGAGTCTTATCTCAAAATTTCAATATTATGACACAAGAGCTTTCTAACTTCTTAGAACAAAAGATAGAAACACAAAGAAAATTAGCCGATATCCAAATCGCGATGATGCAAGCACAGCTCAACCCCCACTTTCTATATAACACATTGGATACAATCAAGTGGATGGCAAAAAGTGCTAAAGTCGAACCAATTTCTCAGCTTTCACAAAAACTTGCACGCATATTAAGAACTTCTATCGTGAAAGAACAGTTCATAACAATCGAAGAAGAGTTTCAGATTTGTTCCGATTATGGAGAAATTCAAAATATTCGCTTCCAAGGAAAATATCAATTCCTATTCGATTGTCCAAAGGAGCTATTATCCTATAAGATTCCTAAGCTGATTATTCAACCATTAGTAGAGAATGCAATTATTCATGGTTTACGTATGAAAGAGACTGGCGTCATCCAAGTATATGCATGCAAACAAAATGACGCAATCATCTTATCTATACAAGATAATGGTGTTGGAATTGATGACGAAATGATGCATCTAATTAACACGCATCAATGGAATCAAATTGATGGTCACATCGGTATGTATAACGTTGATTCTATCTTACGTTTACACTATGGTGTAAATTCTGGCCTGCACGCACAGCGCCTTGAAGAAGGCGGAACTTTAATACAGATAACACTGCCATATAAGGAGGAGCTATGTACAAAGTAATGATTGTGGATGATGAACTATTTGCTAGAGAAGGAATGGTTCATGATATCAATTGGGAATCACTTGATTTTACAGTCTGCGCAGTTGCTAAAGATGGTCTGCAAGCACTCGAAAAATATCAAGAAACATCACCTGATTTAATTATTTCTGATATCAATATGCCAATGTGCAATGGTATAGAAATGTTACAGCGATTACGTGATCAAGGTAGTGATGTTCAAATCATCTTCCTAACAGCATATAGTGAGTTCGATTATGCGCGTGATGCATTACGATTATATGCTGCAGACTACATCTTAAAACCATTCGAGGATGGAACCATCGAAACAAGCGTACAAAAGATTATCCCTAAACTTACTAAGACAAAAACTCCACAAGCAATCAACGACACAAATCGTTATGTTAAAAAAGCAATTGAATACATCGAACAAAATTATGCTAACCCTACTTTATCCATCTATGATATAGCAACTTATTTAGAAATCAGTGAGGGTCATATCTCGCGTCTATTCCATAAAGAAACTAACTATACCCTTGCTGGATATATTACAAGTATACGATTAGAGAATGCTAAGAAACTACTTTGTAAGAATAACTATAGAATCAGCGAAGCTGCTGAACAAACTGGTTATACATCTGTCGCTTACTTCTCTTCCCTTTTCAAAAAGCGTTATGGACTAACACCTAGCGAATATCAAAATCAAAATCTCTAATATCAGAAATTTAAAAAAAATATCATTTTTCTAGAATTTAAAGCGCTTACATTCTCTCTTATAATATGAATAGATTTATTCATCAGGAGGGAAAATAATGAGTAAGCGTTTTTTATCATCAGTACTTTCTGTAGTACTGGCCGCATCATTGGTTGGATGCGGAGGAAAAGGAACTAACACCTCTTCCACAAACGATACAGCCAATCAGTCTGAAATAGACAAAATTATCGCAGAAGCACAGACAATGTCACTCGAAGAGCTTGGAAAGAAAGCAATCGAAGAATCAAACGGCAAGACATTCTTCGGCTTAGGTAACTCTAGCCGCGGTAAGTCCGCACTGCCATTATTCATCGAATACTTACAGACAATTGATCCTAGTTACAAATTAGATTTCGAATGGCAACAGCCAAAGAACAATAAGATTTTCGAGCAGTTACAAGCTGACTCCTTAAAGGATCAAGGAACATTCGCAATGACTTTGATTCAGGATGGTAACCAGATCGAATCAAAGATGAATCAAACCGGTGTCCTAAAAACATTCATTCCAAAGGAATGGGCATACGCAAATGGTGTAAAAGCTAGTGACTACAAAGGATTCCTACCATTACAAACACTTAATAAAGTATTTATGTACAACTCCACAGGCACTAAGAAATTTACAAACTGCTGGGATTTCGTACGTAAGGATACACATCCACTATTCATGGATATCGACTCAGAAATCGTCGGCAAGAATTTCTTGTATATGTTGACACAAGATAAATATGCAACTGAATTAAAGGATGCCTTCGATAAGCTACCAGCTGACGCAAAAGCGGAATTCCAACCAACAATTGATGAAGTTGCGAAAGATGCTGAAAGCTTTAACTTAGGTGAAAATGGTAAATATGCTCTAGCTTGGATCAAGCTTTGGGTAAATGGATACAATGCGCAAACAGATGATGGACCAATTTGTACAACCCTAACATCCGCATCTGCAACTGACCAATGTGGATTATTGGTTTACTCTAAGTTACGTTCAATCGAAGAATCTTCAGAAACTTCTGTAAATAACATTAAGGTTGCTGCATATGAAGATGGATATCAAGGAATTGGTGGATTTGGATATTGCCATTACCTATTCTTAACAAAGAATAGCCCACTTCCATGGACAGCTGCTGCATTTATCGCATACATGACATGTACAGAAAAAGGCTTCAGTGCTTGGGGCAAAGATATGGGTGGTTACTCCTCAAATCCAGATGTTATGACAGCAACAGAAAAGACATTCAATCATGCACAAGGTGGATATGTTGATGGTGTAGATAAGTTCCCATCTAAGGATGACCGTGGATATGATTGGTGGACAACAAAAGGTCATCTCGTATTAGAAGATCCTGAATACTGTGCTTCAGTAGCATTCACTGTTGGTTCTTGGATTGAAACACTAGACAAATTTAACGGTAATACTTCTAAATAAACACACAGTTATCATGAGGCACCCTACGTGGTAGTTGGGTGCCTTCCATTTTTTTGAAAGGAGACACATCTTGGATACAACAATTTCGAAAAAACGCAATGCGATTTTCTTTAATAAGATTAAAACCTATTTCACACAACCATTTAATGTGATTCTACTCATCTTTGGTATCTTATGTACGATTGCAACGGTCTCACCAATTGTAGCAATCATCCGTGATACATTTGAGATTCACCCAGGAACAATTGATCAGCATTTAACTGGGCAAACATCAGGATTAACCCTCATCAATTACATTGATTTATTCACAGTAATTTAGCGAAGACAAATCTTTGGACACCGATGGGTAATACTTTAGCACTCGCCATTCTAACATGCATGATTTCAATTCTATTCGGTGGTGTATTTGCTTTCCTTGTGACAAGAACAAATATGAAGTGCAGAAAGTACCTCAGTTCTATATTTATTTTCCCATATATTATGCCGCAGTGGACATTAGCGGTTGTATGGCAACATTTATTTAATTCCAATGCGATTACTGGTACATCTAACGGATTGCTTGCCTCACTATTTGGCATCAATATGCCACTATGGTGGTGTGTTGGGCTATTTCCTAGTGCAATGGTATTAGGATTACACTATGCTCCATTCGCATATATTTTGATCGGTGGTATCTTCAAGAACATGGATGCAAACCTAGAGGAAGCCGCAACAATTCTAAACACACCTCGGCATAAAATTTTAACGCGTATCACAATTCCAATGATTAAACCAGCTATCCTTTCGACAATCCTACTCGTATTTGGTAGCGCAATGGGATCCTACCCAGTTCCACATTATTTAAATTTAACTACCCTTTCTACCAAGTATATTTCACTTAACAGTAAATATACTGGTGAAGCATCTATCTTGGCTGTTCTAATGATGATATTTGGTATGGCAATTCTCGCACTCAACCAAGCATCACTAAAGAGCAGAAAGAACTATACAACTGTTACTGGTAAATCTGGACAAATATCAAAGATTAATTTAGGTAAGATTGGTAAACATTTAGTTGCGTTTATCTTTGTTATCATTACATTCTTTACAAGTATCTTCCCAATTATCTCGTTTGCATTTGAAACATTCCTACCAAATCCTGGCGATTACTCATTCCTATATACAGGTAACTTCGCTAATCTAACAACAAAATGGTGGATTACAAATGAAAACATCACTGAAAATGGTATGTATGGACAACGCGGTATTTTATTCAATAGTACGATTTGGGATGCCTATAAAGGTACAATCCTTGTCTCAATTGCGTGCGCACTCATTGCAGGTATTATCGGTACATTAATTGGTTATGCCGTTTCAAAGAAACGCCGCTCCAAATGGGCTAGTTACGTAAATAGTATGGCATTCCTTCCATACTTAATGCCAAGTATCGCAGTTGGTGCAGCCTTCTTCATTCTATTCTCAAACAAACATATCAATTTATTTAATACGTATACGTTACTTGTAATTGTCGGTGTGATTAAATACATTCCATTCGCAAGCCGTAATGCATTGAACTCGATGTTGCAATTATCTGGAGAAATCGAAGAAGCCGCAATCATCCAAGATATTCCTTGGATCAAACGAATGACACGGATTATCATCCCAATTCAAAAATCTTCGATCATCAGTGGATTCATGTTACCATTTATGACTTGCTTACGTGAGTTATCACTATTCTTATTACTATGTACGCAAGGATTTATCTTATCAACTACATTAGATTACTTTGATGAAATGGGACTATATGCTTTCTCAAGTGCAATCAACTTGATCTTAATTGTAACAATCATGCTTTCAAACTTGATTGTAAATAAATTAACTGGTGCAAGCCTTGATGAAGGAATTGGAAATTAGGAGGGAAAAATATGCCTGAAATCAAACTAACAAATATCACAAAACGTTGGGGTAAATTCTATGCTGTAGATAACCTCAACTTACATATCGAAAACAATTCATTTATTACTATCTTAGGCCCATCCGGTTGTGGTAAAACAACAACACTACGTATGATTGCTGGTTTAGAAACACCTACAAGCGGACAGATTAAAATCGGTGACCAAATTGTTTATGATTCCGATCAAGGAATCAATATTCCACCAAACAAGCGTAAAGTTGGTTTCTTATTCCAAAACTATGCGCTATGGCCAAATATGACGGTTTATGACAACATCTCTTTTGGATTAAAAAACATCAAAGAAGAGCTTCCAGTAATGGACATCGAATTAAAAACAACCAGTGATGTCATTCGTTCATTACAAAACACAAATAAACTCTCACAAATCTTTGAAGAATGTAGAGAAAAAACAGGTAAAATTGATAAGAAGCGTCTTCTTCTAAAACTGATCAATACCTATACAATTTCCAAATTTACAGCTGAAAAGATCTTCAAGTTCAACTTACATGCATCAAACGCCATCGAGCAAGATACTAAAAAGTATATTCAGCAATTTGAAGAGAAGAAGAATAAACAAATTGCAACACATCAAGCTAAGAATGAAACTATAAATGAGAAATTTGAAGTTCTAGAAAACGGTAAAGTGAAAACAACTATTCGTCGATTAAGCAATGAGGAAATCGATTTATCAGTAAATCGTGTTGCACGAATCGTAAAGATTGGCATGTTTATGGATCGCTATCCTGCTGAACTTTCCGGTGGACAACAACAGCGTGTTGCGATTGCTCGTACTCTTGCGCCTGAACCACAAGTTCTATTTATGGATGAACCATTATCGAACCTTGATGCAAAGTTACGTTTAGAAATGCGTTATGAACTACAGAGATTACATGTAGAAACAGGCTCAACATTTGTATACGTTACACACGACCAAATGGAAGCAATGACACTTTCAACAAAAATCTGCTTAATGAATAATGGTTTACTACAACAGTATGATTATCCATTATCACTCTACAACAAGCCAAACAACCTATTCTGTGCTGACTTCGTTGGTAATCCATCTATCAACTTCTTAGAAGCAAAAGGAAAACAGAACCAAGATGGAACATTTACTTTCACGGTATTAGACAATAAGACAGCAGTCTTTACACCAGAACACAATTTCAACATGCAGGAATGGTTTGAACACCGTGATGCAGAAAAACATTCTAATGATCTTGACGAAAAATCTAGCAATAAGGTTGAAAAAGAAAATAAAGATGAAGTATTCAAATATCACATCCAAAAAGTTAATGAGGACTATATCAGCGATGATGATGTAATCATTACAAATGAGGACTTCATCTTAGGTATCCGTCCTGAAAAGATTACAGTCGATGTAAATGGTAAATTAGATGCAGCAGTTGATGGATCTATGCCTACTGGTATGGAGTCAACATTAAAGCTTAACATCAATAACTATCTTCTTACATCTGTCATTTTTGGTAATCAATCATTCGTCATTGGTGACCAGGTTCATATCACAGTTCTACCATATGACATTCTTCTATATGATAGAAAATCAGGACAACTCATTGCTTCTGGTTCCGTAACAATTCAATAAACTTAATCGAAGGTCAGAAAATGGCCTTCTTTTCTTTTAAAAAAGTACTGAACTTCTTACATTCAGTACCTAAAACTTATCTTCTGTTTTTCAACATCAACTCTTGCCATCACACCAAATGGAACAATCGCACGTGGTGTAGCGTGCCCTACATTCAGATTCCACACAATTGGCAAGTTTGGGTTATTTACAACACCTACCAGAATTTCCTGATATTCCTTTGTATACATTTCATCCATTGGCTTTCCAACAAGAATACCATTAATGACGTCAAAGATACCTGTATTCTTTAATGCCTCTATCATGTGTCGATACTTTTCAGGAGTTGGCTGTTCTTCGCTAGATTCCAATAATAATATCTTTCCCTTCCAATCATTTAAATCAGGAAAGAGATCATATTTTCTACATAGTTCAACAGAATCACTATGTCTTGTTGTATCAAAAATATCATATAAACTATCGATACATCCACCTAATATCTTTCCCTGGAATACTCCACTACCTTGTAATAATTCAAATCCTTGATTTGCATGCATGATGCGTTTTGTACCGACAGCTTCTGCACTATAATCACTACGTTCTTCATACCATATATCACTTGGTGTTATTTCGTGGATTGTTCCAGTTTCTAATAATCCCAAGAAATACTTCTCAGTGTATGGCAACATTCCTTCATCTAATTCACATACATCCGGAAGAAATGCTTGTCCATAAAATGTATTGAGACCTACTTTATGTAGCATTAAGTGATTAAAGGTTGTATCAGAAAATCCAAGAAATATCTTTTCTTTTACAGCATTTTTTAACTCATCATGCTCAAAAAGATACGGTAGTAAACGATAGGTATCATCACCACCAATTGCACAAAGTATCATATCGATTGAATCATCTTGAAATGCACTCAATAAATCTATTACCCTATCTTCTGGATGTTCAGAGATATATTTCAAGCCCTTGCATGCATGTCCCATGAATTTCACTTGAATGCCAAGTTTCTCTAAACGTTCTAGCCCAATTTTTACTTCATGTTGTACAATATCTTCCCCTAGAATGCCACTAGATAAACTGACAATCCCGATAGTTTTTACCTTCTTCATAGTACTAACCTCATATAATTTTTTAGCATTATAACATAAATAAAACACAGTAGAGTTTCTACTGTGTCTTTAAACATTAATTATTCACCCTTTTCAAGAGCTAGTGTTCTGGTTGTTAAATCACAAACCTCAGCTGGTCCATAGTACTGAATCGCACCTGGGTATGTGTAGCATGTTTCCTTAGCCCACTGTTCTCTGTGTGCTTCAAAGAACTTGAATGGTTTACCATCGAGCTCAACAAGAGCCTTTCTGATTACTGGCTTATCTTCACCATGTCTTCTTTCGATGTTCATCATCTTAGTGATTGGCATACCACCAGCTACCCATTCATCAGCTGACTTAGATAGGTTAGAAACCTTTGATAGGTATCCATTGTAACCATATTGGATTAACATGTATGCATTGTAACCTAATGAATAGCAGTAGTCTGCGTCGAAGTTAGATGGGAATGCACATCTTCCTTCATAACCGAAGAAGTGGTGTAATGCATTGAACTTACCCTTGTAAGTACCTGCAGCCTTTCTCTCTTCTAACTTAGCTTTCACGATAGCAGAGAATAACTTCTCAGATTCAATGAGAGATACCTGTACGTTTCCGTGTGGGTCTCTTTCAAGGAATAACTGCTGTTGGATTCCTTCTGGAAGAATTGCGAATACTGACATTGCTTCCTGAGATAATCCTTTTTCAATAAATGCATACTTTTCTTTCCAGTTAGACAAAGCATTGAATGCTTCAGCCTTACTACCAGCAAGTAATTCATTAATCTCAGCGATTAATGCAGAGAACTCTGGAACAAATTCAACGACACCTTCAGGGATAATTGCTACACCGAAGTTCATACCCTTAGCAGCTCTAGCTTCTACAGAATCAGCGATATAGTCTGCAATCTGTGATAAGGACATCTTCTTTTCAGCAACTTCTTCAGAAATCAAGCAAACGTTTGGTTGTGTCTGTAATGCACATTCCAAAGCAACGTGAGAAGCAGAACGTCCCATTACCTTAACGAAATGCCAGTACTTCTTAGCAGAGTTAGCATCTCTTTCGATGTTACCGATAACTTCGCTATATGTCTTAGTAGCTGTATCGAAACCGAACGAGCATTCAATATCTTCATTCTTTAAGTCACCATCGATTGTCTTAGGGCAACCAATTACCTGTACACCAGCATCATGTGCTGCAAAGTACTCAGCTAAAACAGCAGCGTTTGTATTGGAGTCATCACCACCGATAATAACAATCGCTGTGATTCCGTGCTTCTTACAAACTTCAGCCGCAACTGCAAACTGCTCTTCTGTTTCAAGCTTTGTTCTACCAGAACCGATGATATCAAATCCACCAGTATTTCTATACTGATCGATATAAGCATCATCGAAAATTAAATAATCATCTTCAAGCAATCCACTTGGACCCTTCTTAAATCCATATAATACATTTTCTGGATTAGTTGCCTTTAACGCATCATATAGACCGCACACTACGTTGTGTCCACCAGGTGCCTGTCCACCAGAAAGGATAACACCTACAACCTGCTTCTTAGCTACGGATGTACTTTGTCCCTTTTGGAATGTAATTTCCTTCTTACCATAAGTATTTGGGAATAAAGCCTTGATCTTTTCCTGATCAGCAACACTTGTTGTTTCTTCCCCTTCCAAAACTGAAATCTCAGAGATACCATTTCTAAGCATCTTTGGAAGCTTTGGTGCATACTGATATCTAGCTTTTTGTAGTGGTGATAAATCTGTCATATTTTTACTCCTTTTCGATTTAAACCTCATTACTAGAATACCACAACTTTTTTGAAATAAACATACAGAAGATTTGTCTATCTTATTATGATTTAACCATGTTTTAAAAATTGAATACTGATATAAAAACATCGCTATTACGCGATGTCTTAACGATTTATATTTGCTTTTGAATATACTTAACAACTTTTGTTAGTTTACTCTTTTTCCATTCACCATCTTCAGCAGTATTGGCAAGTGGATAGATGATTTGAAAATCTAGTGCTTCCCCTTCTACACGACCACTACGTTTAGGATTCAAAAAGTTTTCTTCCCATTTCTTTTCACTCACATTTTGATATTCTTTTGGATTCAAGTAAACCAACTGTCGTTTATACGCAGAAACCATCATCTTTGCCGCAAGTGCTTCTAAGTGTCTATACTCTTCTTCTTGTACATCCGCAAAGATATCCGGTAATTTTGCAGTACGCACATGTTCTAACTCACGATTGATACGAATACCGCAAGCATCCCACGTAAACTTCTTTTCAGTAAAGTTAATTTTAACCAAGATACCATGCTCAGTATTGTATTGTGCACGTTGATAATCTGTATCAAAAATGAAATTTCCTAGGGAATAGAAAATAACTTTATCATTTACTGTTTCATAGTTCATTGGAACGTGAGGATGATGTGCTACTACAATATCCGCACCCATCTCTAAAAATTTATGATAACGATCTCTTGTATAGGAAGAAGGTAATGATGTAAACTCCTCACCACCATGGCAAACAACCACGCACCAACGACACATCTTTTTGATTTCATCAATATTTTTCTGTATGCGATCCATATCATTCCAAAGAAGACATCCAGCACGGTTAGTATCAGCTGGCTTACAACCTCTACGATAACCAACGCTAAACAAACCGATTCCACCTGCTTCATCAAATAATAAAGGTCTAGCAGCTTCCTCGATATTCATCCCTGTCCCAACTGTTTGAACATGATTCTCTTTTGCAAGTTTAATTGTTTGTGCTACACCTTCTTCACCAGCATCAAGAATATGATTGTTACATAAATTCCAAACATCCGCATGCATGTGTTTTAGAACCTTGATAGCATTCGGATTCATTGCGTGAATCAGTTGTTTTACACCAGAAGTATCATCTTGTGGAGGTAAATCAATTAGCGCTCCCTCCACATTCGCCACAACATGGTCACTACTATGCAAAAAGCGTAAAACACCATCTGTAATCAGATGTTTGTCTTCCCATTTTCGATCCATATATTTATCAAAACCGATATCACCGGTAAATACAAATGTACTCTGTTTTTTCATCTTGTCACCATATTGTTTATTACCAAAATCATAGTATAAGTTATGTTCTCTTTCAATTCACATTAACAAAGAGTGAACCATTCACCTTAGATTGTAATTGTCGCAAAGATACTATTCTGTCCTTTGATAGTCTCAAAACCAGCCTCCTGATAAATTCTGATTTCTTCCTTTGCATTTACATCCACCAAAGTCATCATTGTATTTGAGCCATTCAACGCAATAGCTTTTGATAGCAGTGCTTCTGCATATCCTTGATTTTGATACTGTGGTAATACAACTAAGCTATATGGCTCATTTTGTTTGTATGCGTAAGTAACATCCAGATATCCAACCAACTGTTCTTTATCAATCGCTAGAAATACTCTGAAACGATCTAGTGCAGATAACACCTTTTCTGCTATCCAATAGGTTTCTTTTACGTGCATATCAATATATGATTCTTTCCACGCATCGCTATATAGTTGAATATCTAATGAATACTCCTTCTCTATTCTATGTCTAGCAATCATTCTTTGTTGTTCATTTTCAAAGATTGCATTCTTTGAAGTAAGTATATTCTTTAACAGGATATTTTTCGGATTTATGACGAAGTCACAACGATATCCTTTATAATTCTTCTCAAGATATTCAAATAATTCTCTGTATGCATGTTCTGACTTAGATAATGCAATCAGCGTTTCCATATATTTTTCTGTTGGTAAAATCAGTAATACGAAAATCCCACGAATTTTACTATCTTCAAAATATGCATATACATGTTGATCTCTTTTTTCAAAAGCACGATACAGATTATTTTCATCATACAGATAATGAGGATCTACATAATTTTCATCACTACACACTTCCTTGATAAATGCTTCATATCTATCTAAAGAAGTAATTTCTTCTAACATATTTTGTACCTTTCTTTTTAAATATCTCTATTTTCTAATAAATTCGTGGTCGATATTTTCGTTTGTATCATCCGAAACATATCTTTCAACACGCATATGTAAATCATATTTATCACGCAGCTTCGCAATCTCTAACATCATTGGCGATGCGTGATGAAAATCAATTGATTCCTGATTCTTCCACGAATCAATTAACAATACTGTTTCATCATCATTTGCAGGATAGAAATATTCATAGCATAAGTTTCCATCTTCTTCACGAATCTTCTTTGTTAATCCACTAGATTCCATCTCATTAGCAAATTTTCTTGCATTTCCGTTAATACCTGTATAGTAAATATTGATTGTTATACTCATAATGTAACCTCATTTAGCTTCATCCTTATTATACCTAAACTACCAATATTATAAAAAGCATTTCAGCACTGAAATACTTTTTATAATATTTATTGATTTAAACGTAAGTGAATTACCATGGTTCGTTTTAATCTATCTGAAAAAAACATCATAATCTTGGATATAAGTTTTAATCCTCTACATTGTTTCAGAGCATCCGTAAAGAATCCACTTACATTAACAAGTTTTGTTTTAGTTTCCTTTGCAAATTCATTTGGATTGTCTATCGCAAAATACATCTCCGCATTCACATTACCAGTTCTTCTAACAAATATATTTGCGCGCTTTAATCCAATACTATCTGTTGCATCAAATACCATTTCACATTTTGGAATACTACTTTGTATTTGACGGATAAAATGGATAATTCTATCTTTTGTAAAATATTGAAATACACCTGCTAAAACAATCAATGTATGTTTAGAGGTATCTAAGTATTTAACCCACTCCATTGAGAACATATCACAACCAATGAGTATCTCATTTTCACCATGACCGAGAAATCTTTCCCTAACTGCGATTACATGTTCTAAATCTACTTCATAAAAGTTCGCAACTTTATTTCCGATGCGGAAGTATGCTGTTTCTAAACCAGCACCTAGAAACACAACATTACATGCATGGTTATCCTCTAGAAATCTAACAATCTTTTTATCAATTGTTTGCTGTCTACAAACACTAGCCATATTGAAATACTCTGGTGTATCCCGCATATTAGACAGTAGGGGCAAATCCTTTTCCAGCGATAGTGCTTTTACATCATAGAAATAATTTGAGAAATTTTTCGATGCATAAATTCTCGCACACAAAGGAATATACAATGTATCTTCGACTCCTTGAAAACAGTCTGTACTATTCATAACTTTTTCCCTTTCCATGGAATACAGCGATTTACGCTCTTGCAGTAGCTGATATATTCTTGTCCATATAGATCTTCTAGCCATTTCTCTTCCGTCAACTTCATAAGCACTGTCATAAAAGCCCAGTAGAAAAATGGTAATATCAATAACACGATATTTCCATACCCAAATAAGATACCTGTACAAACGAGCATAAATGCACTATAGACTGGATTTCTAACATATGCATACGCACCTGTAGTAACTAACTCATTCTTGATGATATGCGCGTCTAATCTATCAAATATAACCGCCTTTAACCATAGTGTGATTCCAGTGACTACGCACAAAACACCAAGTAGAATCAATATCCATCTTAGATTTTTGATTGTGATAATTGGTATGATGT
>CALISH010000098.1 GCA_938041275.1 uncultured Solobacterium sp.
GGCTTTTCTTAATGTCTTGTAGGGTGCTTTGAATGAGATTTAAGACTACTTCCGCTTTTATCCTGTGAGCGGAGGGACAAAGTGTTCCACAAGGTACTTTTGTGTAGGCACTGCAAGTATAATAGGGGATATTCTTGTAGTTACTTGTTCTATGCATATACATTTTACTGCCACAATCGGCACAATACATCAGTCCTGTAAGGGGATAGTATTCGCCCCAACTGTCAGGATACTACCGTTTGACATTTCCTCGTATTCTTTGGACATTATCAAAGGTTTCTTGGTCTATGATTGGCTCGTGGGTATTCTCAAAGATGAGCCAGTTATCTTCGGATACATATTTACTTTTCTTGTCTTTGAAATGCTTTCTGGTTTTGAAATTGATGGTATGCCCTAAATACTCTTGCTTTTTCAAGATACTTGCAATCGTGGAACTGCACCAACGATACGGATATTCAAACACTTTGCTTTGATGTAGTCCATATCCTAACTTCTGCTGATGATAGGCGGGTATATCTATCTTGTCGGCTTCTAATATTCTTGCTATGGCATAGGGTCCTTTCCCGTCCATTGTCAGATGGAATATTCTTCGGACAACTTCTGCTGCTTTTCCATCGATAATCCACTGATTTTTATCGTCCTTGTCTTTGATATAGCCATAGGGTGGACTACTTCCTGTATGCTTTCCGCTTTCGCCTTTTGTTTTGAATGTGGACTTGATTTTCCTTGATGTATCCCTTGCATACCACTCATTCATAATGTTTCGAAATGGAGTGAAATCATCGTCTTTGTAAAAGCTGTCTACATTGTCGTTGATGGCAATGAGTCTAACTCCCTTTTGTCTTAGTATCTCCATACATTGACCGACTTTGAGGTAATCTCTGCCCAGTCTACTCATATCCTTTACGATGATACAACCGATATTTCCTTGATTGACTCCGTTCATCATTGCCATAAATCCCGGTCTGTCAAACTGTGTTCCGCTGATTCCGTCATCGGTAAAATGAATAATGTTCTCTAAATGATTTTTCTTTGCGTATTCTTCTAAAATTTTCTTCTGATTGACGATCGAATTGCTCTCGCCTTGTAGTTCATCATCTCGGCTCAACCTCTCATGCAAAGCGGTTATTTTCTCATAATTTCTCACGATTACCTCCTTTCGCTCAAATTCTTCAATAAAAAAAGAATTAAGCAAAACATTTTTCACTCAAGTAGTGATGAAGTGTTCTTCTTAATTCTATAACTCCTTGGATCAAATTATATATAATCATAAACATTCAACTATCACTCATACTGAATTAACAGAAAAATCGGAAAATAACAGTTTTTTATATAGACTGTTAAAGAAGTTTATTGAACCTACATTAATATTTTTAAATGGCGAAAAAGCAATCGATTGTTTGATGATTTCATTTTCGGAAATCTTAAAAAATTTAAATTTAGAGTATTCTAATGAATTAGCAACCAAATTTCTCTGTCATTCTGTAAATATGATTGAACGTGTTATAAAAAATGATACTTTCAAATATCAAAAAGTCAGAAAATTCATTGAAGAAAATAACCACTTATATAGAATAATAGAAAATTCTGTTTCTAATGTGAATGAAGTATTTGGTATTACTGTTCCAAAAGATGAATTAGCATATATTGCAGAAATATTTTTACTTTAAAAATTTCTGAGAATACTTGCAACTATAAATCCTATGCTTTAATAACTTAATTATTTCCAATATATAAAAAGACAGATTAACATGATTGATAACAACAAGATTACCTATCCACTGTTTTCTGCCTTTTTGTTATATATTGTTTTGTTCTATCTGATTTTCAAAATACTACGTTATTTTACTCTATATATTACTGATCAGTTATCAGAATTTTTGATGAATACAAACTTTACAGTTCCTTTCATATCAGGATGAATACCCGAAAAGTTATTATATGATTGCGCGTCTTTCATCAAATCTTTTGCTTTCTCAATGGTTGGAATCAGATCATCCTCCAACTTACTTATAAGCGGTTCGATTGCTTCTTGTTGATATGCATCTAAACCATTGCTCAAAGATACGGATCCATCATTCAACTTTGCAATACCATCCGTCAAAGTCGGGATTTTTTGTTGTAAGGCAGATAATCCTCCATACAATGTCATTGTACCGTCTGCCAGATGTGTACTTCCATTTACCACTTGTACTGTATTGTTTCCCAAAATATTCAATCCGGAATTCAACTGTACACTGCCATCGGACAATTGAGATAGACCCGGCAATAACTGTTGTTCTATACCTGCATGTAACTGCATCGCACCTGCACTCAACCGGTTTAAACCGTTTCCTGATTGCTGTGCGAAGTCATTCAATCCTTGCGAAAGTTGATTCATACCGTCTGTTAAAGCGGGATTTATCTGAGTGTTTAATGCTGTAAGTGATTGAACTGTTGTATCCATTTGCAAACTGAAGGCATTAAATGCCGGGGCAATACTTTGTGCCCCATTATTATTTAATGCGGTGTTCAATGCAGATGCTTCTTGTGACATGCCGTCTGCAAGTGCATCCAAGTTATTCACCAATTCTGCTAACTGTGCACTTGGCATCGCAGTTTGGGCAATAGTAACGTTTGCATGATGCATTGTTACAGTATCCGTTAATGATACGCTTTCACTTGTTTTTCCCTGTAAAGAAGTGATTACATTCTGTATGCTTGCATATTCCGCTGATGATGAATTTAATGTACCTAGAACATTCTGTAATTCATTGATTTCCATTTGATTCATTGCCGTTACATCGATTGTTCCTGATACCGTTGCCGTTCCGGTCGCATCACCGATTGCAGAAATAGCTCCTGTCGACATCGTTGATGCGATCTGTCTTAGGCCTGTACTGAGTTGTTTCAATGTCTGTGCTTGTGTATCCATTGCCTGCATCGTTGTCGCGATCGTCTGAATGCCTTGATTCATTTCCTGAATATGATCGTGATTCGCAGATAATCCGTTTGCCAATTGGTCAATCGCATTCGTTGTTTGTGCAACTCCTTGATTTAACTGCTGTACGGATTGTAACATCATCGGCAAATTACTTGCCAGTTGTGTATTCATCTGATTTAAACCGTCACTGAGTTGTCGACTGCCGGGTTCAAGTTGTGATGCAGTACTTGTATATGCAATATTCATACCGTCTTGCAGTTGTTGAGCACCGTTTAATAATGCATGTGTTCCATCACTTATTTTCACCAGACCATCTTGCAATTGCGTCTGTCCATCTGCCAACTGTTGGCTGCCGTCAACCAGTTGCGTAATTCCGGAAGCAAGTTCAGGTGTCTTGTCATTCAATTGATCTAAGCCGTCTTTTAATTGATGTCCACCATCGACCAGTTGGCTCATTGCATCACGAAGACTATTTAATTTATCATGCAAACCGGTAAGATTATCCATGCTTGCAGGTAATTCCTTTGCAAATACTTCATTTGTTGCAATTACCACAATCTGGCTTTCTTTGTAATTTTCAACATCAAATTGCACTGTTGCACTCTCCGGCAGACTAATATCATCCTCCTGCAACTTTAATGCCTGTTTAATGCCCGGTAAGCCATACGCAATCACTGCCTGTTTATCACCATCCGATAATGTCTTACCATGATTAATCGTCAAGCCATTAATTTTATCCGCTTTAATATACATGCCTGCAAGCATCAGAAACGGAATAAACTTATCCTTGGTCTTATTTTCAAAATCAAATTCAACCTGAACATGCCCACTTTTCTCCGCCAAGTCACTCTCTTTTATTTCTTTACCATCAAGAAAATACCTTACATGATATCCGACCGGCAGTTCTTTATTACTTGTACCCTGGTAAACGATATTTTCATCATCACCATTCCATGTCAGATGATTTCCATCTTGTTTAAACGACTCATCACCCTTGACATTAACAATATTGCTGAGATCAGAAATATCCGCGATACTGTTTAAACCATGCAGGTTTTTTAATTCATCATTTACTGTTATCGATTTGGTTGTGCCATCAGCATCTGTTGAAATATACACCGTTTCATCTTTCATCGTATCTTCATTGAAACTTATATCATCGCCATAAACTGCCGGTACGATCGTCATTCCCATTGCAAATGATATACTTACTGCCAATGTTCTTCTGAGTATGTGTTTCATTTTATTTACCTTCTTTCAATATTTTTCGCATTGCTATCGTTGTATGAATGATCCATTTATCAAATACCATCAACATCGACGACAAAATGAGCAGAACCGTAATCATGCTGACGATGGCACCTCTTGCCATCAATGAACAAAGAGATGAAATCATATCAATATTTGAATAAAGTCCTACACCGAATGTTGCCGCAAAGAAACCTAATGCAGAAACAATGACGGAGTTTGTGCTGGTGGCTAATGCAATTTGCACCGCTTCTTTTTTTGTATGCCCGCCAATGCGTTCACTCTTATACCGATTTGTCATCAAAATCGCATAATCGACGGTAGCACCCAATTGAATCGTTCCGATGACGATTGAAGCGATAAACGGCAATGAAGTTTGTGTGTAGAACGGAATGCCTAAGTTAATGAAGATGGCAAATTCAATGACTGCCACCAATAAAACAGGAATCAATGCACTCTTAAATACAAACAGAATAATCAAGAATATCACTGCAATCGATAAGTAATTGACTACTTTAAAATCATTATCGGTAATCGAAATCAAATCTTTCGTACACGGTGCTTCGCCAATCACCATTGCGGTCAAATCATATTTCTTCGCAATACTGTTGATTTCATCAATCTGTTGATTTACTTCGTCAGAAGCCGTCTTATACGCAGATTGTACAATCAGTAACTGATAACCATGGCTTTCAAATGTATCCTCTAATTTTTGCGGTAACATATCTTGTGGAATATCCGGACCGATGACACTATCTTTTCCAATTACAAACTTCACACCCTGTAATTGTTCCAACTGTTGAAGCATCTCTTTGTTATCACGATAGGATAAATCAGAACTTGTTAAAATCATATGCGTTGCGTTCATATTGAACTTATCCTTCAACTCTTGATTTGCCTGCATTGACGGCAAATCCGACGGCAAGGAATTTGTTAAATCATAATACACCGGTGTATGTCGATAACCATAAGTTGCCGGCATTAGTACAATCAAGAATATAAGAACAAATACTTTATAGTGTTTTACAACAAAATCAGCAAAATGGTCCATCTTCGGTAAGACAACACGATGCTTGGTTTTCTTAATTACTTTATCAAACACCAAAATAATCGACGGTAAGATTGTCACGCAAGCAATCACACCAAGCACAACACCTTTTGCCATCACGATTCCCAAGTCTTTGCCTAATGTAAAACTCATAAAACATAGTGCAAGAAATCCGGCAACTGTTGTTGTAGAACTTCCTACAACAGAAGATAATGTACTGTTAATTGCCTGTGCCATTGCTTCATCTCTTGCAAGCCCTTTTTCCTGTTGTTCTTCATAACTGTGCCACAAGAATATCGAATAGTCCAAAGTTACACCTAACTGCAATACTGCAGCCAATGCTTTCGTTATGTAACTGATTTGTCCCAAGAAAATATTGGATCCGAAGTTATATAGGATAGCCATCCCGATATTAAGCATAAAGAAGATCGGTAAAATCCATGCGTCCATAAATATCGCGATGACAATACATGTTAATATCACCGCTAATATTACGTAAATCGGTGCTTCGCTCTCAGATAATTTCTGAATATCCAATACAACCGCAGACATTCCGCTTACATGAACTTGTTTATCCGACAGTTTGCGAATCTGTTCTACTGCATGAATCGTTGCGTCACTGGAAGTACCTTCCTTAAAGAAAATTGCCATCAGTGATGAATCATCTTCGCTGAAATTCTCCGTAATCTTTTTCGGTAAAGCATTTATCGGAATCGATGGATCCGCAAGTTTTCCATACCAGATAACATCATCTACACCATCAATCTTTTCGATTTCTTCTTGCAGATGAGTAATATCCTTCATTGACATACCGTCCATCACTTCGATTGCAAAGCCGCCTTTACCAAAGTTCTCTTTTAATATGTCCTGCCCCTTCATTGTTTCAATGTCACTTGGCAAATACGAAAGAATATCATAATTCACTCGTGTATGCAGGTAACCGAACACGGAAGGAATGAAGAGTATCAAAGAAATAATCAATATCAGTACTCTATGCTTTACAATTCCTTTCCCAAAATTCTTCATAAATACCTTCTTTCAAAAATGACTATTGGTCATTCGACTCGATTAATGTAGTACAAAAATGACTTTTAGTCAATCTTTTTAATAAATAAATTGAAAATATGTTAAAATAATGTCATGGGAAAATTGGCAGATAACAAAGAAAAAAAACAGCGCTCTCTTTTAGAAAGTGCATATGATCTATTTTTGAACAAAGGATTCGAAAATACTGTTGTTTCGGATATCGTCATGAAAGCCGGTGTCGCAAAAGGTACGTTCTATCTGTATTTCAAAGATAAACATCAGGTACGTGATGTCCTGATTGCACGTACCGCCGAAAAGTTTTTTTTAGAGGCACTGTATGCATTGCAAAAGAAAAACATCTCCGACTTTACGGAACAAATCATTTTTATCGTTGATTATGTTTTGAACATCATGCAGAAAAACCCTTTATTGCTGAGGTTTATTGCCAAAAATCTCAGTTGGGGAATTTATCAAAAGGCAATTGCGAATGATAATACAAGTGAAAAAACAGCATATTCCTTGTTTATGGAGTTGGTACATTCGCATACGGAACTGCAAATCGACGCAATTGATACAATGTTATTTTTAATCATTGAACTTGCCAGTTCAACATCTTATCGAGCAATTCTTGATCATGATCCCATGTCCTTTGATGCACTTAAACCTTACTTAAATCGCAGCATACGAGCAATCATCAAACTACATATTCAAAATTAAAAGGATGATCATATAACATGCATTTATGCAATAGGATCATCCTATATCTTTATTATATCAATACATTTCAACTACCAACCAAGAAAATGCATTTTCTCCGGCATCACTTCATAGGAAACTGAACTTGTTTGGTATTCAATCTCCCCGTCTGTATGAACCCAGACGGGTTTTTCTGTCTGAATATGAATGACTTTCCCGGATTTTAGATGAATGCCGGAAAACCGATCATGTGTTCCTTTCATTGCATACGGGAAGATGCGGAAGAAATCAATTCTCCCTAATCCATCAGCCACACAGATATCCAACTTTCCGTCACACGGATCTGCCGCAGGGCAAAAATTGAAGCCACCACCCTCATATGCTTCATTCATCGTTGCGATAAACAACAATTTTTTATATGTATAACTTTCGTTATCTATCTGTATCGTTGTTTTAAAATGATTATGTAAAAATATCAGATGCGCCCCGACAAACAGATAGATCAATCTTCCGATATGCAATGCATTGAGAATTTTTTTCCATGGAGATTGTTGAACCTGTACGCAGATTGCCGCATCATACCCGATACCGGAACTGATATTATAACGCCGCGTATAATCTTCATCCGATATTTTATTACCGTTTGCATCATAGCGATTATGGTATGTTAATACACCGACATCTAAATTTCGTCCAGTGTGATCATTTAAAATACGATGCAGGCAATCTATCGCACTCCCATGAATCCCCAATGATTTTGCCAGATCATTTCCTGATCCGCACGGAATCAAACCTAAGTATGTATTTTGAAAATTGACGATACCGTTTACCGCTAAATTCATTGAACCGTCTCCACCGATCAGAATAATATTTACTCTTTCTTGACTCGAAGTAAGTTCGCGCATAATATCCTTGATTCCATGTGCAAGACTGGATAAATGAACAGCATACTCTATCCCCAACGTATCCATTTCTTTCTTCACTACAGTCCAACACTCATTCGTCCTGCCACCTGCACCGGCAGGATTAATTACAATATGATAGCCATTCATTCTATTCCCCTTCATCAATGAAACGTAATATTTTTTGTTGTCCGTCTTTGGCAATGACTGCCTGTGTAAAAATTTGATGTATGACATCTTCATATACAGACGGATCTTTGATTGATGGAGAATAATGTGTAAACCACAATTCTTTTACCATCATCTGCTTTGCAAGGATAGCTGTTTCTTGCATAGTACTATGTTTGTTTAGATTTGCTTTTTCAATCTTTTCTGGATCGCCATACATACCCTCACCAATATAGAGGTCCGCATGACTTCCGTATGTCACCAATTCTTCTAGTGGTCTTGTATCTGTTGCATAGACCATCTTGAGACCTTGACGACTTTCACCTAACACATCATCAGGTGTATATATCCTACCATCAAACTCAATCGTATTTCCTTTTTGAAGCTTTCCCCATAGTTGCATTGGCACATCCTTTGCAATTGCCTTGTCCTTATCAAACTTACGCATGCGGTCTAATTCAAAGATATATGCATAACAAGGCACACTATGTTTCGCATGTAATGCTTTGATTTTTAGACCTTTTATTTCAAAGTCTGTTTGTGGTCCATCAATTTCTACAAGTTTAATTTCAAAAGGAATATAGCGAGCAACTTTATAGATACCCTCAAATACTTCCGTTAACCCTTTTGGTCCATAGATTGTTACAGCTTCTGTACGCTCAGACTTTGCCATCGTTAGTAATAAACCAGGTAAGCCAGCTGTATGGTCTGTATGGAAATGTGTTAAAAGAATTGTATCGATTGTCTTACAAGAATATCCATATTGATGTATGGCTATCTGTGTACCCTCTCCACAATCCACCAGTAATGTATTCCCATTCCATCTCACCAATAAAGATGTTAACCATCGATTTGGTAAAGGAACTGTTCCGCCTGTACCTAGTAAACAAATATCTAGCATAAAACCTCTTTCTACTCATCTATGGTAACACAAAAAGCCCTGCAAAGCAGGACTTAGAGTTCTTTGATAATCGCAGATAATTTTGGTAATAACTGCTGTTTTCTGGAAATGATATTTGGATCATAACCAGAATGTTCATCAATCTGTGTTTCAATCATCTCTGATAATACATAAGACATCGGTCCATAGAAGACGAAGTAAGAACCATTACCCATTACATCCGTAAATAACATCAGTAATAGATCTAAATGACGATCCTTTTGTTCCTTCTCCATATTCTCCTTGAATGCAGGTAGTAACTTCTGTACTTCTTCGGTATGACTATAGTTTGTCTGACCGATAGAAATCTTGTATCTGCCGATATCGTAGTTCTTAAGGTCACGATTGAGGATTTCATGTGGTGTAGAATCCTTCAAGGCAACAGAAGCACCAAGCATCTCTCTTGCGTAAACATCAATATCATCGATACCTGCAAGTTCTGCTAACTTCTTAGCCACATTGATATCTTCTAAGGTTGTTGTGGCAGACTTAAAGTTTAATGTATCAGAGAGAATTGCACTCATCATTAAGCCGGCCATTGTAGGATCTGGAACGATATTCTTCTCGCAATATAAGCCATACACAATTGTACTTGTACAGCCACAACGATGATTACGATATTCAATCGGATGGTCTGTTTGAATATCACCAATATGGTGATGGTCAATAATTGCGACGATATCGGCTTTATCAATATGATTCATTGTTTGGTTTGTTGCACTATGGTCAACAAGCGCAATACGTAACTTCTTATAGTTACGTGTATGGTAGCGTGATACACCACCTACAACCTTACCGTTTTCATCCAGTACAGGATAACTCCGTACACGTGAGGCATTCATCTTTGTCGCAACATCTTCTACATACTCTGTATTCTTAAAACAGATTAAGTTTGTAGTCATAATCTGAGAAACAGAATAACTCTCCGTGATAACTGTCGCTGTATGCATGGTTCGATCAGGTGTCTCAACGATAGCACAACCATACTCCTTCGCTAGTTCTTTAACATCATCTGCCGCATGTTCATCACAAGTTAGAACCAAGCATTTTACACCTAGACGAATTAAGTTTAATTGCTTTTCATGTCCTTCTGACATGATGATAATACTGCCAGCGATAAAACTCTCAACCAGTTTCAAATCATCTAAAGTAACGATGTGTACTTGACCATTTGTACTGAATTCTTTTGGTCGCAATACAACCTTTCCACCAATCGTACGTGCGATATTATCCAATGTCGCAGTTGCCATCAAATCCTTTAAATCTGTATCTTCGTGGATACGATAACGAGAAAGATCACTTGTAGAACAGATCCCACATAGATTCTCATTTTCATCCAGAACATACAAAGAACGGTTTTGTGTTCTTAACATCAAATGCCATGCATGATGAACTGTTTCATCATAACGAATGGTTGTAGGAGTATCGAGATTGATATCTGCTAGACGAGCACGCGCATCTGTCATCAATAACGGATTATCTAAATGAAATGTGCGTAAAATAAATTTTGTTTCTTCATTCAAAGGCCCTTGACGACAAGCAATTGCCGTACTACCAGTCTTATTCAATAAATTCGCAAATGCAATTGCCGAGCAGATTGAATCACTGTCTGGATGTTTATGCCCTGTTACATAAATATTGTGATTACTCATGTCCTTTCAACTAACCCTCCACCAATTATCTAATATATTAATAACTTAATACTTCATTACCATCTTCTGTAATCAAGATTGTATATTCCCATTGTGCACTATCTTTGCCATCTTTCGTGCTGATTGTCCAATTGTCATATGGGTCAATTACAACCGCAGCTTTCCCTAAGTTAATCATTGGCTCAATCGTAAGAATCATACCTGGTACAAGTACCATACCTGTACCCTTCTTACCGACATGTGCCACAAATGGATCCTCATGGAATTCAATACCTACTCCATGACCACCCAATTCTCTTACAACACTATATCCCTTTGATGTCGCATATTTCTGAATTGCATAACCAATATCCCCAACGGTATTCCATGGTTGTGCTGCTGCTAGTCCAATCTCAAGACATTTCTTTGTTTCTTCGACAAGCTTACGACGCTCTTCACTTACATTTCCAATACAGAACATACGGGACGCATCACCGTAATAGCCATCCACAATTGTTGTGCAGTCAACGTTAACAATATCACCATCATGCAGTTTCTGAATGTGCTTTGGGATTCCATGGCATACAACACTATTTATTGATGTGCATACATGTTTTGGAAAACCCTCATAGTGATATGGTGCACAGATTCCACCATTTTTTTCAGTGAAATCTTTAACGATATCATCGATTTCCTGTGTCGACATACCAACGTGAATATGCTTTTCCACTTCGTCTAATACCTGTTTATTTAATAGCGAAGCCTTGCGAATTCCTTCAATCATCGTTGGGCGCTTGATATATTTTTCCTCAGGTAAAATCGCACCCCTATGTCTTAATTCCTCCATACGTTTCAAAATATGTTCTGGAATTGGTTCTTTCTGATCTATTTCTTGCCAAAGTTTTAAATCCATTTTACTACCTGTCTTTCTATTTTGTTGTACTGCCAAAGCCACCAGTTCTTACAGCATCTACTTCATCATCCACCGTAATACCAAAGGATACGAAAATACCCTGTAACATTCCCTGGCCACTTGCAATCTCAACTGTCTTATTTTCATTTGTATCATTTGTTAGTTTGCAGAAGATATGTCCTTCATTATCTGCGTGATAGTAATCACTATCGATGATGCCGACCGTGTTATTCATCTGTAGACGATACTTGAATCCTAGTCCACTACGTGGAAATAACATCAGTACATAATCTTCTTCCATCTTGACTCTGATACCAGTAGGTATTAATACCGTTTCTTGTGGGGCTATCTTCAAATCAATTGGTGTATAAAAATCATACCCCGCAGAACCTTTCGTTGCACGTCGTGGGAGCTTAATTGCGTTGTATATTTCCGCAATATCTCTTGTTTCATTTGGAAAAGTCTTGAGCCAATCCTTATAAAACTCTTCATAACTAACTTTTTCAAACTGTGCAATTTTATTCATTTTGTATTCCTACCTCTTCTTCCTTGATATTTTACCACGTTTATGTGATTTCTCTACACTTTCAGCCACTTTAATTAGTTATGATTAACTTCATTTTAAGTTATAAAATTTCATTTTCGTTTCGAATGGAGTTTAGAGTATAATAAGGAGTGTTAACGGAGGTCTTATGAAATTAAATATCGCAGTATTTTTCGGTGGTGAATCCGTCGAACATGAAGTAAGTATTATCTCTGCACATCAAGCGATTGAAGCACTTGATAAAAATAAATACAATGTCATTCCTGTATATGTCTCAAAGGAACGCAAACTATATGTATCTGATTTACTAATGGATATGAGTAACTACAAGGATCTCAAGCATTTGATTTCCCAATGTACACAAGTTTCCATTGCATCAGAGGATAATCGTGTTGTAATCCGTCCTGTTAAACCATCCCTATTTGGTCCTAAGGAATTAGGTACAATTGATGTAGCTATCCCTGTGATGCATGGCACAAATGGTGAAGATGGCACAATCCAAGGTTTCTTTGAAATGTTAAAAGTTCCATATGCTGGATGTGACCTCTATGGTGCAGCGATTGGACAGGATAAAGTTTTACAAAAGAATGTCCTAAATGATAACAACCTACCAATCACAAACTGGTTCTGGGTATATGGCGCAGAAATGGATACACGTCAAAGCGAAATCCTAGATAAAGTACATCGCTTAATCTATCCAGTGATTATCAAACCTGCCCGTACAGGTTCATCTGTTGGTATCTCAATTGCGCATAACGATGAAGAATATCTAGCATGTTTTGATGAAGCACGTCAGTATGACGAAAAAATCATCACAGAAAAAGTTGTAAAGCCAATGCGTGAAATCAACTGTTCCGTTGTTGGAGACTCCTATTCCTGTGTAGCCAGTGTACTAGAAGAAGTAAGTTCAGTTTCCCAAGATGAATTACTCAGCTTCTCCGATAAATATCTTGGTGGTGGTAAGAGCACAAAGAGCGAAGGTTCTAAAGGTATGGCAAGTACAGCGCGTATCGTACCTGCACCTCTTACGGATGAGCAGACAAGACTCATCCAACAGCTAGCGAAGGAAACTTTCCGCGTACTTGGAACTTCTGGAGTATGTCGTATCGACTTCTTGATGGACGCAGACACTAAGAAAGTCTATGTAAATGAAATTAACACTATCCCAGGTTCCCTTGCCTTCTACCTATGGCAAGCAGCTGGTGTATCCTTCTCTGAGTTAATGGATAAGCTTGTAGAACTTGCATTAGATAGAGAAAGAAGAAGATCAAAGATGACCTTCTCCTATGAAACAAATATCCTCAGTAACTTCTCTGCTTCAAGCGCAAAGGGTTCCAAGGGATCTAAGATGTAAGATATGCCCACATTTGTGGGTTTTTTTAATACATTCATGCATGTAATCAAACAAAAGCACTCCGTCTTGAAGTGCTTTCGTTTACTTAATTCTTTTACGAATACTATTCTCTAAAATATTATAGGGTGTTCAAATTTACAATATGAACTTCAGGATCATGCGAACAATACAATGTATCTAAACGTACTAAGAATTCTTCCGCATCTTCTTTAGATGGGAAAGTTCTTACTGGTTCAGAAACTCCATTTACAATAAATGTCACATCATACATATCATC
>CALISH010000099.1 GCA_938041275.1 uncultured Solobacterium sp.
CATAATTCTTTTTCGTACATCTGCGTAACACCGCTACCAAAGGCAGCTGCACTTACATGTTCAATTGTAGGGGTTAACTGTTGTTCAACATTGTGCGCTGAGAATGGATGGAATACGGCAGTTGTGTGCTTCGAAGCAACAATAGGGTAGATACCATCAATACATCCTACTTCAATGTATGGAAAACCAAGTGCTTTTGCGCCAGTTATATTTAGGCTGATTGCTCCAGCCATTCCATAAGAACCTCCAACAAGTAAAATCTTTCCACTACTGCCTTTATGTGCAGTTTCCTTTCGCTTCGCAAGATTTTGGAAGAATAGAGTTTGATTCATCTCTAAAAAACTACTATGTTTTGGATGTGGTATATCAAGTGGGACAAGTTCTAACTTTTCAAATAGATGGTGATACTTCTGCAATATGTGGAATGGCTTATAGCAATCTAACGCAAATGTGACTGTAGAATGTAATGCGAATGAATCATGCATGGCTGAATCGCACTCTGCACCAGAATTAATATCAATACTATAGATTGGCTTTTTTGCATCCTGTATCTGTTTGAATATGGTACGCATTTCATCCGTTAATTTGCCATGATAGCCAAAACCAAAGATACCATCGATAATAACATCGCAAGCTTTTAAGCATTCATCTAAAGAACTAAGTGGTTGAATGATGGAGGGTGGAACTTGTTTATAAAGTTTCATTGCATCAGAATTCTTTGGAAGTCCACTTACTAATATTAGATTGATATGGAATTGTTTTAAGTTGCTGATAAGCGCAAAAGAATCTGCACCATTATTACCGTTTCCAGACAATATTAAAATATTAGAATTAACTTCTAAATAAGGTAATAAATGTGTAGCTAATTTCTTGCCTACAAGATTGATTAATTCAAATAATGAAAGCCCAGATTTTTCTTCAATCTCGAGCATTTCTTTACGACTTACGATCATATTTCGTATCCTTTACAACCATATATTAACACTTACAGAAATCTATTGTGAAAAATTATAATGAAATTGTGATATAATTCGCGTAAGCAGTAGAAAAAAGGAGGATTTGCTAACATGCCAACAAAGAAAACTGTTAAAGAAGTAGCAGAAGAAGTAGTTGAAAAGAAGGCTACAAAGAAGAAGGCTGAAAAGAAAGAAGCTACTGAAAAGAAAGCTACAACTGCAAAGAAAGTAAAGAAGGAAGCACCAGCAGCTAAGACTGTTAAGAAGGAAACTGCAAAGAAGGCAGTTAAGAAGACAGCTAAGGCTACGGTTGAAGATTTAGATTTAAAGACAGTAAAAGATTATGAAGACGCAATCAACTGGAAGAAGGGTGAAGCTAAGGCATTAGATTGGCTCTATATTGAATTAAGTGCAGACGCATTATTAACTCAATTTGAAGCTGGTAAGGATAACCTTAAGACAGTTTGCCAAGCTTTATATAACTGTATGCTTGAAGGTGACTATTATATCGTTGAACCAACAGAAGATAACTGTGCATTAGGTACTGTTGCTGTACGTTTCTATTGCGATAACTTAAGTCCTGAACGCAAGAAAGTGTCTGAAATTAATCAATAGTAAAAAGTCGGATCTTAGTGATTCGATTTTTTATTTTACTAGGATATATGCATTAACCCAAAGAAATATAACTTCAGATAAACCGGTAATCTTCATCTGTAGAATACAATCAAAGAAACAGAAGATACATGCTGTGATAAATAATGTCCGATACTGGAAAAATTGAGCTAAATCTTTTATCAGAAATACATAAAGAACTAACGTTGAATATGCAAATAATAGATGCATGTTTTTTATAAACGTTAATTCAATATAAGGAAATATAAGTGTGAGTATCGCACAAAGAAAGAATAAAACTCTAACATATTGCTTGGTCGTATCCTTTAGTTTCCAAAACAGATATATGAGTGAAATCCCACATAAAACTTGGGGAAAGATACGAATTTTAGATTTAGAAAGTAAGACACTGATATTCGTTTCATATCCAGCATAGACAAGCCATAGTATTGTAAATACGAGTGGGATGATAGGAAATATCAAATACTGAATATACTTCTGCTTTCTGTTCATGTTGTTATTATAACAAACTTAGGTGCGATAAATTGGGCTAAACATGCTATAATTTTGTCATTATGAAGAAGAAAGAAATATATATATTGATCAGTATTATCTTGATTGCAGTATTAGGAATTATTGGTCTCAATATCGTTAAAAACAAAAAACAACCTACAAAGAAGGATGAGCCAACTGCAGAAACAAGTCCAACACCTAGTACAGAACCTAGTACTAATGCAGATTCTCTTGGTGTTCCAACAGAAAAGCCAGTTGGAATCTGGGTGGGTATTGTACATCGTGGAAAAGTTGTACAATGGTTCGATTCAGGTATTGATGGAGAATATGTTGTTAAAGGTAATGTAGGTGAAGTACACGTTGAAGTGAAAGATAAGAAGTGGCATGTACGTGAGGTCGATTGTCCAAATCAACTATGCGTAAAAATGGGTTGGGCAGATGAAAATAGTATTATCCCAATTACTTGTCTTCCAAACGATGTTTTTATTGGATCGGCAAATCTATTATCTGAGTATGTAGGTGTGAAATGAGTATAGCTAAAACGAAGCATTTTACAGTACTAGCGCTATTAGCTGCTATTGCGATTACGTTGAATATTTTAGAAACTACAATGATACCTCCATTAATGGGTGTCTTCCGTATTGGTCTGGCAAATATTATGGCCTTGGTTGCTTTGCGTATGTTAGGTATTAAAGAGATGCTTATCGTAAATACAATGCGTGTATTGATTGGCAATCTTTTGACGGGTACGATATTTGGAAGTGTATTCTGGATTAGTTTAGCGGGTGTAGTACTGTCAAGCTTGATATTAATCTTGATGGATTTATTGAAGTCTTCCTTGATGTTTACTTCCGTAATGAGTTCCATCGGACATTCACTAGGTCAGGTATTGGTTGTTACATTCTTCTATATGCAACCGGCATTTATTGTTGTATTACCATATTTCTTATTATTGTCTATTCCAACAGGATTATTAACTGGATTTGTTGCAACAATTGCTATCCAGCGTGTAAAGCCATTACGTAAGCAAGATTAACTTCTTGCTTTTTGTTTGTTATATATAATAAAAAGCCATGCGAGTATGCATGACTTATATCCACTGTAAGCAGCAGGGGCAGAGAGAATCGAACTCCCATCAGCGGTTTTGGAGACCGATGTACTACCATTGTACGATGCCCCTAAAATAAAAAGTGACGCGTACGGGATTCGAACCCGTGAATGCCGCCGTGAAAGGGCGGTGTGTTAAGCCACTTCACCAACGCGCCAAGTGCTTGTATAATATAGCATGTCTAGAAATTGTTTGCAATCATTTTATTCAAAAAATTTTAAAAAAGTTGCATACCTCGAAATAAGTGTAGATTTTAGTACATATCTAACGTAATTTTATGTATTTAATAAAGTGGTCTGCTATAATTACATCAACCAAACGACTGATTATTATCGTTATAATGTGTAGAAGGAGAGATTTTTTATGATTGATTATAGTGAGGGTAGTGGAAAGCAGTATCATACTGGTGTCGGAAAAGGGGATGTTGGAAGATACGTATTCTTACCAGGTGATCCAAAGCGTTGTGCAAAAATTGCAAAGTATTTTGATGATGCTGAACTTGTAGCAGACTCACGTGAATATGTAACTTATACGGGTTGGTTAAATGGTGTAAAGGTATCTGTTACTTCAACGGGTATCGGTGGGCCTAGTGCTTCCATTGCGATGGAAGAGTTAACAGCAGTTGGTGCGGATACATTTATCCGAATAGGTACATGCGGTGGTATGGATTTAAGCGTGAAGAGCGGTGATTTAGTTATCGCAACTGGCGCAATTCGTATGGAAGGGACTTCAAAGGAATATTCGCCAATTGAATATCCAGCTGTTCCGGATTTAGATATTGTAAATGCTTTGGTAGAAGGTGCTCGTCGTGTTGAACATCCGTATCATACAGGTGTCGTTGAATGCAAAGATGCCTTCTATGGTCAACATCGTCCTGAGACGCTTCCAAATGGACCGGATTTAATCCGTAAGTGGGATGCTTGGCTTAAGATGGGTGCTAAAGCTTCTGAAATGGAATCCGCAGCTCTATTTATCGTAGCTAGTTATTTACATGTTCGTTGTGGTACTGTGCTTCTTACAGTTGCAAACCAAGAGCGTCAAAGAGCAGGTTTGCCAAACCCACAGGTTCACGATACAGACTTAGCCATCAAGGCTGCCATTGAAGCGGTGAAATACTTGATTGAACAGGATGGTAGTGCAGACTAAAAAACTCATTCACAAGGAATGAGTTAGTCTCTAAGAGAATACCAATCAGTATATTTTCTAAATGCAGAAGGGATTGCGAGTGATTGCAGTTCCTTTTTATTTACGAGATAGTAATGTTCATCTAATGGATGTTGGATTTCAGCCACCTTGATTTCATATGCACGCATGTGCCACTCTAAATGTGTAAAAATATGTTTTGCTTCAGGTAGAGTTGTAATTCTAAGCGGTGTAAACCCTAAGGATTCAACATGACTAATCATTTCTGATTTTGTTAGATGTGCATCCAAGCCAGGGAATTCATATAACCCTGCAAGAAGTCCTGTGTGAGGTCGCTTATGAATTAAAAAGTATTGATCATCACGAATAATAAAGAGAGTACGTTCTAATATCTTTCTGTCTTTTAAAGAAGACCGATATGGGATTCTATCAGTCATTTGATTTTGATATGCAAAACAGTTTTGACTGAGGGGACATTTTTTACATTGGGGAGCACCGTTTGGGACACAAATTGTTTCACCCAGTTCCATAATACCTTGATTAAAAGAGGCATAACTAAGATTTGGCTGTTTACAACTGTAGAAGTAATTGAGTTTTTCTTCAATCATCTTCTTTACCTTTGGTAAGCGGATGTCTTCTGTAATTCCATAATATCTTGTTAGTACACGTAGTACATTTCCATCAATTGCTGGCGCTGGAAGATTATATGCAATCGAAGCAATAGCACCGGCTGTATATGGACCGATACCTGGGAGTATCTTTAGATGTTTAAAGTTTTCTGGTAACTTACCATCACAGAATTCCATCAAATACTTGGCACATTTTTTTAAATTTCTAGCACGACTATAATATCCAAGGCCTTCCCAAAGTCTCATTAAACGATCATCATCGCAGTTTGCTAAGCTAGCTATATCGTGTAACTCCTTTTTAAATGCAAGATACTTTGGCTTGACGGCTTCGATACGTGTTTGTTGTAACATAATCTCGCTTAACCAAACATCATAAGGATTTCCCGTATCACGCCAAGGCAAACTGCGTTTGTTTTGGTCATACCATTGTATTAATTTTTCAATATCTCTATTTTTCATCTGATTTATTTTAGCAGATGTTGTATGGGTTAGTCATTTTAGATACAATATAATCGACATATGCGAGCATAATTTAATGGTAGAATGCAACCTTCCCAAGGTTGATGTGCGGGTTCGATTCCCGTTGCTCGCTCTTAAAATGAAAATGTTGAAGAAGCGTGTTGCTTTAACATATATTATAAATAACTTGCATCATTTTCTTTTCTTTGGAAAATTTTATAAAAGGATATATATTTTATGAAACTAAGTGATTTCTTTGAGAAATATGTAAGAGTGTTTACTTGTAATGATTTAATCATTATCGGGGAAGTCATAGACTACTATCCTGCTATTGGCACTGAGTCTGGTGAAGATGAAATTGATATTTTCCCGGATGGAGTAAATCATATTATTATGTTAAAAGAAAGTGATATTGTAGCAATTGAGGAGATATTCGTAGACTCAAACTCATAGTACTCATTGGAATTATAGCAACGGAATGCTATCGCAAAACTGTGTTATGGTTGCGCTAATAAGGAATATACAGTAATATCTATGAGTCTTTTATAGAAAACTGATTATACTGGTCGGGAATACAAAAGCTCGATCAGTTTTTCTTTGATGAGACTAAGAAGCAGAGGAGATTTATGAATTTTACAGATTTAGAACTTAAGGAGCCGATACTGAGTGTTGTTAGTAAGGCAAAGTATGAAACACCATCACCAATCCAAGAGAAAGCAATTCCTGTTATGTTAGAAGGCAAGGACATCATTGCTTGTGCTCAAACTGGTACAGGTAAGACAGCCGCTTTCGCATTGCCAATTTTAAACAAGCTTGAATATAAGAAGAAACATCAGATTCGTGCGTTAGTATTAACACCTACACGTGAGTTGGCTGTTCAAATCTTTGAGAATTTTAAAAAGTTTGGCAGATATTTGAAACTACGTGCTTGTTGTGTTTATGGTGGTGCACCATCTGGTCCACAAAGAAAAGCACTCCGCAGTGGTTGTGATATTTTAATTGCGACTCCTGGTCGTTTAAATGACTTTATGGTTCAGGGTGAGATTGTCTTAAGTGATATTGAAATATTTGTACTTGATGAGGCGGACCGTATGTTGGATATGGGTTTTATCGGTGATGTACGTACAATCGCTAGCCGTATTCCCGAAGTTCGTCAAACTGTTATGTTCTCTGCAACAATGCCAAAAGAAATCAAAGAATTAGCTAATGAATTATTACATGACCCAGTGGATATTCGTGTAGCTCCACCAGCAAGTCCGGCTGAAACAATTACCCAGTATCTTGTATACTGTGAAAAGGCAGATAAGAAGCGTGTCCTAAAAGATATGCTTGTGAGCCCTGAAGTTACTAAGGCCATTGTATTTACAAGAACTAAGATTGGTGCTGATCGTTTAACTAAGAAGTTAATAGAAGATGATATCAAAGTTCTTACAATCCATGGTGATAAAACACAAGGTCAACGTCAGAATGCATTACAGCGATTTAGAACTAATCAAGTAGATGTATTGGTAGCGACAGATGTTGCGGCACGTGGTATTGATATTTCAGATATTTCACATGTATTCAACTATGATTTACCAGAGGAAGATGAGTCTTATATCCACCGTATTGGTAGAGCTGGAAGAGCTGGCAAAGAGGGTATTTCTATTTCTCTATGTTGTCATGAAGAATTAGGTTTGCTTGCGTCAATTGAGAAGATGTTAAAGAAAGAGATTCCATTAATAAAAACGGAATACTCTATCGAATTAAAGCGTAAGAAGGCAAGCGCTGGTAAGTCAAATCGTCGTCCACCATTTAAGAAGAAGTCAGATTCTAGAAGTGGTAGTGATAGAAATAAGAAGCGTGATATTAACAAACGTAATGACAATCAGAAACGTGATGATGGTGCATCAAATAAATCGTTGCATAAGTCTACAAAGCCAAGCAAGTCGCATAAGTCTGGTGATAAAAAGCCGCGTCATCAATCAAAGAATTACAAGCCAAGAAAAAAGAATCGTGGTAGATAAAAAATGCAGAGTTGAATCTGCATTTTTGTTTATCGACTATATAAAATTAGTCGGGGTAAGTTATAACCTTTAAAGAAGTTTGTGGTGTA
>CALISH010000100.1 GCA_938041275.1 uncultured Solobacterium sp.
CTCCACGGCTATTAAAATCTATTGCTGTAATCCTTACTCTCGCTTTTTCTTTTAGCATTTATTCCTCCTAATATAATTCCTCAAAATCTTTTTTATACAAATCTTTTCTCCGACTTTCCCAGCTAAAAATATATGTTTTACATTTGCTGCGGATTCTGTCTAATAATTTATCACTGCCGTTTATGTTAAAAAAACTTGATAATTGCTTAGCATCTAAATTTGTGTTTATTATCAAAGGCTTGTTATTTTCATAAATAAAAACTGCATGGAATTCATCCATACAGCCTTCATTCTAATATTGTAAATTTAAAGAATCCCAACACGTTTATAGATTGTGTCAACATTACGTACATGGTACATCGGGTCAAAACAATCATCAATTTCTTCTAATGTTAAGGTGCTTGTTACATCAGAATTTGCTAATATCAACTCTTTGAAATTGAGATTATTTTCCCATGCTTTAATTGCCTGTGGTTGTACCGTATCATATGCTTTTTCACGTGACCAGCCCTTTTCAATGAGCTTTAACATGAAACGTTGAGAGAAGATTACACCATTGGTTAACCAGATATTCTTCTTCATATTTTCTGGGAATACTGTTAAATCTTTTAGAATTCTTCCAAAGCGATTTAACATGTAATCCAATAGTTCTGTTCCATCAGCACAGATAATACGCTCTACACCTGAGTGAGAAATATCTCTTTCATGCCATAGTGGAATATCTTCATACGCTGCTAACATATATCCACGCATTACTCTTGCAGCACCACAAATATTCTCTGAGCCAATTGGGTTACGCTTATGTGGCATTGCACTTGAACCCTTTTGCCCTTTATTGAAATGTTCTTCCGCTTCACGAACCTCCGTTCTCTGCAAGTGACGGATTTCCGTTGCCATCTGTTCTAATGAAGAAGCGATAAGAGCTAAGATAGCGAAATAATGTGCGTGACGATCACGTTGTAATACCTGAGTCGAAATAGCAGCACTTTGAATGCCTAGCTTTTCACATACATAATCTTGTACAAATGGAGGAATATTTGCGAATGTTCCTACTGCACCAGAAATCTTACCTGCTTCAACATCCTTACATGCAAGTTCAAAGCGTTCTAAATTTCGCTTCATCTCTTCATACCATAACGCAAATACAAGACCAAAGGTTGTGATTTCCGCATGCACGCCATGCGTTCTACCCATCATAACTGTATCTTTGTACTTGAGTGCATTTGTCCTAAGAATATCCATAAATGTATGAATATCTTCGCGTAAAATCTTATTTGCATTCTTGAAGCGAATACCATTGGCTGTATCTACCACATCAGTGGAAGTGACACCATAGTGAATCCACTTTTTTTCTTCACCAAGACTTTCAGATACACATCTTGTAAAAGCGACTACGTCATGTCTTGTTTCTTGCTCAATTTCCAGAATACGATTTACATCAAATTTTGCATTCTTACGAATCTTTTCAACATCCTCAGCTGGAATTTCGCCTAGCTTTGACCAAGCTTCATCAATGAGAATTTCTACATCTAACCACGCCTGGAACTTTGCTTCTTCACTCCATACATCACGCATTACTTGTCGGGAATATCTTTCAATCATAGCCTCTCTCCTTTTTCCATTAGAAACAACTGCCTGATTTATTTCTCAAGTATGTCATTTACATACTTGCGCGCATCCTCAATGTTATCAGCCACAACTAGTACAACAACTCTACCATTATCCTCCAAAACTGCATTTGATATCTTAAATACCTCGGTTGGATAATTATTTTCAATCGTTATTTTTTGTGAATCTAAATATGTTAGTAAGTGTTGGCGGAGTACATCAACACTTGTATCTTCATCTGCCACAAAAACAGCTATAGTATTCGAGTTTCCTTTATCGCTTGCAAGATAGGCAACCTTATCATCTGTTAAATCTTCACCTTGCATAAAGACACTATCCATAACCTTATCGCTTACTTGTTCCATAGAGTCTGATAGGTTTAATTTTCGTAGTAATTGGGAAGCGACTTTTCCTGCGTCTAATACACGATTTGTATCACGGGTCACAGAAGTGTTATGACGAGTAGTACAACCCACCAGGAAACATAGTGTTAATACAAGAACTAATTTCTTTAACATGAATCTATTCCTCATCTCCATTAAGAATGGAATAACTCCCCATTATCCGCATCTTCTGTACCAAATTGTGGAAGCTCTGGTAATTCATCTAAACTCAATAGTTTAAAGGAATCTAAGAATTCATCTGTAACAGAATATAAAATTGGTCTTCCAGCTGCTTCACTACGGCCATCTTCTTGAATTAAACCTCTAGCTACCAGTTTACGTAACATTACATCTGCACCTACGCCACGAATTTCTTCAATTTCAACACGTGTGATTGGTTGTTTGTATGCGATAATTGCCAGTGTCTCTAAAGCTGCATTGGAAAGTTTAGCTTCGGTAGAAGTTTGGAATAATTTTTTAGCAGCTTCATGAATAGATGCCTTGGATAAGAAACGATACTTCTCACCAAAACGTGCTATTTCAATACCACGACTTTCTTGTAAGTAGTGTTTCTGAAGATCATCAAATAACTCTGCCACATATTCTTCTGTCGCATCCATGGATACGGCAGCCTGCTCAATTGATAAACCATCATCCCCACAAAGGAATAATAGTCCTTCTAATATCGCAAGCATACGTTCCTTTGGATCTGGTTGTTGTTCTTCTGATGATGAAGTTGTTTCATCAAATTCTTCATCCAATACAGCAGCGTTATCTTCTACGATTGTCTGATTTTCCATTTCACTCATTCACCATCTCTCCTCTTCTAAACCAAATAACTTCCTGTTCATCAACCGTAAAGAATAACTTATGTTGACGAGCAAGATCTAAAACAGCTAGGAATGTCGCAATGAACATCTGAGGTTCATGCACATCGTCTAATAATGCCTCAAAGCGGAAGGTTTCAGGTAGATGGTCTAACTTTGCACGTACTTCAATCTGACGATCTTCCATTGAGATCTCTTTGACTGTATAACGTGCTTCTATCGGTTTGGACAACTGCATACGCATCAAGATGCGCTTCATTGCCTTCATTAAATCATAAGGATTTCCTTCAACCTTTATCTCTTCATCAGAATGTTTCATCCATTGATCAACTTCCGTACTAAGAGGTCTACCCATCATCATTTGACGTTCTTCAAACAAGGCATTCAAACTTTCACTGATTTCCTTATATTGTTGATATTCCAACAAGCGACGAACCAAGCGTTCTTTTGGATCTTCTTCATACTCGTCTTCTAAATCTTCCTTATTACCAGGAATCATTTTCTTAGACTTATATTCGATTAAAGTCGCTAGTTCTGCCAGATATTCACCCGCAATCTCTAAATGCAATTGTTGCATAGAGTTTAAGTACGCAATGTACTGGTCAGTTAACTCGTTCATATCTAAGTCCATTAAATCCATTTGTTTCTCTTTGATGAGATGTAACATTAGATCAAGAGGACCATCAAATTTTTCTATCGTTACCTTGAATTCTTCCATATTTTTTACCTTTTGCATTATATCAAATAATCCCCTATCTAACCATATCAATCTGATGTTACCTATGATGGTAAATAAAAAACTACCCAAAGGTAGTTTTTTATCCAACAACAATATTTACAATACGATTTGGCACAACAATGAGTTTACGTACTGTCTTTCCTTCCATCTGTGCTTGTACAGATGGTAAAGCAAGCGCCATCTCTTCTACAACCTTCTTATCTTCGTCGATATTTACCATGAATTTACCACGAACCTTACCATTGACTTGTACAACCATTTCAACTTGATTCTTTACAAGTTTACTTTCATCATAGGTTGGCCAAGCTTCAAATGTCAGAGTATCATCATGACCTAAGAATTGCCATAGTTCTTCCCCTAAATGTGGTGCATAGCACGCAAACATTTGTACAAAGCCTTCCATATATGGCTTGTAGAAAGTTTCAGCCTTATAACATTCATTGATGAAAATCATCATCTGTGAAATTGCAGTATTGAGATTTAAGCTTTCGATATCACTTGTAACCTTCTTAACAGTCGCATGATAAACTTCATCTAAAGAGCCATCATTTGTATCACTAAGTTTATTAGACTCCACAATCAAACGATGAACACGTTCTAACCACTTATGAGCACCATCTACACCTTGCTCACTCCATGGCTTGCTGGCTTCTAATGGTCCCATAAACATTTCGTATAGACGTACAGTGTCTGCACCATATTGTTCAATTAATACATTTGGATCAATCGCAAACTCTGGATAACGCTTACCCATCTTAATACCATTTGCACCTAAGATCATCCCTTGATGAACCAACTTCTGGAATGGTTCTTTTGTAGAAACGATACCCTTATCATATAGATAACGATTCCACATACGAGAATACAACAAGTGTCCTACTGCGTGTTCTGGTCCACCAACATAAAGGTTGACTGGCATCCAGTGTTTGAGAAGTTCTGGATCTGCGATAGCTTTGTCATTTTTTGGATCAATATAACGTAAGAAGTACCAACTACTACCTGCAGAGCCTGGCATTGTACTTGTTTCACGCTTACCCTTGATGCCATCTACAGTTACATTTACCCAATCTTCATCCTTGGCAAGTGGCGATTGTCCACCCTTACTTGGTTTATAGTCATCTAGTATAGGAAGTACGAGTGGTAACTCATCATCGCTGATTGCCACATAACGGTCATCTTCAAGATGGATAACAGGAATAGGTTCTCCCCAATATCTTTGACGAGCAAAGATCCATTCACGAATCTTATAGTTGATCTTCTTTTGACCGATATGATTGGATTCCAACCATTCAATCATCTTATCAATAGCCTCTTGCTTGTTTAAACCATCTAGCCATTCTGAGTTAATGTGTAAACCATCTTGTGTCCAAGCTTCTTGTGTTACATCACCACCAGCTAGCACTGGAATAATTTCCAAACCAAACTTCTTCGCAAAAGCGTAGTCTCTTTCATCATGGGCAGGTACAGCCATGATTGCGCCTGTTCCATAGCTTGCTAGTACATAGTCAGAAATCCAGATTGGAATCTTCTTACCATTCACTGGGTTAATCGCATATGCACCAGTGAATACACCTGTCTTATCTTTGTTTAGTTCTGTACGTTCCAAATCAGATTTTGTTGCACATTCTTTACGATATGCTTCTACCGCTTCCTTCTGCTCGCTACTTACAATTTTATCAACAAGTACATGTTCAGGAGCGAGTACGCAGTATGTTGCGCCAAATAATGTATCACAACGAGTTGTAAATACTACAAAACTATCATCATGACCATCAACCTTAAACGTTACTTGGGCACCCATCGACTTACCAATCCAGTTGCGTTGAATTTCCTTTGTAGACTCTGGCCAATCGATGGTCTCAAGACCTTCCAATAACTTCTCAGCGTATGCTGGAATATCGATAACCCATTGACGCATATTCTTACGAACAACAGGATATCCTCCACGTTCACTCTTACCATCAATAACTTCGTCATTTGATAATACTGTTCCCAACTCTTCACACCAGTTTACTGGCATATCAACACACTTTGCTAGGCCATCTTCAAAAAGACGTTTGAAAATCCATTGTGTCCAATGATAGAAAGAAGGATCAGCAGTAGAAATCTCACGATTCCAATCATAACTAAAACCAAATGCACGCAATTGTTTCTTGAAAGTCTCAATATTCTTCTCTGTAAATGTAGCTGGGTTATTACCAGTCTTGATTGCATACTGTTCTGCTGGTAAGCCAAATGCATCAAAACCCATTGGATGTAATACGTTAAAGCCCTGCATACGCTTCATACGACAAATTACATCCGTTGCTGTATATCCTTCTGGATGACCTGCATGCAAACCAGAACCAGATGGATATGGGAACATATCTAACGCATAATACTTAGGTTTAGAAAAATCATAACCATCTGTTTTAAATGTTTGATGTTCATCCCAATACTGTTGCCACTTTGCTTCAATCTTCTTGTGATCAAATGCCATAATCAATCTCCTTCTCAAAATAAAAAAACGTCCCACTCTAAGGACGTTATATACGCGGTACCACCTTAGTTTATGATTGTAAATCAATCACACACCTCAAATCTTCTTTAACGCAGAAGATACGTTTGCTCAAAAGGTGAGTTCATGTAGGTCATCATACCGTGTCACATCAACCCACGGCTTTCTGGAAATGAATCGCTCACTACTATTCTTTATCACTGCATTACCAATATATTAACAATCATCATCTATTTTTTCAATGCTTAATGATGACATCCACAATGATGTGCAATATTTGCATTATATGTAAGTGTACCGTTTAGATAAGCACTAACAGCCTCATCCGCATTTCCACATACCCCACCAAATATCCTAACTCCATGCGAAGTTAAAGTCTCCTGTACAGGCATACCATAGCCCCCTGCAATAACTACAGTAGCTCCTAAGTCAAATACCATTTGACACATTAGCACATGACCATGACCGCTTGTCGGATACTCTTGTGTATGTACAATCCGATTCTCTTCTATCTCGTAGAGACGAAACATTGGTGTATGACCAAAATGTTGATAAATCATTTCATCTTCAATAGGAACTATAATCTTCATTTAAGTTTCCTCCAAAAAATTAACGTAATATTCCTGTTAAATCATCCAAGATGTAATCTGGATGAAGTTCATCATTTATACCTTGCTTCATCATTTCTTCACTACCAGCCACATAGAATGTAAGCATCCCTAACTGTAATGCAGGTACAATATCTTTTTTAAATCGATTCCCTATCATGATTGTTTCACTTAAGGAATATGGTAGATGCGTACTTGCAGACTTCAATAGAATCTTTGTACCACAACCAAAGTTCATCGCTTTTACACCAGCCGCATACTCTAGCATACGCACAATCGTACCATTACCAATCTTCTCAACTTGATCAACCATTTGAATACGACGATGATCGACGGATACGAGTTGGCTCCCCTTCCTTAACTGTGTGAATATATCCTGATATTCATCATAAGATAAATTACTATCCATCCCCACAAAGAAATACTGTGGACGATGGTGGGTAATACGAAACCCTGTATCCGTCAAAACCTGACGAATCCCTTTACCACCAATATAATCTACATCAATCGCCTTTTTATCATGTGTAACGATATATTCCACTGCAGCCATTGTCGAAGTATAGATATTCTCTTTCCTAACGCCATGAATTCCACAATGTTCTAACTGATTTAATATTTCATCAGCTGTTACAGAAGAACGCTCTGTCAAAATCAAATAACTGATATTCTCCATTTTAAATGCCTGAATGAGTTCCTTAGCACCTGGCATTGCATGTTTTTGTTGCATCAATGTTTCTAATTGTATGATATAGCCTTTACTCGTTAACATTTTCTTCCCTCGTGTGCTTATTGTATCACATAGATGTGATATGATAATACACGCGAGGAAAACACATGAAACAAATACAAAAGATATTATTGATTTTGGGTATTATATTCGGTTTGATTCTATATCTATTGGTCGACGCATTCTTACTTTCACCAAGTAAATTTACAGTGCGTTACCAGACACTTACATCGGATAAGATTCCACAAGATCTAAGTAACACCAAAATCTTATATGTCTCTGATATCTATTATGGCAATCACATGAATCAAAGTCGTTTACAAAAGCTAGTGGATACCATCAATCGCATCGCTCCTGATGCGGTGGTGTTTGGAGGAGATATCTATGCACCTAACGCAACAATCTCAACAGACTCTGATGGTGAAATCGCAACTGCTCTATCTTCCATCAAAGCCCCACTCGGTAAGTTTGCGGTATTAGGTGATCAAGACTGTGCAACTGCGGATATCAAATCTCATGTATTATCTATCCTACAAACCGCAAACTTTGAAGTTCTATCAAATACTTCTGTATCCATTCATAACGGTTCATCTGGATTTATCTCATTAGTCGGACTTGAAAATGAATTAAACAGTACGCCAGATGTTAATACAGCTTACGCTAATGTAAGTAGTGATAACTATGTCATTACAGTATGTCATACCCCGGACACTGCATCACTAGTACCACTTGATACTACAGATTATTTCTTAGCTGGCCATTCTTTAGGTGGTCAAGCATATTACCTCTTAGGAGCCTACTATGCACCTGAAAAAGCAGTCAATTATCTGCGTGGAAAACACTTAATTCAAAATTCATTTATGCTCGATATCACAAATGGAGTTGGTACAATCGGTGTCGATATGCGTTTCTTAAGTCCAGCTGAAGTTGTATGCTACACACTAAAATCCACAGCACCTACAACAGAAACAAATACAACGCCAGGAATATTCAATGATAATCTACAGGCAACACCAACCCCAACACCAGAGGTGACTCCTACTCCAACACCTACACCAGTTGCTGATCCTAACGCTACCCCAACACCTGTTCCAACCGTAGCACCATAATAATCATAAACAACAAATCCACCGAAAGGTGGATTTTATCATGTCTTATTCAATTGTCGGAAATGTACTACGGTCATCCAAATAGACTGGTGCTTCAAACATGCATTCATGTGCTGTTGCAAACTGAAATTCAAGTAGCACAGTTTTCGCAACTCCACCAACATGGTCATAAGCAAACATCACCTTTACCGGTAACATACCCACTTTAACAGCATATTGATATAATTCATTGTATCTACTTGCACGATGTACAAGATAGAATGAACCATTTGACTTTAACAAACGTTTCACCGCTGTAAATAGTTCGCTAAGTGGTAAATTTTCTTCATGCCTACCTGCTCTTTTATACTGATTTACATTCATTAAGTTTTGATTGGTTGTAGAAAAGTATGGTGGATTACATGCAATGACATCAAATGGTTTATCTTTATAATCTTGAATCCTGCAAGCATGTAATTGAGCATCTATTCGATAACGTTCTAAATTTTGTCTTGTTAGTTCAAATACTTCTGAAAATAAATCTACTCCTACCAGTTCTTTCGGTTTTCGTAATGATGCGTATAGTAAGATAGCACCTGTATTACAACCAATCTCAAGAAAGCGATGTTGGTGTTTGATACGTAGAAAACGACCAAGTAGCTCTGTATCAGAGTTCATTCGGTAGAACTCATCCCCTTGGTTTATAAGAAATTCTGTTCCACCCAAATAATCAAGCTTCATGTGTTTCCCTTAGTTCAAACCAGAATGTTGAACCCTTTCCAACAATACTCGTAACACCATACTGTGCATCATGTGCATCTAAGATTGCTTTAACTATCGCTAGACCTAAACCTGTATTTAATTGATTGCGTGAGAAAGAACGTGATGTCTTATGATAACGATCCCATACGTATGGTAGTTCACTTTCAGGGATTCCTTCACCATCATCACGTATTTCAAAATGCATCGTTTCTTCATCAGGCTTACGATTAGCTTGTATTGTGATGTGTTGTCCTGCGGCAGTATGTTTTAAGGCATTGGTTAAAAAGTTTGTAATAACTTGTCCAATCTTCACCTCATCTGCATAGATATAAAGAGTCCCTGGAATCTTTAGTTCCACAATTTGTCCACCTTGGGTAATAGACTTTTGATTTAACTCAATAATTTCACGGATTTTATTCGCCAAATCCATATTTGTACGATTGAGTACATAATTGCCTGATTGCATCTTAGCAAGCTCACTCATGTCATTGATAAGTCTTGTCATATAATCCGTCTCTTTAATAATGACCCCTAAATGTTTATCGCGTTTAACTGGGTCATTACCAGAGATATCTCGAATCATTTCTGCGTATGCACGAATGTCGGTCATTGGCGTACGAATATCATGTGATACATTTGCCAAAAGATCTCTTCTTAACTCATCAATTTTAGATAGTTGGCGATTTGCTGTATTCAAACTACTTGCTAGTTGTTGTAGTTCTGTTAAAGAACCACCATCAAAATGCGCACTATAGTCCGCTTGTGATAGTTTCACAGCTTCTTGTTTCATACGGATGATAGGATCAGTTACCAAACCCGAAATCATCAAGGCTACTATGGAAGCGACAACGATCACAATCATTGTATAGAGTACATATTGTCGTGTAAAAAACGTTACAACGCTATCAATAGGCTCAAGTGCAGTATTAACAAACAGATAATAATTGCCGAGATTTTCACGAATATGACGAGCATAGATAATCATCTCTTGTCCAGTACGTTCATTAGTCATATTCATACTGAGTTCGCCATTTTGTAGTTTACTGTCAATCGTGGAAAGGTCTAAAAGACCCTGAATCTCATCGGACTTAGGATCTTGTAAGGCACAACCTGCACCTAAACTATCTGCACTGTAAATTTTTGTTCCACTGTCATTATAGATAACAATACATACGTTGTTATTAACCGCTTCACGAATCGCAGACTCCACTCCATTTCCACTTGCATTATTTTTAATCAATGTTTGTTGGATGTGATCTGCGACGGTACGTACTGCCGCAATCTTAGAATTACGATAATACGGACGAATTAATCCAGTTTGTAATAAAGCGATAAATAAAGTAATGCCAACGGCCATCGTAAAGAACGCTAGCCACAAACGAAAGCGGATACCATGTGTATCAAGCTTCAAACTTATACCCCATTCCACGAACTGTTGTAATGAAATCACGGTAAGGACCCAAATTATGTCTTAGCATCTTGATATGTGTATCAACCGTGCGATCATCACCAAAATAATCATAATTCCATACTTCTACAAGTAGCGTTTCACGTGATAACGCAACATTTGGATGTGTTGCTAGATAAAGAAGTAAATCGATCTCTTTTGGTGTTAATGGAGCTTTTTCCCCATCAACGGTTACAACTCTACCAAGCACATCAATCTGCAATCCCTTAAAGTTCATCACATCGGAATTTGTCTGCGTCTTTTTACCGCGTTCTAAAACAACCTTAATGCGCGCAATTAGCTCCTTAGGTGAGAAAGGTTTTGTGACATAATCATCTACACCTAATTCAAAACCAAATAACTTATCATATTCCTCTTGTCTTGCGCTTAACATAATTACAGGAACTTGATCAATACTCTTGATTTGTTTACAAGTAGAAAAACCATCTAACACTGGCATCATGACATCTAAGATTACACAATCAAAATGTGTATTCTTCACCTTCTCAATTGCCACTAAACCATTCTCTGCTTCTTCTGTTTCAAATCCATTGATTTCACAATACTCACGTACGACTTCACGGATATTTGCTTCATCATCTACAATTAAAATTTTTGCCATACTATTTCTGCCTTACTATTTCTATTTGATTTGCTAAAAAGGAAGCTTCATCTTGAATTTTAGCATAAAACTGGATATATACACCCTTCACTAAACACTGACTATATTGTGAATAAAGATTTGGCATTACAGCCATATCACTCTCTCCTGTTTCATCAGTTAGTTTTAGGAAGCACATTAAGTCACCTTTGCGAGTGCGGATTTGTCTTACACTTTGAATATATGCAAAACCACGATATAAACCTCGATTACTATTTAATTCCGCTAGCGAAGGATATGTAATTCCTAGTTTCTGTCTTAAATGAACGATTGGTTGTTCACCTAGATTAAAACCAAGTGCTGCCTTTTCATTTTCACTGAGCTCTTCCTGATTATCCTTCATACGAATTACAACCGGTTTGGAAACAAGTTGTGGGTCGATGGATAATTGTGTGCCAAAAGGTACTTGTATCAACTTTGCATACTTGATAGCATCATCCAAAGTATTCAGCATTGTGGTTCTACCTAAGGCAAAACCATCTAGTGCACCTGCAGAAATCAAACGTTCCAGTTGGGTTCGATTGATTTTGCGTAATACAACTCTTGCAATAAAGTCAAAGTAATCACCAAAATTTCCGCTCCTGGTACGTTCATCAAGGATAGTTCTAGCCGCTAATGTTCCGACGTCTTTGATGATAGATAGCGGTAAAATAATCGACTTTCCATTGTGATAATAAATATCTGTGGAACGATTTACATCAGGTGCTTCGATAGAGATATGCTTTCTTCTACATTCAGTAATATAGATTGCACTCTTAGTACTATCCCCAATCACACTATTTAAGATTGATGTATAAAACTCTAATGGGTAGTTTGCCTTTAAATACGCCAATTGATACGCAACTAAGCCATAGGCAACCGCATGTGACTTATTAAAGCCATACCCTGCAAACTTTTCTGCTAAATCAAAGAGTTCACTCGCCATTTGATCACTATAGCCATTCTCTTTACATCCACGAACATATTCTTGTCTTAATCCAGCTAATTCTTCTTCATTCTTTTTCGAAATAGCCTTACGAAGAATATCTGCTTTCACTAATGAAAACTTCGCCGCAATCTGCGCCATCAGCATGACTTGTTCCTGATAGATTGTAACACCATAGGTTTCCTTTAGAATCGGTTCCAATTCCTTGGATGGATATACAACCGATGACGGATTCTTTCTACCTTCTAAATAAATATTGATTTGATCTTTTGGACCCGGTCTAAAAAGCGCTAAAGCCGCAATAATATCCTCAAAACATGTTGGTTTCATCTTCCGCAATAAATTACGCATGCCATCCGATTCAAACTGGAAAACTCCAATTGTATCTGCCTGCGCAAATAACCGATATGTTTTTGTATCATTCAGTGGGATAGATAAAATATGGAAATCCGGATTATTCTTATGAATCATCTGTACGATTTCATCGATTGTTGTTAGATTTTTAAGTCCAAGGAAATCCATCTTAATAAGACCTCTTTCCTCTAGGTAATTTCCAACAAACTGCGTCGTTTTCATACCTTCTGCCATTTGTATTGTTGGAACGATCTCTTCGATTGGCTTTCCTGACATGACGATACCAGCCGCATGAATACTCTTATTTTTTGGAAGCCCTTCAATTCGTTTTGCCATATTAAAATATGCCATCAATTGTGGACTTACATTGAGTAATACACGCAATTTTTCTTTTTGTTCATACGCTTTCTCAAGCGTAATCTTTGGTGTTTGCGGAATCAGTCCAACAATCATATCGATTTCTCGCTTTGAAATATCCATTGCTTTACCAACATCACGTAAGACAGCACGGGCTGCTAAAGTATCAAAGGTAATAATGTTGGCAATATGTTGTTCACCATACTTTTGATAGACATAATCAATAATTTCTTGGCGATGGATATCTGGGATATCTGTATCAATATCCGGCATAGATACACGTTCAGCGTTGAGGAAACGTTCAAACAAAAGATTATATTGTAAAGGGTCTACCATCGTAATTCCTAAACAATACGCAACCAAAGAACCAGCAGCGCTACCTCTTCCTGGTCCAATATAAATTCCCTTTTGTCTTCCATAACGGATAAAGTCATAGACAATCAAGAAATAATCCTCAAAGCCCATCTGGTGAATGACTTGTAATTCATGTTTTAAACGTTCTACATACGCAGGTTTTAAATCACCATTCAAACGTTTCTTTAATCCTGCTAGACATAATTGCGGTAAGTATTGCTCTGCTGTGATACCATCTTTTAATGGATACTCAGGTATCCCTGTCTTTTCTAGATTCCCATCGCAATGACACTCGCTTGCGATTTCATCTGTCCTACGTAAATCATCCGCATCATATATCTGTTCCATTTCAGGGATTGATAAGAAGTATCTTCCTGTAATTGGTGTCACATTCTTGTTACGCAAGGTTGTACCCTGTTTGATTGCGGATAATACCTTTAATGTTTCATAATCTTTTTGTCCAAGATAATAGATTTTATTTAAAGCAACTGTCTGAATTCCTTGTGCTTTCGCTAACGCTTTTAACACTGCATTCTTAGAGCGCCATAAAGATGTTTCTTCATAAGAAATTGCAATATCAAAAGGAGGAAATTCTGATTTCATCAGCGCTAATTTCTGTGTAATTCCTGTACGATCTTCACTGATGAGTTCTGCATCAAAGTATCCACCTTCACCATACACAACAAGGAAATTATGTTCACAGTATTGAATCAGTTCTTCATATGTTGCATACTCTCTTCCATCACATAGCATAGAAGAAAGCTTCATCAAATTTGTATAGCCTTTATTATTTTTAGCAAGTAGTAAAAAAGGAACTTTTTGTTCATGATAGAAAACATCAACTTCTAATCCTATGATAGGATGAATTCCCTCTTTTTTGCATTCATGCAGAAAACGCGCTACGCCGTGCATCACATGATGGTCGGTCAAAGCGACACTTTGATATCCATATTTTTTCGCTGTTGAAACAAGTTCTGGAATGCGAATTGTGCTATCCAGTAACGTGTAACAGCTACGTACGAATAGATGTGTAGTCATGTAATTATTATACCCTAAGGGGATACTATTAAGAAATAACTTAAAAGAAAAGTTAATGTTGTCGTTTAAAATTAAAAAAGAAGTAAAACTGCGATATAATATTAAATGATACATTTTTAAAAGTGAGGTCAATCAGTATGAAAGTTGCATTTGTTACAGATAGTGGTACTGGAAAATCCATTCACGAATACGCAGAACAAGGAATTGTGAGTCTTCCTTTGCAAATCAGCGTAGATGATACAACATATCAAGATATGGAAACATTGAATCGAAATGACTGTATTCGCTTGATGAAGGAAGGAAAAACTCTAACTACTTCCCAACCATCTGCAGGTATTATTGAAGAATGTTTTGAAAGTCTAAAGGCACAGGGTGTTGAATTAATCATCGCTGTACCTATTTGTAATGGTCTTTCTGGCACAATCAGCACAATGACCGCAATTGCTAATAGTTTAGATATCAAGATAATTTGTATCGATACCTATGTAACTGCAGTTGTCCAAGATTACTTAATCACGCATATTAAGAAGTGGTATGAAGAAGGTAAGTCTCATCTTGAAATTCAAATCCTCGTTGAAAATATCATCAACTCTACAAATACATTACTTGTTCCAGAAACACTGGATCAGTTTATTCGCGGTGGTCGCATGACTCCACTTGCGGCAAAATTAGGAAAACTCTTAAAGATTATCCCTGTTTTACAAATCAGCAAAAAGACTGCAGGTAAAGTTGATACCCTAACAAAAGTTCGTACGTTCCGCAAAGCACTTAGCACTGCGGTAGATGAAATTGCCAAAGATAACCCCGATGAGAATACACTCATTACAATTGCACATGTTGCAAATGTTTCTGAAGCAATGAATCTATATCACATAATGACAGAACGCTTTCCTACTGCAAAGATTCAAGTCATTGAATTACCTAACGCAATTGCAGTACATACAGGAATTGGTTGTATTGCGATTCAATATTTTAAAATCTGCTAAGAAATGGAGGCTCCATGACACAAAAGAAAAAGTCATTTTTGCCTGACTTTGATCATCCGGAAAAAGTCGAACAGCCAGATGAAAAGCAGCGCAAAAAATTACGAAAGAAATATATACGTAAATTACGTTGGCAGAAGATCTTAACTGTATTTATGGTTTTGGTCGTCGGCATCTATGTCGTTGGCGGCATCTATGCAGTACGCTATGCAAGTAAACTTTTAAAAGGTATGCCAACGTTAAATGTAGATGAATTAATTAGTACAGAATCCTCAAAAATCTATGATGGTAACGGCACACTCCTAACGGAAATTGGCACCTACTATCGTGAGAATATCCTATATGAACAAATGCCTGAATCTTTAATTGACGCATTCCTATCCGTCGAAGATTCACGTTTCTTCGAGCATAATGGATTTGACATTCCACGTTTTACGAAGTCTGTATTAGAAACAGTATTACGTCACAATACACAAGGTGGATCAACCTTCACGATGCAGCTAGTTAAGAATACTTACTTCTCCATCGAAGATGGCGATAACAGTACAGAGCGTTCTGCCACCCTTTCCTATAAGGCACAACAGATTGTGCTGAGTATGCAGTTAGAGAAACAACTCAGCAAGAGAGAAATCTTTGAGTTATATGTAAATAAGTTAAACTTTGGTGACCGTATCCGTGGTGTACAAAAAGCTGCCCAATACTACTATGGTAAAAACGCAAGTCAACTTACACTCGCAGAATCTGCACTACTTGCAGGTATTATCAACTTACCAAATACCTATAACCCATATAACTACCTAGATTATGCAACACAACGTCGTAATAATGTATTAGATCTGATGCAATATCATGGCTATATTACAAGCGAAGAATGCGCACTAGCCAAATCCATCAAAGTTGAAGATACACTTGTTGGTAAATCTAACTTTAATACAGGTAATACACGTTTCGCATCTTATTTAGACGTTGTATTAGATGAAGTACAACGCATGACTGGTCTTGATCCATTATCAACCGGTATGTCAATCTATACCGCATTAGATCCAACGATTCAAACCGAGATTGAAGCGATTCAAAATGGCGAAGTCGTTGATTTTGAAAGTGACCTTGTACAGCTTGCAATGATTACCCTCAACAATAAGAACGGTGAAATCGTTGGTGTTGGTGGAGGTAGAAACTATGGTGGTGATGGTGGATCACGTCTATTAAACCGTGCCCTACAACAATACAAACAGCCAGGTTCTAGTATCAAACCTGTATTAGAATACGCACTTGCATTTGAATATTTAGGATATTCTTTGGATGAAGTCTTAGTTGATAAACCAATTACCTATCCTGCAGAACAACGTGTTCTAGTAAACTATAACGGCAAATATGAGGGTGATGTTACAATCAAGGACGCAATGGCAAACTCCTTAAATACCCCTGCGATCCAAACTCTTGAGAAAGTTACAGCCAAGATTGGTTCTGATGCGGTTGTCGATTACCTTAAAAAGATTGGTTTTTCACAGGTGAAATATGGCAATTACCACCTATCCTACGCAATCGGTGGTAATGACTTTACAGCTTCCGTAGCTGAGATGGCAGCTGCACATGCAATGTTAGTAAATTTAGGTGTTTATAACGAACCGCATACCATCCGTCGTATACAAACTGATGACGGTAATGTATATGAACCACAAAATCAAAATGTTCGTGCACTTTCATCCGGTAGTGCCTACCTTGTAGACCAATTGATGCAAAATAACGTTAATCAAAACAAGTATTATAACCACATGCAAATATTACAGAGCGGCTATCCAGTATATGCTAAGACTGGTACAACTGACTGGGGCAATGATGGTTTACAATACGGTATTCCAAGTGGTGCTGCGAAAGACAAGTGGATGATTGCAAGTACATCTCAATACACCAATGCAGTATGGTATGGATTCGACCAAGCAATCGATGGTGAAATGACATACTTCCCTACTTGGCGAGATTGGAATACACCAGGACAAATCAATCGTCATATGTTAGATATTGAATCCTATATCTCTCCTGATACAATTGGAGGCGTATCTCAACCAAGTGATGTACAAGATGTCACTTATCTCTATGGTACATATCCACACGTCACAAATGATGGTTCAAATTATGGTGGCAAGACAATTACCTCGCAAGTATCTTCTAGTGGTTTAAATTACACACCGACACAATACACAAGTTCCTATCGTAACAATAACAGTTATTTAGCAGGCCTTAACGCTTCTATTTCAAATGGAATTGTGTATATTAATTGGCTAACACAAGATACATGTTCTGGTAGCCGTAATATATCCCTAAAGGATAACTATAACAACATTTCGAAATCTGGAGCTTGTCTTGCGTACAACAGTTTCCTGCAATCATCCGCAAATGGTAAATTCTATGCGGACTTGTATCAGGATGATGTCTATATTACTTCCGTAACGAGTAAGACAAACATGTATGCAGGTATCCCAGAATATTTCAAAGGCAAAATCAAAGCCTGTGGTTACTTTGTGACAAGTAGTGGTAAGAAATCAGAAACCATCTGTACTGATGCTGGCTATTACGATCCAGACGCTACAGCCGCCAAAGATACAAAATAACCCAAGAGAATCTATAGCGATATAGATTCTTTTTATGCACAAAAAAGGACATCACACATAGATGTCCAATGCACTATTCAGCTTTTAAATCTCTTGCCATTAGATCTCTCATAGCATCTAATGGTGCTTTTCCTTCATAGAGTACTGCATAAACTTCATTTGTGATAGGCATTGAAATATTCCGTTTCTTTGCTTCTTCATAAACAACTTTACATGCAAATACACCTTCTACCGTCTTTTTATTTTCTTCCCAGAACTTCTTTGCACCCTGATCTAAACCAATCTGATAACCAGCCATAAAGTTACGGGAATGACGTGATGTACATGTAACGATTAAGTCGCCTACACCATCTAGTCCTAAGTAAGTTTCTTGCTTACCACCTAAGGCAACACCATAACGAGTCATTTCCGCAAGACCACGTGTCATAAGACCGGCCCTTGCATTATCACCCTGTCCACTACCTTCTAAGATACCACTGGCAATTGCCATAACATTCTTAATCGCAACACCAATTTCAGCACCAATCACATCTGAATTACGATATACGCGGAAATATTGATTAGAGAATAAGTGCTGTATCGTCTTAGCAGCTTCTTCGTTATCGCTTACCGCGTTAACTGAAGTCATCAAACGTAGAATAACTTCTTCAGCGTGCGATGGCCCAATTAAGGATACGATAGCCTTACACTTTTCTTGTGGAACGATCTTAGAAATCACAACACTCAAACGTTCATGTGTAACAGGGTGGAAACCTTTTGCTACATTGATTATAATCGCTGGCTTTGTTAGATGTTGACTAGCTTTTGTAAGTACTTCTTCGAGTGCTATTGTCGGAACTGCCGCTAATACTACATCTGCATTTGCTACAACAGATAAATCTGTACTTGCATGAATGTCATGATTGATTTCTGTTTCAAAAAACTTTGTATTGTGATGATTTACTTCGATATCTTTAACTTCACACGGATCAATACCCCACATAATAACTTCTTGTTGATTATCTGCCAAAACCTGCGCTAGAGCTGTACCCCAGCTACCTGTTCCTAATACACATATTTTCATTCGGATACCTTCTTTCTAACAACAATACGAATTGGTGTACCACTAAAATCAAATGCTTGACGTAATGAATTCTCTAAGAATCGTTCATACGTAAAGTGCATGAGTCGTGGATCATTACAGGAAAGTACAAATGTTGGTGGTTGAATTGATACCTGTGTACCGTAGTATACACGGAAACGTTTTCCATTACGAGCTGGAGCTGGTGTTGTAATCTGTGTATCTGTAATTACCTCATTAAGAATATTTGTAGCGATACGACGGCAAGAATTTTCATATACTTGATCAACGACTGGAATAATTGTATCTACTCTTTGATGTGTTAGAGCACTTACAAATACGATAGGCGCATAACTTAGATACGCAAATTCAATACGAATACGCTCAATAAACGCATTCATTGTCTTATCATCCTTCTCAACAGCATCCCACTTATTGACAACGATGACGATTGGCTTCCCTGCTTCACATGCATATCCTGCAACATGCTTATCTTGTTCACGGATACCTGCTTCACCATCGATAACAAATAAAGCCACATCACAACGTTCGATCGCTGTCATCGCTCTTAGTACAGAATACTTTTCAACAGATTCATATACCTTGCCACGCTTACGAATACCTGCTGTATCAACAATAACATATGGTTTTCCTTCATAAACAAATGGTGTATCTACCGCATCACGCGTCGTACCCTGTACGTTAGAAACAATGGAGCGTTTTTCCTTTAGGATTGCATTTACGAGTGAAGATTTACCAACATTTGGTTCACCAATAACAGCGATATGAATACCTGTATGCTTATCTTCTTTATCCTCTTCAGGCATCAAGCGTAAACATTCATCTAACACATCACCAATACCAATACCGTGTACACCAGATACAGCAATTGGATCACCTAAACCAAGGTTATAAAACTCATAGATATTCATCATACGAGTTGAATCATCAATCATATTTACTGCAAGAACAACCGGCTTTGTCTGTTTCTGTAAGATACCTGCAATATAGGAATCATCATCTGTCATACCCATCTTACCGTTTACAACAAAAAGGATAACATCCGCTTCATTCATCGCAATTTGTACCTGTGCACGAATTTCTTCTTGATATGGTTGATCCGCTAATTGGATACCACCTGTATCAATGAGTTGGAATTTCTTTCCAGTCCATTCACCTGTTGTATAAATACGGTCACGTGTTACACCAGGAAAATCCTCAACGATAGATACACGAGAACCCGCAATACGATTAAAAATTGTTGATTTTCCAACATTCGGACGACCAACAATTGCGATTACTCCACTATGCATTACAAAACCTCCTTTTCAATAAAAGGCTTAGCAAGATCATAGATACGTTCTGTCACTTCTTCAATTGACATATCACTTGTGTCAATTTCAACCGCATCATCCGCTTTCTTAAGTGGCGAATTGGCACGTGTCATATCTTGTAAATCACGTTCTGCGATTTCCTTCGCTATTTCTTCGATACTTCCAGTCGGAATATTCTTAGCAATATTCTGATCATATCTACGCTTCGCACGGGCCATTGGGGTGGCTGTCATATAGATCTTTACTTCCGCATCTGTTAAAACGACAGTTCCAATATCGCGGCCATCCATAATGAAGCCCTTTTCCTTTGCCATTTCTTGTTGGCGTGCAACAAGCATACGGCGTACATTTGCCAACTTAGATACAAGACTTGCTGCTAGGCTTATCTCATTCGTACGAATTTTATCTGATATGTCTTCGCCATCTAAGAAGATAGAACCATCCGTCAATAATTGAATCTTCGTATGTTCTAGCATCTCACATACAGCTTCTTCATCTTCTAAACTAATATGATTTTGTAAAGCCTTATATGCAGTACTACGATACATCGCACCTGTATCTAAATGTACATAATTTAATTTCTTTGCTAGACACTTAGCAATGGTACTTTTACCCGCTGCTCCAGGTCCATCAATCGCAATATTTATCTTCATCTTATGCCCTACCACTATTCATTACAATGCCATAAACTGCTAGTAATAATAAGATTACAAGCAATAGAATTAGCACAACAACCACAATATTCAACACATGGTTTGTATACTGCATCTTCTCATTCACATCCGTTAGATTTGCTTCATAGTTGTCCAATTGAACACGCATCTGTGTTGTTTCATTCAATAGGCGTTGATTTGTACTTTCATAATTCTCCGTCTTTCTCGGAAACATCGCAAACGCATCATCATTAGTTGTCTGACTTGTTTGTGCTTCTCTACGTGGTTCTTGTGGATTCATTAAATCACCAAATGCATCACTAAATTGCGCAGTATTTTCAAGTGGTGGAAAACTAGTTGTATTCTGACTCATATAGTCTCTAGAATCCATATGACTAACACGTGGTGTAAAAGCAGGAATCTCTGGAAGAGAATTGTCTGGATTCGATCTCTTCTCATTCATTAAATTCTTTACTTCTGCTATGATGTCTTCTTTTGTAAGACTCATTGGATCATTAATATGGTTGTTATCACCTGTATAAGGTACATCAAACAGATTATCCTGCTTTGATGGAGTTACAGGTTTTGCGGGTTGAGATGTACGTTGTTTATTTGATGACATAAATGGAATGTCAGTTGTTCCTGTACTATTAGAATATGGCTTTTTCACAGGCTCTTTACGTGCTTGTTGAATCTTCTTATTCGCAATGGAATCACCCTTGATCTTACGTAAGATATCCATGGATGTATTTTCTAAAGAAGAATTTCCCTGTTCGATATTATATTGTTTTACTTCACGAATATACTGATCTAGATAGTCATTATCATATCCCGCTAAGTCATTTACTGTCGTAAAAGCACCAGCCTCAAAGTTTGCCAATGTTGGTGCTGGCTCTTCATGACCAAAAGAAGTGACTGGTTCAGAAATCACTGGTTTAGCAGGTTCTACATCTTTGATTGGTGCACTTACGCGACGATGAACACCTTCGTTAGCACTCTCTGTATAATCCCCACTTCTGTGGAAATTATTCGCATCGATCTGATTCAATCTCTTTTGAAAACGAGATAATTCTTTGGTTGTTGTTACGTCGTTACTATCTAAATCTTGCGCAATTTTCTCGCGCAAATCTTTATATTTCTTAATACGTGATAATTCAGCCATATGTACATCTCCCAATAAACAGAAATATTATACCATATCCGTATTTATTTCACTTACTCGCTTAGATATTTTTATTATTTGCATATGAAAAAAGGCGTATTATCACGCCTTTTCACTGAATTTTCAGATTAATGCAAAAAACCTGAGATACGCTTGTACAGTAGTCTTGTGATGACACTTACAACAAAGCCCTTGATTAAGTTAAATGGTAATACGCAAACAAAGAGTAATCCCCATACACTCTTAATAAATGGGAAAATTGCTGATCCCATCTTAACAAATGCGTCAATAGGCATTCCATATAGTGTTGAATAGAACGGTAATAGCACAAAATAATTCGCTAGAATACCAACAGCAGCCATTACAAGTGTACCCACTACCATACCAATTAAAGCACTTCTCTTAGACTTCTGCTTACGGTAAATAATCGCAGCAGGCACAGTAAATGCAACACCGATAATGAAGTTTGCAAGTTCACCTACAAACATTGTCTGTGTAGGTTTAAATAATAACTTCAAGATGATTTTGATTGCTTCAATCAGAACTGCTGCCCATGGCCCAAACGCAAATCCACCAATCAATACACTGACTTCACTAAAATCTAACTTGTAAAAGTTAGGAGCGATAAATAGTAACGGAAAATCAAATAGCATCAGCACAAACGCTACCGCACTGAGGACCGCTACATTCGCAATAAATTTTGTTGTTAAAACTTTCTTACTTCCTGACATGGTTTCATCTCCTTGCCTCAAAATAAAAGAGGCTATCTAAGATAACACCTCGGGTAAAAATTGATGATGAAAAAACATTTTACTCTTCCATCCAGACTGTACTGTCGCCATCGGAATTGCACCGATTCAACCTTTCGGTTCGCGGGGTATACCGCCGGTCGGGAATTGCACCCTGCCCTGAGTTTTATCTTCTTTAGTATATACCACTTTATTTACACTTACCAGTAAAAAGAAAGAAGGATTTCTCCTTCTTAGATATTTAATAATGTTTTTAGCATCTCCACTGTGCTTTGCATTGTAAGTGGAATATAGAAGTATGCAGTACAAATAAATCCAGCGACTACTATCATCAGAACAATCATCTGTGCACTTGTCGCAAATGGCGCAGACTTAATATATGCCTGAATACGTAGATATACACCAGCCACCATACCAAGAGCACCTAACAAAAACCCAACTAACATAGACTTCGATAACAATAGAATCGCAAGAATATACATCACTGTTGGAAGTAAACTTGCGATAGAAGTTAATGACGCAAGTTGATGACGATAGTTATAAGATACCTTGATATTTGCGATATAGCCACTAATTACCAAATAGATTCCTTCATATAAGATGAATAAGAATGCTAGTTTTAAAGACATGATAAATGTGTCACTAAAATTCATTCTAGTAAACCCAAAAGGTGAAAGATTAATATAACTAGCAAGCATTGCAGATAAGAAATACGCAAACGCAATCCAATGGATTGAATTACGAATCGCAACACCTATGAACATCATGAAGTCATCGTGGTTTTTCGCAAGACGATCAATCGCATACGCTGGGAATAACAGTCTTGTTAAGAAGTCTGTCTTTGCAGTACTTATGTCTCTATCTGCTTCCGCAATCAGTCTTTCTTTTCGCGTCATCTTAATAGGCTTAGACTTTTCTTCTACAGTCGTTTCTTTCTATCTGCTGCTTCTGTTTTCGAAGTTTGAAGTGCCGCCTTTTGTTTTTCTAAGCGTTCTTCTTTACTTTTTTGGAAATCATTTTTCAGCGATACATATTTTTCCTGTAATAGTTGCCATGCATGCTTAGAAGATTCTTTTACTTTATTTCCAGCATCTGATAAGAAAGATTTCATCTTTCCACCTACATCGCCAAGTGCAGCTTTTGCTTTATCAAGATTCTCATCTAATTTGATATCTTCAACAAACTTCTGAGGAATCAATTGATTAATAACAGATTCTGCTTTAGATATTTTCTCATTTTTATAAACTGCATGTTGCAGGGATGGTCTATGACGATACTGCACAACACGCTGACGATAGCTAATAGGAGTATTTGTTCTTCTTTTACTGCCAATAAATCTTACTTTCTCCATGAAACTCGCCTCCAGTAGTTTCATTATAAACAAAAAGACAATCTTATAACACTCTTAATTATGAAGAATCTGAAAAAACATCGCTTTATCGAGTGACCTCATAATCTAACACAACTTTTTTATCTGGATCATATTCCACAATAACTATCTCATTTGTCAGTTGGATATAAATATATCGATCTCTGATTTGATATTTATCTTCTAAATTCATTTCAGTACATAATTCTTTTTTTAATAGAGCAATCGCTGAAAGTTCTTCTTGTTGATAGGCATAGATTATTTCTAAGTTCTCTAGTGTTTTTGCTTGGTAATTCAAATTGGCACTCAGTACTGTCACAAGTGTTATCACATATAGAAAGATAACGAGAAAATACGCACTGATAAAACCTTTATTGTTTACATAAGAATACTTCATATTCTTGGTTCTCCCTAACATACCGTAGAATCACGCTATCATTTTCTAAGTAAAACATTGCACTCTCTATATCCATTAAGAATATTTGTGTACCTGGCTGTATGATAAGATTCTGATTCACAAGACGTAATCTCATTTCTTCATGTTGTCTTTGAAATGAAATCATAGTTGGTTGTAATTCAATGTCATACGCTACTGCTAGATAATGCCGTAATTGCACTAGCGCAATCTGATCTTTTAATGGAGTTTTATCTTTTAAGACATTACACGCAATAGATAAAACTTGTACTGTTATTGGAATGCAGATACATACTGTTAAAATACAAATTAAGATTTCAATGAGTGCGAACCCTCTTCTATTTGACATGCTTGTAAACACCCTTCTACATCATTCATCACTTCTAATAATGACTCTTCCATCTCACGTATCTTCCTTTCAAATACTGTATATTGTGCGTGACTTACTTGTACGATACTCGTGATTAGACCAACTAACAATAATGTGATACTTAAACTAACAAATGCTTCCATAGTAAATAATCCCTTTTTATTGAATTGCAAGTCTACCACCACCAAGTTCTACAATGATTGAACGTTCATTTTTAAAATAGATTGTTTTTGCTTGATTCACATTTCCCTTTTGATTAAAACGTACATTATATTCTTCAAAAGATATACTTTTTGCTTGTTTCATTGCGGTACTTTGTAAATATAGATATTTATCCTCAAATGCATAATATTCCGTTTCTAGCGTATGTACATTCGTCGGTAACAACATCATAAATACCGATATCACAAAAAGAACTACGCACATCTCCAACAAACTAAAACCTTTATTCGATATACGCATGTCCATCACTAATTACAAGACTCTTCTCGCCATCACAGGTAATCTGCTGTTCTGTTAATAATCCAGCATTCACTAAATCACTCACACTTCCAGGATAACTATCGTATTCTAGTTTATATTGGATAATCGCAGAGTCCGCAATCTTCTCCAATGCCTTACAACCTTTATCGTTTACAATTGTTAGTGTCTTTTTAATATTTGGTATTACTAATAAAAACAGTATTGAAATAATTAAGATAACAATCGTCATCTCCAGTAATGTAAATCCTTTTTTATTCATCGCTCACCTCCTAGATATTCTGTAACATCTGCATTGGTAACATTAGTATCTGATAAATCACAAGCAGTATTAATCCTATCGTTCCATAACAAGATAGTTGTACGCTACGTGTAAAGATACGTACTTGTTTGATATGTCGTTGCTGGTTCATCACTAGATATCCTTCTAGCATCTTCTCACAGTTTGAACCATGTAAGGCAATTTGAAAGAATTGTTGTAATGCATGTTCTACATATGGTGTATGTAATGTATTTTCAAATGATTCGCCTTTACATAATGATTCGTTCAACTCTTCTGCTATTAAACACACTAAAGGTTTCTCTTTCATATCCAACAAAATTTTCATTGTTTGTATCGTTGGAATACGTACCCTAACACATTCAAGGAAGTATCTTGCAAATTCTGCAGATGCCTTTTGAACCAAAAGTGAATCTGGCACGTACTTTACAAGCAAACGATATAACCAACACTTTCTTTGTGGATGTTGAAACATAATCCACAACAAGATTCCTATAACAATCACAAAAGTCGCTAGCCACGATAATAGTTGTATCAATCCTCGTAAGAAGTAATAACTTGTGACATTCACCTCAAAACTAGTCATTAATGTAATCATCTGTGGAAAGACAAAACCATTAAACAAATACATCCCAAAAAACATCACAAATAACATGACAATCGGATAGATCATATCCTTCATCATCTTAAGCTTTGTTTGTTCTTCATGACTTGCAAGTTCAATTGAAATCCGCATACTATCAAGTACTGGCAGATAACGAATAAAGTTATCAAAGTACTTTCTATAACAAACCGGCAATAGTGAAGAAAATGCATCTTTAAACGTCTGTCCTTGTTCAAGTTTTTCTAATACATGCGCAATATGCTGTTTATTTCTTTTTGTCTTCAAAATTTGTAATGTATCGGTAAAACTAAACCCGTTTTCCATCAAACTTACAATTCCTTGGCATTCTAGTTTATCAAAGCGAGTATTCCTCAAGACAATCCGACGCAATATATCCCTTCTTAACTGCATTTTGTAATTGTTTTTGGAGTGTGATAAACGTTTCAGAAACACATCGATGTTCCAAGGCATAAGCCACCTCCTTTCGATTCATATATTCATACACACCCGAGCGTTTTCCAGCTCCTAAATTAAATAAACGCTGATTAGAAATACCTATCAGTACATCTTTCAATTGATACATATCCACCCCTAAATCTAATAGACGGTCAATCGCAGACATGCAATTTTGACTATGTAAACTCGTCACTACCAAATGCCCTGTTAGTGCACTGCGCACTGCCATTAATGCAGCTTGACTATCACGAATTTCTCCAATCATGATGATATCCGGATCATGTCTCATGAGTTGTTTAATACCCTCGTCATAAGATAAATGTTGGTGGTCATTGATCTGTATTTGCACATAGTTTTCGTGATATACCTCAACCGGATCTTCCAGAGTAAATATCTTCTTTCCCTTAGTTTCATTGAGAATGGTATAAAGCGTTGTTGTCTTTCCAGAACCTGTTGGTCCAGAAAATATAAAAAGCCCTGATGTATGTTTTGTAATATTCCTTAGCCATATCGAAGTATCATAATCAACTGTTAAATCTTCAATATGTAGAGGTGAATGCTGATTCAGAATACGTAGCACACCTGATGTATTGTGATAACTTGAAACTAGCGCAAAGCGTAAAGATACTGGTTGCCCATCAATTTCCATCTCAAATCTTCCCGTTTGTGGATGGTGGATATCTGATAAGTCTAGATTTGCTTTATACATCAGATAACGAAATAAACGAATATCATCTTCTTTTGGGACCATTTGCTTAACATCCTGTTCAATCTTCATCTCGATACTCAAACTTTCCTTAGGATATGTTTTTAGATGAAAATGGATATCGGTCACATGAAACTCCATCGCTATTTTTAAACACTCAATCAATCGTTCTTCCATAGTAGTCCTCACACTTTTGTATTCACTAAAAATACGAAAACTCCATAAAAAAATGTTCGATTTTCTCGAACATTAGTATTCATAGTTTAAATCGAATTTTCCATCCGACTTCTGTACAATCAGATAATAGTAACCTGGAGGCGTCTGTGTCGTTTGATCATATTCTCCATATCCTTCAATATTTACCATTTCCGCAATAAGGTTCTGTTCTAAATCATATAGTTTTGCCACAAAAGTACCTTGACCTGTATGCTTACCATAGATTCTTAGACTTCCTGCATTAAGATAGAAACGCACAATGTAAAGTCCTCCAGAATTTTGAATCTCTGTTGCCTGTTTACTCGTGGCAGAATCTGGATCATCGACCGTTGTTGGTAAATCAAATTCCTTTTCTTTTTCATCCTTCGGTTTTTCAACAGTATTATCAGTAGGTATTGTCTTCTCCTCAATCATCTGTGTAATACGATGATCAACAGCCCCA